>JAPOIJ010000075.1 GCA_029979005.1 Planctomycetota bacterium | reverse complement strand
GTTCACGATGCTCGAGTCGTATCAGGCATACGGCGATTACGAGTCAATGATGGACCTCACCGAGGCTGTGATAGCAGACGCACTGCAAGCACTTGGTTCTGGAACGACCGTCCCCTACGGAGACACCCAAGTTGACTTTTCTACCCCGTTTGCCAGAAAGCCCTATGACGAACTTTTTGCCGAGAACACCGGCGTTGACCCGCAAGACCCTGCTGCTGTAAAAGCTTATGCTGAAACACTTGGTTTAGCGGTCGATGGCAAACACCCCGACGTGATCAAAAACGAAGTTTTCGAAGAAAAAGTGGAAGATGCCTTAATAGGACCTGTTTTCGTTACAGATTACCCTGCGAGCATTTGCCCACTGACTAAACGAAAGAAAGATAATCCGAATATCGCCGAGCGTTTTGAGCTATTCATTAACGGGATGGAACTCGCAAACGCTTACACGGAACTGAATGATCCGGATTTACAAAAGGAGTTGTTCGAAAATCAGCTTGAAGGGATGGCGGAAGAGGATTCCATGGCAAAAATGGACCACGATTTTGTTCGTGCCCTACGGAATGGAATGCCGCCGGCAGGTGGATTGGGAATTGGAATAGACCGGCTAGTTATGCTGCTAACGAATTCCCCCTCCATTCGGGATATCATCTTGTTCCCACTCCTAAGAGCCGAGAATTAGAGCGTTTTGCACCCGTTTGTTACAAACGGTGACTAACCAATAAAAAACGCGGATAATCGATAACGGACGGATCGAGATTCGCTTTAACAAGGCCAAAGGATTGGCGAATGTATAAGTTGCTTTTGTCGTGGCGTTACCTAAAAACACGTTTCATTGCGTTGGCATCTATTGTCAGTGTCACACTCGGTGTCGCGACCTTGATCGTGGTCAACAGCGTCATGGCCGGCTTTGTTGATCAGATGAAAAATCGACTTCACGGAATTCTCTCGGACGTCGAAATTTCGACGCAAATGTTCAGTGAAATCCCGCATCCTGAACGCCATGTTGAAATCATCAAACAAACTCTCGGTGACCAAATTCAAGAAGCGACGTGCGTCGTTCGGACGCCAGCGTTACTCTCATTTGATGTGCGTGGCCGCCAATGGACGCAGCAGATCATGCTTCTGGGAATCGACGATGAGACGTTTGGTAAAGTCACCGATTTTGAGCCGTATTTAACCAACGAAATCAAACGCAAATCATTTTCATTTGATCTCGAAGAAGACGGCTACGATCAAGAGAAATTCAAAGGGGATGCCGGGTGGAAATACCGCCGAACCCGAATCGAAATTCAGCGGCGTATTGAAGCAAACAGTCGTGAATACGACAGTTTATACGAAAATGCAGCGAATGCTTTTTATAATTCTGAGCCATCTCACGTCGAAACAGCCAGCTACGAAAACGCAAGTGTTCAGGAAGAGCAGGGGAGTCGGTTTGCGCCTCTACCGGCAACACTCCCGGATATCCCTCCTGCAGGAAATCCTGCCGAAGAGGACATCAACCCTCAAACCTCCGCGACAGCGAATGTCGACGTCCCCCAAGAAAACCAGTTGCCCGAACCAGGTACCGTCCATCGCATTTCACCATTTGACCCCCATGCAAAATTTCGACCGGAAATCAATCCGGAGGATCTGTTTGACCCGATGAAAGATCATCGCACCGGCATTATTCTAGGTTTAGCCATCTCTGAACGAAAAGTGGAACTCCCTTCCGGTGAATTGCAAGACGCTTATCTCATCAGGCCCGGCGACGACGCAAATATTATGCTGACTACCATCGGTGAAAGCCCCAAACCGGTGATCGAAAACTGTACGGTCGTCGACTTTTATTCATCCAATATGCATGAATACGACTCCAGTTTCGCTTTTCTCCCCCTAAGCGAACTTCAACAACTGCGAGGAATGATCGATCCGATGACGGGTCAAGGCTCCGTGTCGACGATTCAAATCAAACTAAAAGAAGGGGCTGATTTAGACGCTGTACGTGATCAGCTGATTGCTCAATTCCCCCCTAACTATTTTCCCGACTATGACATTCGAACGTGGCAGGACACCCAACGCCCCTTGCTAAGCGCTGTCAAAATGGAATTAACCATCCTCAACATTTTACTGTTTCTCATCATCGCTGTTGCCGGATTCGGAATTTTGGCAACGTTCTACATGATCGTTGTCGAAAAAACCAAGGACATTGGAATTCTTAAAGCACTGGGGGCACCTAGTCGAGGTGTCATGTCTATTTTCCTTGGCTATGGCATGTCGCTCGGTACTGTCGGTACCGGGGTGGGAATCGTAATTGGATTGCTCTTTGTCCAGTACATCAACGAAATTGCCGATACGGTCGCCGTGCTCACCGGCCAGGAAGTCTTCGATCCGACGATCTATTATTTTTCTGAAATCCCCACCGTAATTAATCCCATAACCATTTTTTGGGTCGCCATCGGCGCCATCGCGATTGCCGTCCTTGCCAGCGTGCTCCCCGCACTTCGCGCTGCACGCTTACACCCAGTAGAGGCACTTCGATATGAGTGATGTCGCTCCCAGCAACCCCCTGCGAATCGATCCAGAATCCAAGGCAGACCCCATGTCCACCGCAGAATTAAATCCAAGCAAGCGATTGTCTAAAAACATTAAATCAGCGCCACTTCGAATCGCCGACACCTCGGTTATGTCAGTTAGCGGCCTCTTCAAAAGCTACGGAAAAGGAACGGTTCAAGTCCCCGTTTTAAAAGGAGTGGACCTCGAAATTGAAGAAGGAGGATTCACTGCAATCATTGGGCAAAGCGGATCTGGTAAAAGCACCCTGTTGCATTTACTGGGAACACTCGATGCACCTGACAGCGGAGAAATCTACTTTCGGGACCAAAGAATCGACAATCTGTCTCCCCGCCAGCAGGAACACCTCCGCAACCGCGAATTCGGGCTCATTTTCCAGTTCTACCACCTGTTACCCGAACTAACCACTTTAGAAAATGTTCTCATTCCTCGAATGGTTCAAGATGGTTTTTTTCGTTACCTCAAAAATAAGCGAGCCTATCGCAAAAGAGCCATCGAGCTCTTAGAAATGGTAGGGCTTGGCCACCGCCTAACTCACAAACCAAGTCAACTCTCTGGTGGTGAGATGCAGCGAACGGCTATCGCTCGATCACTGATTTCCGATCCTTCGATCCTCCTCGCTGATGAGCCTACGGGCAATCTGGATTCAGAAAATGGTGCTGAGGTCATGGAAACGCTTACCGCACTTCGAAAGCACGAGAATCTTACCGTGGTGATGGTCACTCACGATGACCAACTCGCAGCGCAAGCTGACCGGGTAATTCACTTGGTAAACGGCGTTGTGGCCGCCTAAAGGATACCGCCTCGACCGGTTCCGTGATGCAATCACCCAACTGCGATCTCGCTTGAAAACCGTAACTCTTCTATTTTATGAGTCGGTTCACTGACGAGCCTATTGATCCTGCCCCAATCGCCGGGCAGCGAACACTCCCTCGCTCTTCCAATATTGCTGTCACATAAAAGAATGCGTCGCAATTGCCAGCATCCTCTTCCACAGGCTTCCTATCTTTACCGCTCGCGGAGATATTTTCGTTAAAAGCGCTATAAATAGGATCTTCGTTAAATCCGGCACAGCTTAACTGGCGATGAATTGACTAGGCGATGGGCTCGCGCCCCTGTCTGATTCCCTTGAGTGAGAGAGACTTTTGAGGGTTTTCGATGGATGAGACAAGTCAATTTCAGAGAAAGTTGTCGTGAAGAACCAACCAACATATGTCACACCTAGACAGGGTTTTCCGTTTTTAATCGTCTGCATTGCAGTTCTAACGGCGGCCTCATTTACCGGTTGTAAACTCGGTATCAAAGAGGCGTCCATGTTGACGTACCGCGATACGGTCTGGGCTAAACGTGCCTTTAATTTACGGTACGGAAACTGCAAACGTGCTTACGCAAAGCATTTTGAAAACGGATTTTGCGCAGGCTACACCGACATGTGTAACGGAGGTGATGGCTACGTTCCAGCACTCCCACCTGAAGAATACCGAGCACCGGAGTACCAATCTGCCGATGGCGCAAAATGCGTTAACAGCTGGTTTGAAGGCTATCCCGCCGGTGTTGCTGCTGCGAAGAAAGATAAATCAGGAACTTATCACGATGTGCTAATCTCTCGGATGATTGATTCAGCCATTGATCAATCCAATACTGACCCGGTGCTTCCAGCAGACGTACAAGTCGTCTCAATGAACGCGTCTCCGTCAAACAAAACTCCAATGGCGGCCTCGGGTCAATTGCCAGGTGGTGTAAGAACCGTGAACGGTACGTCGGCAGCCAATTCCCAACAGAATCGGGCAACCGCGATCGGGACTCAAATAGATTACCTAAACCCTCGGACTTCAACTGACTTCAGCACGACCGCTAAACCAGTGGTTCAACCAACCTCGAAGTAAATCGCAATTGAGAAGATTCATTGGCTTTGCAAAAGCACCGCCAAACCCAAACATCCAAACTTATTACGACGCGGTCGGATCGCCTGCCGCAATTAAGGGAGCACGAGTTGATGGTTATTAAACCCCACTCAAAAAAGTCTAGCTATCGAGCAATGTCCAAACACCTCATTGTAATTTTAACGGTATTGGCCAGTTCGTCGCTCACGGGTTGCACTGCCTTGTTTTCGCCCATCGATACGATTCCGGCGAATCGCGTTCCTGCCCAGTTTCTGGCGGAGCCTCAAGCCGACAAAATCCCAATCGATGTCGCTCGCCTACGTCAAACTAAACCAGCCTATTACACACTAGACGCTGACGATGTTTTGGGCGTTTTCATCGAAGGAATTCTTGGCAATTCTGACGACGCACCGCCGGTCCAACTTCCCGGTCCGGACAGTGATCTACCTCCCGCAATCGGATACCCAGTTCCCGTTCGCGAAGACGGGACACTTTCGCTTCCTTCCGTTGATCCAATTCCAGTTCGCGGTTTGACGATCCAACAAGCAGAAGAATTAATCAAACGAGCCTACACCGAGGGAGACGAACCTCAATTGAAAGAAGGCGGTCGCATCATCGTCACGCTTATGCGTGAGCGAACGTATCGCGTTTTCGTCGTGCGGCAGGACAACTCACAAGCAACCCGAGGGAATCAATTCCAAGGACAAACACAGCGTTTGGGTGTCACAGACCGTTCCGATCAATCCGGAAGGGGATTTGTTCTCCAGCTGCCTGCTTATAAAAACGACGTACTCAACGCACTGTCGCAAACGGGTGGACTGCCGGGCCTTAACGCCAAAGCAGAAGTTCGCATCCTGCGAGGTAACCGAATTGATACTGCTCAACGGGATGAACAACTAAACGAATTCTACCGAACCCACAGTCCATCAGAATTCCCATACGGAACCATGCCAAAGATTGCGGACGCAACAAACTCGATCAAAATTCCACTACGATTAAAACCCGGTGAAGTACCTACCTTTAATACGGAAGATATTATCTTGGGAGATGGCGACATTATTTATGTCGACACGCGTGAGACCGATGTCTACTACACCGGTGGTTTGCTAGGCGGAGGTGAATTTCCGATTCCACGAGATTATGATCTCGATGTACTTGCGGCGATCTCCATCGCGGGAAGAGGAGTCGCAACCACCGAACGATCTGGAGCACTCGGAGGTGCCGCTCAGAACGTTCCACCCACCGAACTGATTGTTCTCCGGCAGGTACCTGGAAAGCGGCAACTGGCAATTCGAATCGACCTCAACGACACAATCAACGATCCGAGACAAAGAATCCTGGTTAAGCCGGGCGACCAGTTATTGTTGAGATACAAGCCACAGGAAGAAGTACTTAACTTCGCCAGCAATGTATTCTTCACCTTCGGGCTTTCCCAACTGTTCCGGAACTAAAAGCTGAACCTCAGAGAATTTGGGCGCTGTTGCCAACGTTAATAGCGCTCTCTTTTAAGCCAAAACGAGAGGGTTCCGAATTCGTTCGGAACCCTTTTTTAACGCAGGTCACCCTCACCGCTAACTTATTTTCGATTTGCTGCCAGTATTCGATTCGCTGCATTCAACACGGCTTTGATGGATGCCTCGACACAATCGGTCGAGATAGCCCGCCCGCGATAGATTTGCCCGGCGTGTTCCGCCTCAAGCGTTATCTCCCCCGGAGCGTCATAACCGAGTGACGTACTCCGCACATGAAATTCCTTGCAACTCATTTCAACGCCGGTGATCTGTTTCACCGCCAAAAAGGCTGCATCGACGGGTCCGGAACCTTCCGCTTGTTCAACAGTTTTCTCCTCGCCCCCCTTCTCAAGGGTTAAGACGATCCTTGGAGGCTGCTGATAATTCAAGTCAACTTTAAATGAAACCAGTGCCCACTCCTCTTCAGAGATTCCAAGAATCTCGTGCTCTATCAAGGCCGCGATATCGCCATCAAAAATCTCTTTCTTTCGGTCAGCAAGTTTTTTAAATTCCTCAAAAACACTTTGCAATTGTTCACCCGTCAAAGTGAAGCCTAGCTGTTTCGCACGATCTGCCAATGCCGCCCGACCACTGTGTTTGCCCAACACTAAATCTGTATTGGCGAAACCCACGTCTTCGGGCCGCATAATTTCATAAGTCGTTCTCTCTTTAAGCATGCCGTCCTGATGAATTCCCGCTTCGTGAGCAAACGCGTTTCGCCCAACGACCGCCTTATTTCGCTGGACTTCTAAACCGGTAATCGATGAAACCAAACGGCTAGTGGGAACCAATCGCTTCGAGTTGATTGTCGTCTCATAAGCATAGACATCACTTCGCGTCCGCATCGCCATCACCACTTCTTCGAGCGAGCAATTCCCGGCACGTTCACCGATACCGTTAATCGTGCACTCAATTTGCCCCGCACCATTCTGCACCGCCGCAAGACTATTGGCCACAGCGAGACCAAGATCGTTGTGGCAGTGGACGCTTATCACAGATTGATCGATATTCGGAACGCGATCCACCAGATTCTTGATAACACGCCCCATTTGATCCGGAGTCGCATACCCAACCGTATCGGGAATGTTTACTGTCGTCGCTCCGGCGGCAATAACGGCTTCAACTACTCGACACAGAAAATCCGGTTCCGTACGCGCTGCATCTTCAGGAGAAAATTCGATATTGTCGCAATAACTTTTCGCTCGCTGGACCCCCGCAACCGCCCGTGCGATAATCTCATCCGGCGTCATATTCAGCTTAAACTCGCGGTGGATTGCACTCGTCGCCAGAAAGACATGAATCCTCGGATCTTGCGACTGCTTTAACGCTTCCCAAGCTCGATCGATATCCTGATCGTTGGATCTGGCGAGCCCGCAAATCTGCGCCCCCCGAAAATTAGAAGCGATCTGCTGAACGGCCTCAAAATCACCAGGAGAGGCAATCGGGAATCCCGCCTCAATAACGTTGACCCCAAGATCAATCAGCGCCTGGGCGATCTCTAACTTTTCCTGCAAATTCATGCTCGCACCAGGTGATTGTTCACCATCGCGAAGAGTCGTGTCAAAAATTGTGACTTCTTTGGTAGCGCTCATAAAGTTGTCAGCCAGCTGGAAAGAATTTAGGAAAAATTAACACAAGATCTGTCGTTCTTGACGCTACTTTCAGTCTATGCTGTTCTTGCAATATCCGCCACGTCGTAATCTAAAGAAACGACAAAAATAGAATTCAATCCCACCCCGATCTTCCTTATGTTCACCACCTTCAGCCGACGCTCACAATGTGAAAAAAACAACGCGAATGCTTGAACCAATCCGAACGTCCCAGAACTCTGTTTTACTGGTGCGAACTCAGAGACGTGTTAACCCAGTGCGGGCACGTCGGTTTTTGAGATACCTTTTGGCCATCATGCGTTTTTAATAGTTCGTCTGATTTTGAATTTAACTCCGTCGACTTGACCGTTTCAAATCCCGCGCTGTAAACTGTTCGAGCTAAACTATTTCGGCTACACCAAGCCCCCTTCGTCTAGTGGCCTAGGACGTCGGATTTTTCGGTCCGGAAACAGGGGTTCGACTCCCTTAGGGGGTACTTTGGCCATTTTCATCGGATCACCCTTAAGGGAGATTCAATGATCTTCGCTTGGCGACAATGTCTCTCAATGTCGCGATCGCTGAATTCATAAGCCAAGGTCCACTGGCTGAAAGAAGCGTTGAATCGACGGTCACTTCAGGCGATTAACTCCGTCAGCCAGGCTTTCAATTTTCCGGTTTTAGATGTATCAAAGCCAACTTAAATGCCACTTTGATACAATAACTTATTTAGGACCTGCCCGCACAGCTTCACTGTTCAGTCAGAAGCAGACAAAAATACGCACTAACCTGCTAATCCCGCCTATTGGATTTCTGACTCCCCCTAATTAAACTACGTATCAAACGGCTGAATTGGAAACCCTAGCTTTCAAGTTCAGGCGGTGGTCAACTACAGTTCCAAACTATCCAAGCCATATGGATATCCAATGAATGATCTAAATCTACTCCCCGACAACAAGTCAAGTCTTGAAATTTCTACTTGTCCGCGACGAACCAACTCAAGATCAGGTTCGGCTACGCGATTCGGAGTCCTCTTCGCAATACTCGTCATCGGAGTTGCAGCAATTTATGGTGGCCGTATGTATCTCGATTCCTTAGTTCCAAAAGGAAGCGATGAGTTTAGGAAAGAAACTGCCAAAAACCCAAATGCTCCCGAGGAAAAAGAAGAGACGGGTGTTGAAATCATCACCGGCATTTTCAGCGGTCCAAAACCATCCAAAGAGATGATCGAATTGCAAGCTAAGACCGCCGAGGAAGTTGAATTCACTTACGAAGCGATTGAAAACATGACTTCGGAAGAGCTGGCAAGCAATATTGAAATTCTCTCGACTCGACTTGAAGAATTGCGACGCAACTTGCCACCGTCGATCGGCGGTGCAAGCGCCGGTGGCCCACCACCTAAAACTGAGGTGAAAGAGGAGACTGCCGAAGAAGATAAAAAGGTTACCGTCCTCTCACTAGCTCTCCCGCTGGAAGTCATGCGTCAAATCGCCGACCAGCGCAAATAGCACAGCACATTGACTCTTAATTTGTTGTTGCCTGGCACTCGCTTGCTAACTGAGTGCGCAGACTGGCAAATTTAAAACATTAGTTGTCAAAACCCAACACGACGCAGGGGCCGTTGCGGCTTACACAGGTTTGAAGGCTTGTGATCGGCTGAAACTTCCACATTCTCACCTTGGTAAGCCGCTCGTCTTCAGTGCAAGGAACGCCGCGTTTTATCATGGCAACTTTCAGCTTTGCAGCATGGAAAGATAAGATTTACTTAAACTGGTTTTCTCGCAGCAAAACCACGGTAGAATTGAGGGGTAGAATGAGATCCCTTTCGCCGGGACTCTACAAACGTTATGTAGTAGAACCCAACTCTGTAAACCCACCAACTAATAATCTGCAGAATGGTTTACAAGTAGTGGATTCTCGACATCTCCTATGGAACACACTTTCACTCTGTTTAGCAAAAACTTCGTTGAGGAATATCATGGCTGATAAATTTTCATTTGCCTTTGCGCTGGTCCTATTGACCATTGGGCTTACTACTAACTTGAGCCACGCGCAAACGGACGACTTCCAATTCGATGCCACGATCAAAGCGACGCCTGCCGTTCCTCCGCCTTCTGATTCCGCACTGGATCTTGAAGTAGGAGACCACATCTGCCTTATCGGCAACGCTCTCGGCGAACGAATGCAACACCGCAATCACTGGGAAACTTTACTGCACCAGCTTCATGCGGATAAGGAACTGACAGTTAGAAACCTCTGTTTCCCCGGTGACACAGTCGATCTACGGTTACGGTCGCTAAACTTTGGTTCTCCCGACATCCATCTAGCACGCTCCCGTGCGAGTGTAATTCTGATGTTCTTTGGTAGTAACGAAGCATTTAATGGGAAGGCGGGCGTGGACCAGTTCGGAGAAGAGCTCGACGAACTCGTACAAGACACAAAAACCAAAATGTACAATTCTTCTGGCATCGGCCCCAAGATCGTACTCGTATCCCCATCGGCATTTGAAAACACAGGTGACGTTAACTTACCAGACGGAGTGGAACAGAATAACAACCTTCGCCTTTACACAGCCAAAATCGAATCGGTCGCGCGAAAGAATGGAGTTGGCTTCGCGAATATTTTTGAGCCGACAAAAGCACTTTTCGAAAACAATGAAACTCGCCTTACCCTCGACGGAATGCAACTCAACGACGATGGCTACCAGGCTCTCGCGCCGATACTAAACAAAGCACTTTTCGGTAAATCCGGGAAAGACCTCAAGGTAAATCCGCAACTCAAAACAGCCATTCAGGACAAGAATTTCCACTGGTGGCATCGATATCGTGCGGTCAATGGTTTTTCTATCTACGGTACCCGCGGCCAGGCTGGTTCTGATGGCACCTACAACAACGAAGACGTCATGGAAAGAGAAAGAGCCATTCTTGATCAAATGACCGTCAATCGAGACCAGCATTTATGGGCGGTAGCACAGGGAGCCGAAGCAGCCGACAAAATTGATGACAGCAACACCCTGCCGTTCATTAACCCCAAAACAAATGTGGGCGGGCCGGACGACAAACAAGCCAAAGCAGGCAAACTTGGATCGTTAGAGTATAGTCCGGCAGAGGTTCAGGTTTCGAAATTCAAACTCGCCGAAGGATTCGAAATCAATATTTTTGCAACCGAAGAGGATTTCCCCGAACTGGCGAATCCAGTTGCCCTCAATTTTGACAGTAAAGGAAGAATGTGGGTCTCGACGATGCCTTCGTATCCACACTGGAAACCCAAAACAAAACTTGAAGACAAGTTACTGATTCTTACCGACACCAATTCAGACGGTCGTGCAGACGAATGCAAGGTATTCGCCGATGGACTGTATGTCCCAACTGGATTCGAACTCGGTCAGGGAGGTGCCTTTGTCGCTCAACAGCCCGATATTCTTTTCCTTAAAGACACCGATGGTGACGATGTAGCTGATACTCGCGTTCGCCAACTGGTTGGAATGGGCACTGCAGATTCCCACCACGGTATTGCTGCGTTCGAATGGGGGCCGGGTGGAGGACTGTATTTCGGTGAAGGAACTTTCAAGTACTCTCAAGTAGAAAGTCCCTATGGTTTGACGAGGTGCAACGAGGCAGGCATCTGGCGTTATCATCCTAAAACACACGAGACAGAAGTCCATGCGAATTATGCGTTTGCAAATCCATGGGGACATGTCTTTGACAAATGGGGCCAAAACTTTATTGCCGATGCTTCTGGTGGGCAGCACTACTGGTCAACATTGATCTCAGGAAAAACAACTTTCCCGGCTAAACACCCCGGTGGCAACCATTACAAACGGACAATGGATATTGGCAAAAAGGAAAAAGTTCCAGATGCTCCCAAGCTCCTTAAGAAACGAATCCGCCCGACATCCGGCTGTGAAATTGTTTCGAGTTCGAACTTTCCACCAGAAATGCAGGGAAATTATTTATTCAACAACGTCATCAGTGAAAGGGCGATTCTGAACCATAAAATGGCTGAGGAAGGCTCAGGCTTCTTTGCCACTGAAACGGAACCACTGCTTCAGTGCGACGATGGTAATTTCCGACCTGTTGATATCCAGTTTGGGCCAGACGGCGCACTTTACATTGTTGACTGGCACAACGCATTAATTGGACACCTTCAACACAATCTCCGTGAACCCAATCGCGATCATAGCCACGGTAGAATTTGGCGAATCACCTACAAGGGACGCCCCCTTGTTCAGCCGCCAAAGATCGACGGAGCACCGATTGCAGATCTCCTCGAACTCCTCAAACTTCCAGAAGATCGAACGCGTTATCGCGTTCGGCGGGAACTCGCTGCAAGGAATACCGAAGCCGTAATCGCCGAGCTCAAAAAATGGCTCGATGGAGCCAACGCATCCGATCCAAACTTGGAGCACCAACTGATGGAAGGCCTCTGGGTTTACCAAACCCATAATGTTGTCGACCAAACATTACTTGAAAGAATGCTGAACTCAAAAGACTATCACGCCAGAGCAGCCGCAGTCCGGGTTTTGTCGTTTTGGCATCCCAGAGTCAACAATGCAACCGCTTTATTAGAAACAGCCATCGGTGATAAATCCGCACTGGTAAGAGCAGAAGCAGTGAGAGCCGCGAGTTTCTACCCTCCGGAGGAAGTAGCTGAGTCTGTATTGAATGTTTTGGAACAAGAAACGGATGAACAACTCGAATACCTACTCGATGAAACAATGAAGGTAATCGAAGGGACCAATTGACGCTCGGGCAGAACCTATAAATTTCATTGAGAATTCTCCCTGCAAACTCTGGTTATTTTTGCAGGGAGAGTATCGGTTTCTTCTACCAGACCGATTCCTTACCGACATTTAAAAACTTGCTATTGCTTCGGCCACTCAAATCGAAGAAAGCATTCAACCCAACATTTTTCAATTTTACGATCATGCCCCAAAAACCTTTCTCTCTCCTATTGTGTTGCGTTTTCGTTTTGATGTGCGTGAACTCCCCGGCAGTCTTCGCCCAGAATCATTCGCATTCCCCAACCAATCAAGAGATTAAGCCGCCCAAAGTCTTTCTCGACAAAAACCCCAGAATTGTTAAGTACCAACTAAAACGCTTAAGTAATGCCCGTCTATTACTGGTGGAAAGAAGCGATGACGACCCTAAGTACTTGCTGGTTCATCAGGAAATTCTGGGAAGAGAAGGCATCGCCAAAGGTGATCTGGATGACGCGGTTCAGGCGATTGCCAACATTAATGACACCGATCCAGTCACCGAATTGCTCGCGTTAATTCCCGACTTCGATTCGGAAGGCGAATTGAAGGGCGCTGCAAAACAATTTGTCAGCCTACTCCTCGAGCAAAAGAAAGAGACGCTTAAATCGAAAACGGGGTCGCTTATTGAAGCTTCGGAGTCCGACAACCGATCACTTAATATCGCTGGCTTTGCGGGTTTGATACTTACGGGGTCTACTGAGAAAGCATTTGATCTTGCCGCCAACAACCCTGAGAAAATGGCAACTCTTTTGGATTCAATACCATTGATTCCCAGCCAGAGCACCCGAAACTCCTTGGACTCAAAAATCATTGCGATGCTGGAAGAGCAACAACCGGCCAGCGTTAGACTCGCCGCTGTGAATGCCATGCTGAGCATCACCAATGATTTGTCAAAGAACTTCAAAGCCATCGCGCCCCTCGTTACAAACCCAACGCTACGTGAGTCCGCAATACGGGCATTGCTCAAAATACCCCGCAAGAATCGAGATGTTTCCGCTTCCGAAAAGCTGGCATCATTTCTCGTTAAATTTGCTGAAGACACACCAGCTGCCGAACGAACTTCAGACGCCTTTGTCGAAGCCATGCAACTTGCAGATCAAACACTCGGTCTCTTGCCACAAGAAATGAGTGACCTTTATCGCAAACGCCTGAGTGATGTGACGGTAAGGGTCGTTCTAATTCACACCGTTGAAGAGGAAATGAGATACGACATCCCATGGTTTGCGGTGCAAGCAGGAACCGACATTCAGATCGTTTTGAAAAATGAAGACCTAATGGCTCACAACCTTGTCATTACCAAACCGGGAGCCTTGCAAACGGTTGCCCTGCAAGCCGCATCAGAGGGACCGACCATCGGCACCAGCGGAAAACAATACGTTCCTGATTCCAGCGATGTTTTGATCGGGACGGAAATGGTCGCTGCGGAAAAACAATCTCGAATCACCTTCAAAGCCCCCAGTGAACCGGGGGAATACCCGTACGTTTGTACGTTCCCAGGGCATTGGATGCGGATGTACGGAGTTATGGTGGTGGTCGATAATTTAGGCGAATTTCAACGAAACCCTATCGAACCCAAAGATCCGGTTGGCTCCAACCGGCCCATTGTAAAAGCATGGAAAGTCGAGGATCTGAACGACAAAATCGAAATGGGTCTGCGAGGAAGAAGTTTTGAAATTGGCAAGAAAATTTTCAACGAAGCAACCTGCGCTCAGTGCCACAAGGTTGGCGAGGTGGGGAAAGCGGTGGGCCCGGATCTGACCGATCTTTGGACTCGTTGGAAAGGTGATGCTGCCGGTGTCCTCCGGGAAATTCTTGAACCCTCGCACAAAATCGAGCCAAAATATATCGTTCGAAAAGTCATCACGCTCGATGGCGACGTGATTTCCGGAATTGTCGTAGCAGAGGATAAGGATGAAATTTCGATTTTACCCAACCCTGAATCTCCAGAACCCACCATCATCGCACAGGATGACATCGACGACATGATCAAATCGTCCGTGAGTATCATGCCTAAGGGACTAATGGACCGTTTTACCGAAGATGAAATTTTTGAATTACTTTCGTATCTAAAAAGCATCAACTCCGCTAAATAATACGGATTGGTAGAGCTGTGTTCCAGAGGTATTTTGTAACTACAGGCAAACGCAGGAAAGGGCTCACCACAGCACAGAGCCAGGCGATTGCGCATTATTTCTCGATGAGGTTTGAAATTGGTTTTTGCCAAGGCACTGTGCCACCCCGCTGCACTTGCGCCCGTAACTCTTTTGCCATTTCTTGATATTTATTCTTGTTCTCTATTCTCTTATCCCGTGTCTCAAGTGGATCAGCGGATAAATCGTAAAGCTCCTGAGCTTCAAAAGGACTGTTCTGAAGTAATTTCCAATCACCTCTTATCATCGCATTTGCAATCAAGCCTCCATACCTCAAACCGCCTTCCCGGCGATGAAAGAAGAGATCGCGTTTCGCCAGTGATTTTGTTTCCTTTTTCAGAAGTGGCAACAGACTAACACCATCGATTGAGTGCCCAACACTCGCCCCTGCCACTTCACACACGGTTGGGAACAGGTCCATCGTAATCATACGTTCTGTTGATCTTGAATTCGGATCTATTTTTCCGGGCCACACGAAACAGGTTGGAACCCGCAAACCACCCTCATACATACTTTGTTTGCCATCCCGCAGAGCTCCGTTATTAGCCCCAACATTTAATTGACCACCATTATCAGAAGTAAATACAACGAGAGTGTTACGGTCCAACCCCGTTTCTTTTAAGGTTGACATCACGCGACCGATTCCCGCATCCATGTGTTCTATTAATGCAACAAGTTTAGCTCGCCTGTCATCGATACCGCTCTCCCTCTGTTTGACTTTTTGATACCACTCTTTGGGCGGCTGAATAGGTGTGTGGGGTGCGTTGTAGGTCAGGCATAGAAAAAAAGGAGATGATTTACCGACTCGAGATTTAAGATATGCGCATGACCAATCTGTAAAAAGATCGGTCGCGTGTCCCTTAACGTCAATCACTTGATTATTGAGATTCATGTATTCAATATTGTGGCGTCGATGCTCATAGTAATCATCCATCATGTCAGCCAAAAAGCCGTGAAATAAATCAAATCCGCGGTCGACGGGCCGGTTCGGAGACTCGAGTCCCAAGTGCCATTTACCAATCAATGCCGTGTGGTATCCGGCCGTTTTCAAAACCTGAGGTAGCAAAATAGATTGGGGATCCAAATACCCCCAGTTATTCTCAGGGTGCGTTCGAATCACTCCAGGAACACCCACCAGTTCAGGATACCGACCGGTCATCAAAGATGCCCGTGACGGAGAACAGACAGGACAATTTGCATACCCAAAGTCGAACCTCATTCCAGATTGAAACAACCGATCAATGTGAGGTGACTGAAGATCTTCAGCGCCGGTGCAACTGAGATCGCCATTCCCCAAATCATCCGCCATAATCACAATTACATTCGGTTTTCCCTGCAATTCATTCGACTGCAGCGTCCCCGACTGCAGCATACCTAACTGAATCGCCAACAATACCGCACCACGGAAGCACCAACTCATTCGCAGCATCGACCTCACCTCCACTTAAATTGGTTTTGGGCATCAAAACTAAATGTAAACGATTCAGCACGTTGGGACTACAATCCTGCCTTCGATTCTTACTGAGACTACGAAACGATTTCTAGTAACGAGATCGGACAGCGACTTAAGTCCAGACAAACAAGTCCACGCAAACAAAAAAAATATTTCTTTGTTTATGATTCCAATGAGGGCTTCCCCCGTTTTCCTATTTATTTTAATTCAGTTAAGCTAAGGTTTACCGAAACAAAATTCAGGCAAGAGCGCGGCATGCAAGATCAGTTAAAACTTACCGCAGCCTGTGCATTTGGACTTGAAGCCATTGTGAAACGCGAACTGATTGCGTTAGGCTATTCACCAAGCATCTCGCAACCTGGACGCGTTGATTTTGCGGGTGATTGGTCCGCCGTCTGCCGCACAAACCTCTGGCTTCGAACGGCTGACCGAGTCCTTATCGAAGTCCAAAAATTTGACGCTCCTGATTTTGATGCGTTATTTGAGACGGTTAAAGAATATGACTGGAGTCAATTCATACCGGCCGACGCAGCTTTTCCCGTTATCGGCAGGTCGCGACTATCACAGTTGACGAGCGTTCCGGCAGTACAGAGAAGTGTAAAACGGGCGATTGTCGAAAGCCTACTACACTACCACAACGTCAATTCACTTCCCGAATCCGGTGCCGAATACAAAGTTGAAGTCGCGATCCTCAATGATGTGGCGACTCTGACCATTGACACGACAGGTCCGAGCCTTCACAAGCGAGGTTACCGAAAATTGGTTGCCGAGGCTCCCTTAAAGGAAACGCTTTCCGCGGCTTTGGTTTCACTCAGTGTCTGGAATCCCGAACGCCCTTTGGTCGATCCTTTCTGCGGTTCCGGCACGATCGCAATCGAAGCCGCTCTCCAAGGGCTCAATATCGCCCCAGGAATTAATCGCTCGTTTACTTCGAAAAACTGGAATATCATTCCAGATGAATTATGGACTCAGTCTGTCGAAGAAGCGAATGACGTCGAAAAGAAGACGATGCGATTCCAAATCGTGGGAACTGACCGGGATAAAGAGGTTTTAAGCCTTGCGCGATACCATAGTCAACAAGCGGGAGTTGCAGATTACGTTCATTTTCAAAACCGTGATTTTGATGCACTAACCAGTAAACACGAGTATGGTTGCATCATTACCAACCCACCGTATGGAGAGCGACTTGAGGACCAGGAACGCCTACTCGGGTTATACCGAAGCATCCCCGGAATAATGCAGCGTCTGCCGACTTGGTCATTATTCCTCATCACGAACATGCCAAAATTCGAAGCCATTATTCAAAAGTCGGCGACGCGACGACGCAAGCTATTCAACGGTCGCCTGGAATGTACTTATTATCAGTTCCTTGGACCTCGGCCACCCCGAGGGCACAAATCGCCGGATGCTACCCCTGCGATCCAACTAACTGATACCGGCTCAGATTTGGCTTCGGGTTCAGAACGCCCGATCGATCTGCAGCCCCCGACCCAAGCAAGCCACTCGGGTCCCAATAATCAAGGCACCGTTCCCGAGTCTATCCCTAATTCAGGCCCACCCCCGCACGTGCCAACCCGCGAAACGACTCAACCTACCGATCCATCGATTCTTCCATTGTTCGGTGGACTACATCCGAAAGACAAAGAACAATCCGAATTACTGGCCAGCCGCTTGAGAAAAAGGGCGAAACATTTGCGGCGTTGGCCTACCAAACGCAACATCACGTGTTTCCGAGTCTATGAACGTGACATCCCCGAAATCCCCCTTGTCATCGACCGATATGAAGACCACCTACACATTACAGAGTACGACCGACCGCACGACCGCGATCTCGCGCGACATGGAGCATGGCTGGAGCTCATGAAGAAGACGGCTTCGGAAACGCTTGAAATCCCCATCAATCAGACCCACTTAAAGAAGCGACGTCGCTCGAATTCTTTTCAGCAGTATGAGAAAATTGACTCCTCAGGCAAATTAGTCACCGTCCAGGAGGGCGGATTAAAATTTGCGGTTAACCTAGTCGACTACGTTGACACCGGCCTATTCCTCGATCATCGAACGACCAGGAAAATGGTACGGGCGGAGGCTTCCGGAAAAGACTTTTTGAATTTATTTGCTTACACAGGCTCGTTCTCTGTTTATGCCCTCAAGGGCGGTGCCACGCGCGCCACCACCGTCGATCTTTCGAAAAACTACTTAGATTGGGCAAAGCGGAACTTCCAATTAAATGGGATCGATCCCCTTCAGCATCATTTTATTGCAAACGATTCAATCGACTTCCTTGACACCGCCGCGGAAGACAAACGGAAACGGTTCGACCTCGCCATCGTTGATCCACCCACCTTTTCGAATAGCAAACAAACTGAACTGGATTGGGATGTTCAAGCACGCCACTGCGAATTACTCGAGAAAGTACATGCCGTGATGAGGCTTGGCGGGGTTGTCTACTTTTCGACAAACTTCCGAAGATTTAAATTTGATGACCAGTTCCTGGGCGATCTATTTGAGATCCGCGAAATCAGTAAACAAACCGTCCCCGAAGATTTTAGAAACCGCCGGATTCATCGCTGTTGGCGATTGGTCGTAAAATGGTGAAATCGTTTGCTGACCTACCTGTTAACTAGGCGAATATGCGTAATCTTTCCCATCCCGCCCTAATTTACCGATCTGTTCTTTCAAAATGATAAATTAACAGGTGAAAAGTTGCGATTCACGACGGTATTGCCCCACAACCACCTTTTTTCCGCTCAAACAATTTCAGCCAACACGCAATCTTGACTAGACCCTATCGACGAAAATAATGGCGTCTCGTAGAACTAGCGTTTTTGTCGATCCGGTGCATATTCAGCGGATACCAGTAATGCCCCTTCGCAATATTGCGAGAGATACCATTTGCCTACAGGATTACCATGACCGATCAAAACCCGCACAGCGATGAGGCGGTTGCAGACAAGCCCAAATCATCGAGAAAACTTTTTGTGTTTTTAATCTTGCTCTGCGTGGTTCTGGGAGTGATTACTTTGAGAGTTAATTCTCAACGCAGCGCTAAAAAATGGGTTGAAGATCTCGGCGGAAATGTTGTCTACCATATCGAGCGAGGAAAAAGAAACGAATCACTTAGCCCGGAAGAAATGAAAGCCAAACCGGGAGGTTTCATGCTGAACGTAGTCGGGATTGATTACGTTTCTGCAATAAAAGAAGTAAATCTCCCTGAAGGAGAAATTACCGACATTGAACCACTCTCAAAACTTTCTGAACTGGAGCTGGTGCGGATCTTACCGAACAAGGTCACCTCGTTACAACCACTCTCCCAATCTAGAACCCTAAAACGGCTTGAAATCTCGGAAAACCCAATTACTGATCTCAGCCCAATCGCCCAAAACAATGGCATGAGAATCTTTCAATTGAATGGCACGGACGTTGACAACATCAACTGCTTTTCCGACTTCTTTGATCTAGTAAAAATTGACTTGATTAATACCAAGGTCAAAGACCTGTCGCCACTCAAAGATTTGCCCGAGATCAAAACTTTAAAAGTAACCAACGCTGAATTGATAAACCTGCTTCCCCTGGAAAAAATGGGCAAGCTTAAATCACTTTCTCTTGCAGGTTGTTCAGTCACCGGCAACGACGATTTTTCAACAGCACTTGGTCCAATCAGCAATCTGGAGATTGAAACGCTTGACCTATCCGGCACTGAACTAAGCGACCTCAGCGCCCTGGCCAATTTAACAAAACTGGAGACTTTGAAACTCGACAACTCCACGGCGGCAAACATCACTCCGCTTAGCAAGTTGAAAACACTTAAATCATTGACAACCTGGGATTCTAAAATTACCGCAGAAGCAGTCGCCGAACTAAAAAAACAAATCCCTGGCCTTCTCGTAATTACGGAAGAACCTCGATATTCTCGTTAGGTCCCAAAGCCTGCACTGGAATCTTGTTTAAACTGACGTTCCAGTCGCTGAGCTTGTCGAACGACATCTTCCCATGAACTCTGGTATTCCACGGGATCTGGCCGACCGTATTTTTGAAACGCTAATATTCGTTCAACATCCGAACCGGTCAAACCGTGGGACCTACCGGCTTTATCAGGCTGATAACTGGTACAGGTATTTCGAAAGACAGTGTCGAAATCCAAGCCCAACTTATCAATTGCCTGGCCAGCATCCTCAAGAATATCAGCCTTATCCATATTCAGGTACGGCAGATTGAGAAACACTTTTTCCGAATCCCAGTTACCGATGGAAAAAGCATTGAAAATAGCTTCGTAAAATTCGGGGCGACAATCTGGGTAGATCGCATGATCACCGCTGTGAACGCCGAGTGAAAAATCAACCTCCGCGTCTTCTTGAATGGCAATAGACAATGCGTAACCGTACGCGATCGATGAAAAAATTGCATTGCGATTGGGAACAACCGTTTGCTTCATATTCTCTTGTTCATAGTGTCCGGTTGGCACCGTCCAATTTTCATCCGTGAGCGCTGAGTGGAATAACGATCCTAGTTTTGACATATCTAGAACCTGCGAATCAAATTCAATTCCATTAGCTCGCAAGTAATCTACGTTTTGTTTCAAACGCGATAACTCGATGCGGTGCTTTTGACCATAATCGAAACTAAGTCCATACACTTTCCTTCCCTCAGAAAGTAACCGGACCAACAACGCAGTTGAGTCCATCCCACCGCTCAAACACACAACCGCTCTTCGCTTCTTTGTCATTGAAATATTACTCTGTCCCAGTTTAGAGAATCCAAGCTCTGAAAATCGAGCGAAATAAACCCAAGGCCGTTCCGCTATCGAAGTATTACCCTCTCAAGCCCAAAGCCAACCGTCTAATTCAAATCTTTATTCGCCTATCGTCCACCTTTGAAACGCTACTGAATAGCCCAAATTCTTACCTATTCTACATTTCGCTGGCAAAAACTTGACGAATTTTGGCTCCATCCGGCGAGGTGCTTGGCGAGCACGCAATCCCAATGGATAATCGGATGACCCAATTAATTCATAACCCCAGTCCCCCATCATCCAGAACTATGGCTCGTAACGAACAACTGATTCGACAACACAAGATTTTGCAAATTCTCGAGCGCGTCAGGTATGGCAAAACCCTGCAAGAGCTTCAAGCGGATATCCTTGAAGAACTAGGACTTAAGTCTTTACACACACGGACTCTCCGGCGCGACCTCGAAGCCCTTCAGCTAGCCGGCATCGATGTGGATGTTCACGACTCAGGGCGCGGTAAAGTGTGGAAACTGGGGCCCCGAGCGAAATCAACGACGAAAATCAGTTTCTCGGCAACGGAACTCATTGCTCTCTCAATGGGTCGCCAGTTAATGCACCCGCTGGCAGGCACTCCGTTCTGGATGGGTATCGAATCGTTCTGGAATAAAGTCAAAGAGGAAATTCCCAGCTCCGTCCTGACCCACTATGAAAAATTTCGGAAGACGCTCCGTGTCTTGGGAGTTCCGGCCAAATCTTATGAGAAACACCATGGCATCATTAAAACGCTGAACCGCGGGGTCATGGAACATCGCGTGGTTGAAATCACGTATCAGACACCAGGCAATGCACCCAAAATCCGAAAAATTGAACCGTACACCGTCGCACTGTTTCAGTCGAGCCTCTACATCATCGCAGCCGCGAATGAAATAGAAGACCCCGATACACGAGTCAGAACATGGAAACTCGATCGATTTCACAAAGCAACGATATTGGATGAATGGTTCAAAGAACCTACGGACCTCGATCTCGACGAGTTTATTGGAAACACTATGCAAATGTTCGTGCGCCGTGGCAAAGTAGCAAACTATAAAATAAAAGTAGCCGCTGACGCGGCGGCTTGGGTTACCGAAGATCCGTTGCATGCTGAGCAAAAAATCAAACAACTAAAAGACGGCAGTATTGAACTCACGGTTCCTGCCGTCCACGACCTCGAAATCATTCCCCGAGTATTATGCATGGGGAGCAGTGCGGAAATTATCGCACCCAAAGCAGCAAGACGTTTGATGGGTGAGATCGTAAAAGAAATGGCAGGCAAATACGATGACTGACCCAACCTCTACCGATAGATCGCAAACGTCCGATCAAAGTCGAAAAGTCTCTAACTCCGGAAACGGAGGACTCGCAAAGTTGAGAACTTTTTCATTGCTTGGAATTGACGCGATTGAGGTAGAGGTGGAAGTCGATGTCTCGCCGGGAGCAATCCCCAAAACTATTCTGGTCGGACTCCCCGAAGCCGCTGTCCGAGAGAGCACTCACCGTTGCGAACGAGCAATTGTCAATTCAGGATTCGTACGTCCCATTGATCGAATCGTGATTAATCTGGCGCCCGCTGATTTACCT
>JAPOIJ010000150.1 GCA_029979005.1 Planctomycetota bacterium | reverse complement strand
GTCACGGTTTGGGTCGAGGAAGAGCAGTCCAAGGATTCCGAGTTGAATCACACCACCGAAGTCGCGGGGGTTCTCGCCATGGAAGCGGGTATTTTAGTCGCCAACGCCCCATCCTTCATGTCCGGGTCAGCAGATGATTCGCCGCTGAGCCTTGGCAACCCGACCTTTGCACAAGTTATTGCAGGGATCGGTTTCGACACCCTTGACTCAAATTCAATTCCAACGGCGGGAGAGCCTGCGGACTCTAATCCTGCTTCCACGCAGATAAAAGATGTCATTTCTCAAACATGGCAATCCGCAAAAACGATGAATTACTTTGCCAATGAATCAACTTACCATTTCCTTGGCGATGCGGTTGATCTTGGTGAAATCCTAACCGCGGCGGAACAAGATTCTGAGAACAAGGGTCGACTTTCCGCGGCCGATAAGTTTTTTGCCGAACTCAGTAATCTCAAGCCCTCAAGTACCTGGGGAATTTAGTTTAAAATTGGGATTGCTTAAACAACTCTCAATCTAATCTGATAAAACCAACACCGGACAAATACTGTCCGGTGTTTTTTTAGGAATCTGCAATGAAGAATCGCTCTGGAAACTTTATCTCGACATTTGAAGGTGCCCTATCTTCAGAATTTTGCGACCAAATTATCGATAAATTTGAAGCATCGCCTCAAAGTCACATTGCTGGAAAGATCGGCGCGGGGGTCAACGTTGAGAAAAAGGACAGTGTTGATTGCTGCATTTCAGAATATCAAGAATGGAATGACGTCAATCAAAGACTATTCAATACGACATTAAAATATTTAACCGAGTACGTTACACAATACCCGCATTTAGTTTGCGGCGCACTCGCTCCCACCATCCGATTACAAAACGGCGATGTCATAGAAGTTGCTCCCGACAATTTGAATCGCATCCCCGAAGAACAACTTGCGGCAATCATCCTGAAACTGTATCGCCCCGGATTTTTAAATCTGCAGAAATACAGCAAGGGCAGGGGAGGCTACCATCACTGGCATTCAGAAATCTACCCGCGGGAAAACAACTGCGAAACACTCCATCGAGTTCTACTCTTCATGTTTTTTTTGAACGACGTAGAACGTGGTGGCGAAACAGAGTTCTATTACCAAGATGCGAAAATCAAACCGAAAAAAGGGACGATGGTCATCGCACCGGCAGGATTTACACATACCCATAAAGGTTCCGTCCCGGAAACCGAAGACAAGTACATCATCACTTCATGGATTAAATTTCAACGCGCTGAACAGATCTATGGTGGACGCTAATTCTATTGACGAACGGCGAATCTCCTTCTAGGTCAATTTCCGTTGCACATCCGCGGTTTAAGAAAACAGACGGTCTCGTTTGCGCCCCCTGAAACAAATAATCCTCGCCAGAATTACTGCAAAAACAGCAGTTTTTCTGGAATAATCGCCGGTTCATGCCTGCCGCGCACCTCTTCGGTTCGTCATCTATTTGAAATTTTCGATCATTTGTATTAGTCTGTTTAGTCCCTCCACATAGCTACTCCCTGTAGCTACATCCGAATTGAAATCCTACCAGAATCGGAACCACAATGAATAATAAGCGTTCACCCAAGAAGTCTCGCAACAGTGCCTCCAAGCAGAGTTTGTTACGCCGAAGAGAGCGGAATCGCCACAGCGGCGAACTGAGCATCGATTGCCTCGAACCCCGCCACCTTTTAGCTGCATCGCCAACATTCGTACCCAACGAATTATTGGTCCAGTTTCTCCCCGACACGCCGATGGTCGAACGGGACGCAGTCCGCGGACTAGCCAACGCGACGCTTACCAAAGAAATCCATACGCGCACCATGAAGGCAACCAACACGGGTGTGCTCGAGAGAATTCACCTGCCAGACAACATGCCAGTCCATGCCGCAATGAAGATGCTTGCCGGCAACCCATTCGTAGCTGCCGCTGAACCAAACTGGATTTACACCGCGGCGTCGGTCAGTAACGACCCGTACTACACAAACGGCTCGCTTTGGGGAATGAACTCAGACGATACTCCGACGGCGATTGGCCCGAGTGGTACAACCAACGCTTATGGATCTCAAGCCGAAAAAGCCTGGAACGATGGGATGACAGGATCATCTTCTGTTGTCGTCGGAGTGATTGACGAAGGATTTCAATACAACCACCCCGATCTGATTAACAATGCTTGGGTCAACCCCGGTGAGATCGCGGGAGATGGGATCGACAACGATGGCAATGGCTATATCGATGATATCCATGGCTGGGATTTCTACAACGACGACAACACGGTTTACGATGGAACTGGCGACGACCACGGCACGCACGTAGCAGGAACGATCGGCGGTCAGGGCGGAAACGGAATCGGCGTGGCGGGAGTCAACTGGGACGTTACGATGATCTCAGCAAAATTCCTTGGTCCAACCTCCGGGTCAACGGCCGGCGCGATTGCCGCCGTAGATTATCTGACTGACCTTAAAGTGAACTACGGCGTAAATGTCGTTGCTTCAAACAACTCCTGGGGTGGCGGGGGCTACTCTAGCCTACTTGAAGCCGCGATTACACGTGGTGCCAATGCCGACATCCTATTCATCTCTGCTGCTGGAAATGCTAACGCCAACAACGACTCCGGCAGCTACTACCCTGCAAACTACAACACAACTGCTGGAGCTGGCTACGATGCGGTCGTTTCGGTCGCATCGATCACCAGTTCAGGCGCTCGATCCAGCTTCTCGAGCTACGGTGCCACGACAGTGGATATCGGTGCCCCCGGTTCGAGTATCACCTCAACACTGCCTTCCAACACCTATGGTTCCTACAGCGGAACGTCGATGGCCACCCCCCACGTTGCGGGAGCGGTCGCGCTCTATGCCTCGCAATTCCCCAATGCTTCCGGCCAGGAGATTCGTGATGCGATTCTTTCAACGGCCACTGCTACCCCATCACTCGCTGGCCTCACAGTGACCGGTGGGCGGCTCGATGTGTATTCCGCCTTGTTGTCGGGCAATCCGCCAGGAGTTCAAGTAAACCTTGATGCCGTTGAGGCAAACCTCGCCGAAGGTGATTCAGGCGTCACCCAATTTACCTTTGAGATTTCACTGGACGAGCCCGCCTCGTCCGCAACTCCGGTTGATGTTACCTGGGCGGTTGACCTTGCCAACAGCGATGTGGATGCAACCGATTTCGTCGCAGGATCCGCACTTTCAGGAACGGTTACCTTTAACGACCCTCAAAATCCCAATGCATTAACCCAGACTTTGACTCTAAGTGTTCAAGGAGATCTGACAGTCGAGGCCACCGAAGCATTTCAGGTTGCGATACTTTCGACAACGCTTGGTGAACTAGGACGGGCTCAAGCAGACGGCACCGTTATTGGAGATGATGCTCAGATTGACGGAACCATTTGGAACGATCTCAACCAAAGTGGCTCTCAGGACGCAGGGGACACTCCAGCGGCCGGTATCTCCATCTACATTGACGCTAACAACGATGGTCAGCTTAACTCCGGAGAACTACAGCAGGTTACCGATGCAAACGGCGGCTATTCATTCTCAGTTGACCCTGGAAACTACATTTTACGATTGGATTTGAACTCTAATCAGGAACAAACCTTCCCGAATATCGTTGCGGGAACGCTAGACCCGGATGACTATTCTCCAGGAACGGTACTTAACAATGTTCTCGCACCGAATGTTATTTTGAGCGGGGTAGGAGCCAGCGTAAGCAATTCGGATGTCACAGCTCTTTCCACCAACTTTAATTCGACCGGTTCACTCGGCTTTGGTAGCACCTGGAGCACCGGGTACTGGAATACTGGCGATGCCGAATTACGAGTCGATTTTGCCAACAATGCAAATTCCGTTAGCATCGACTTCATTTCTGACGACAGTTCAGACTACGGACACCTCAGAGCCTATTCAAGCGCAGGCGTTTTATTGGGTGAATACGTCACTCAAAACCTTGGGACGGGGGCTGTCGAAACCATGACGATCACACGATCGGAAAATGACATTGCCTACGTTCTGGCATCGGGACAAAACGGACAATTCGGCTATCTTGATAATCTTGCCTTCGCATCCGTTGATGACGGTAATCCGGCACCGCTCAGCGTGACCGTGGGCGCAGAGATCGCAACCCAAAACGACTTTGGTGTATTTCAAACAATCCCCAACGATCCCCCCATTGCTGACGACGACAGTCTTACGATCGCGGAAGATTCCGTTGAAACGACTATCGATGTGCTCGCCGGAGACTTTGATCCCGATGGCGACGATCTTACGATTGTCGCCATTTCAAATGCTGCCAATGGCACCGCTGCGATTGCCAGTGACGGTTTATCAGTGAGCTATACCCCCAACCCCAACTACAATGGAACTGATTCCTTCACTTATACGGTTAGCGACGGGAATGGCGGCAGTGACACCGCAACGGTGAACGTCACCATTACGCCAGTGAATGACAATCCAGTCGCTGAAGATGACAACGAAACTGTTTTACAAGATTCATCGAATACGGTCTTTGATGTGCTCAGCAATGACACAGACCTCGACGGAGACTCTTTAGTTATTTCATCTGTTCAATACACTGGTTTCGGCATTGTAGTCAACAATGGAAACTCCCTAACCTATACACCGGCTATCGGCTTCACGGGGAATGAATCAATCGTCTACACCGTTTCTGACGGAGCCGGCGGCACAGACTCCGCAACGGTGAATGTAACCGTCAATGAAGTCAATCAAAATCCAGTTGCTAATGACGACAGTGATTCACTTTTGGAAGACTCTGGTCCGGTCACCATCAATGTGCTGGCCAATGACACCGACGGCAACGGCGATCCGCTGACAATCACCTCAGTTAGTTATAGTGGCGACGGTACAGTCTCTCACGACGGTGCAAGCATCAGCTACACGCCACTGCTCAACTTCAACGGCAGTGAAACGTTTACCTACACAATCAGCGATGGCAAAGATGGGTCAGACACCGCGACCGTCACGGTCGACGTTACGCCTGTCAATGATGCACCGGTTGCCTCTGGTGACAACAGCTCGACCTTAGCTGGAAACGGGGTGACAATCGATGTGCTGGCCAATGACTCTGATGTGGATGCGGGGGATGTCCTGTCCATCAGTTCAGTTTCCACCCCTAACAATGGAACTGCAACGATCAACGGCAACCAGATTGTTTACACCCCCAATCAGAATTACAGCGGTTCGGATACCTTTACATATCTCGTCAGTGACACCGCTGGAGCAACAGATACCGCAACCGTGACCGTCGAAGTTACTCCCCTTGTCGTCCGGGCATATGCCGATCTGAATTACGCTAACGGGATGATTTACGGCACAGTGACCGATGGTGCAATTATTGACACCCATCAAGCCGGAGCCGGCCAACAAATCCTCACGGAAGTTGCAATCGATGTGGACCCGGGCAGAAAGACAAAGCTTGGGAGTGCTCTAGAGTATCACTGGGCCTTCCCGGGACTGGATGGTGCGACTTCGTTCCATGTCTCCGCTAACCAGTTCAGCAACGCTGATGATAACTTCCGGTTTGAGCTCTCTACCGACAACGGGAACAACTGGACAACCCTCGGTACGATCACGCAAACCACTCCTTTCCAGGACATCACCGTCGGAAATTTATCAATCACCGGAGATGTTTTAGTCCGTGTCATCGATACTGACCGATCGCCAGCTAATCGAAGATCAACTCCTAACCTGGACTCGATTGCCATCGATCATCTTTATTTTGAAACCGCACCTGCTGATCTACGGGAAAAAGTTTCTGTCACGGCAACAACCCCGAATGCTGTTGAAAACGTGGCAAACTCTGGAGAATTTACGATTTCACGAGAAACGACTTCGGGTGACATGACGGTTTACTACAGCGTATCCGGTTCAGCAACTTCCGGTGTCGATTATGTTGCTCTTTCCGGAAGTGCACTGATTCCAGACGGCGCGAGCTCGATTTCCATCACCGTAAATCCAATCGACGACACTACATCTGAAGGGTCCGAATCTGTTGTTCTTACCATCACGGAAAATGAAAACTATGATTACCAGGTTGGCTCTTCAGGTTCTGGAACGGTTACCATCGAAGATAATGACCTTTCACCTTTCACTTATGCCAGTTCTGAAAATACAGTAAAGGGTTCTGTAACTCTGAACAGCTATCTCCAAACTCAAGATAACGATAATGTTGTTGAAACGATTGAGGAGCAACGAGAAGGAAAAGGACGGCGCCGAGTGAGCCTGATGGATCACCGCTGGACTTTCTCAGGAGTTGAAGGCGCCATTAGCTTCCATGTTGATGCGGCCCGAAGCGACAACTCGGAGGGAGATAATTTTGCATTCTCCTACTCAGACGACGGCGGATTAAGCTGGGTTGAAATGGTCGTCGTAAACAGTTCCCAGTTCAACACCTATTCGGTCAACCTCGCCTCACCAATTTCGGGTGACATCATCGTTCGCGTTGTCGATACTGACCCCGCAACATCCGGCAATGGAACCCGGGACATCTTGAGTGTTGACCAGATGTTCTTCAGTACTCAACCCGTTGGTTCGTCAGCATTTACACTCAGCGGATCGACCCCGGCAACTGGTAATCAACTCGACGGACTTGCAGGATTTAGACAGTCACTTGCCATTGGCAAAACACCTATGTTCTCAATTGAATCTTCGAATCAATTGAGTAAAAACAGTAACAGTTTTGTCATAAACCATCTTGCCGGATCTAAGCCGTTGGATCAATTTTGGGCCGACACGTCAAATGATTTTCAGTTGGACGAAACGGATCGTTCGAAAACAAAGTCGTCAACAAGTCTGGATGACGGTGCTAATTTCAATGACGAACTCAAAATTGTCGACGATATATTTTCGGCAAAGCTGAATTAGAAGAAACCCTACTCAAAACGCCGGATACTAGAACCTAGTTTCCGGCGTTTTTTTTAGGGGCAATTTCTGATCGTCGCTCGGCGACGTTTCCTTAGGGTTCTTCATTCGGAAGAGATTGTCAATTATTTCGATATTCGCTTTGGGCGTGTTGTTAAACCTCAATGGCTCAACCCCCGGAAGATGAAAACACTGATTTTTCTTTAGTGTATTCTGGCCGGCCAAATGAAACCGAATGGGACTACATTGAACGCCTGAGATCACATTACCCTCAACTAAAATTTCTGAACTTCCCTGGTCCATAAAGATCCCATTACTTTCGGCTCGACCATGATTCGATGGGATATCAGAAATTCGATTACCCAAAAGAACTGTTCCCGGTTGCCGACCTAGAGTATAAATTCCTCCCCCGTCAGAAAGCTCAAGCATGATGTCGTGTATGCGATTATTGCAGATCCTGTTTTGCTTACAGCCTGAGGGTTGGTCATTCCACTGCCACCCTACCGAGACTCCAGAGTAAGGCAAATTAAAAATCTCATTGCTCAATACCTCGGTCTGACTCGCTATCCCAACCCAAACCCCGACGCTCCCCAGAAGCACCTGACCACATCGCGAAATTTTATTGCCTTCGATCAAATTTCCATGACAGACATCAACCTGTTCGAGCGGGGCTTTTCGCGTTAGTGTTTCACCAATCATCACCCCACAACCGCCAACATCCTCGATCCGGGAAGACTTCACAAAACAATTCTTTGCCTGCCTTCCAAAGTAAATTCCTCCACCCCCTAAATGGCTAAATGCCGATCTGGAAAAGCCGCAATCCTCTGCAAAACTAATCTCGATAGCAGCTGGCAGCCGCAGGTGAGTCGATTCCGTTTCAGTATCGAGTTTCCGAAGTTGACCAGAGATCAGACGATTCTCAAAGTAGCTGGCCTGAATTCCACCATAACCACCCGGTGGTAGCGGACAGGAGCTATGCGAAAAACCAAGGCCAAAAAACCTGATTCCTCTTACCGGTTTCTTCTCAGTACCAACAATCCGAATTAACGTCTCTAATCTTGGTACTGTTATCGCCACCCGCTCAGGATTTTCGTCGGCAGCCAGAACGAGTTGAACAGTATTTCGCTCTCTATCAAAAAAAAACTCATTGGGAGCATTCATAAAAGAGACACTATTCTCAAGGAAAAACCGCGGTTCCTTCTCGAATCCGTTTATGCGAAAAAAATCATGAGGTCCACCGATTCTCTCCGCGAGTTTTACAATCGACTTCTCTACATCAATCTCTTTGACGCGGACTCGTGACATCGACCAGTCATGCAAAAGTGCCAACTCCATACGATGAACGGAGCCTGTGTGAGTCCATTGCTCAGAATCAAACTCAAACTCGGTTCGTAAATCACCAAGTGCTTGACGAACGCGGAAGTACCCAGAATCAGGATGCCTCGCCCGAATTCCTCTGACGCCATCAATGAACAGTTGACGGGGAACTGGCGACGGTTCGTCGGCTACTTGTGGTGCCGATTTCTGGCGGGCATCCCGCCAGAGGGCTTCCCATGCGCCTGTACCATTTCTATGCCAATTATCTAATTCGAATCCGCCACTAATTACGACAGTCGACTCAGGAGCAGATCGATAGATGACCTGCAACTTCCCCGGGGGAGAATCTTTCAGGCCAAACTCAAGCGTTTCCGCTAAATGGTAAACACCTCCGGCAATTTGAACCTCGACGTCCCCTTGAAGACCTGCATCTATCATCTCTCGCACGAGTGCCTGAGCTCGATGAATGGACCGCACGGGAAACTCTAAAGAACCATCGTTTAAGTCATCACCCGTCAAAGCGACGTAGACCTTATGAGTGCTGGTAGCATTCAAATCCAGTGAGCAACCGAACATGGTACACCACATCACAACCGCCAGGGTTACCGATTTCAAAACTGTCATCGCAAACGCTCCATTCGAATTCAGCCAATCAATTTACATTTGCAATTATCTGCCTTCGCAATTATCTGCGCAAGGTAACCCAACCCTGACAATCCAGCCATCCGACCGCTGGCGGGCAGTCGATGGTTCAAGATTTGCGTCAACCATCATTCGCGCCTCCCAGAGGCGCAAATACAGGAATTGAGATGACTGAAAATCTCTCAGCCAACAGGATCGCCAAACAAGCGACCGCCATTCCTCCAAGCAAATCGACTGCATAATGCCAGGCAAAATAAACAGTGCTGACTCCCGTGAGGCAAACAAAGAGGAAAGCGACGGTCAGCGTCAATTTTGAGAATCGAAAATACCACGCGAGGATAATTACATGTGAAAAATGAAGTGACGGAAAAGCCGCAATATACATCCAGGGAAGAACAACCGCGGTCGCTGGATTCTGCCTTACTTCGTTCGTTGTTTTTAATAATTTAACTTGAGCTTCATGAGTTACCTCGGAAAGATTCTCACACGTTGCCGATTCAAAAATAAATGCAGGACCGTAGGCCGGCAACAAAAAATAGCTCAATACGCCAATAAAATAACCAACTAAAATTGCGGTCGTCAATTTGCGGGCGCGGGCCACATTCCCGGCACAGGCGAGGTAGAGAATTGAAATCAACAACGACGGAGCGAAGGCAAAATAAATAAAACTAAAAAACTCCGATGAAGCATCCGGCAGCCAACTTCTCGCGATCAGCCAGCCATCGTCTCCGAGAATCCAGCGATCAACTTCTCTCAACCATAGATCATTCCCATCATCCCCTCCAAGCAAGACTCCAGTTTTAATATGCGTGTAAATCCAGGAACACAAAAAAAACAAAAACAAGCTCCGGGCAATGCACGTATAAACCTCAAGTCGCGTATTTTGGGTTTCGGAATCAATCGAATTTCTTCCAATCGCATTGACTAATTCGCGTCCCAGAACGAGAACAAACGTTGCTGCCACGGCGACGACAATTAGATAGAAACAAATTTCCAGATAGATCTTCAGATTAAAATTGATCGCCACATTCCAGCGAATACAAAGAAGCAACGCGACTCCTAGCATCAACAAACTCACCGTCCAATCGAGCGGTAACCGCACATTGGCAACTCGGACCTTTAATCCGGATTCTTCGCTGTTTTTTGAGCTAGTTTCCATCCCGGTTTTAGAGCGATCTTGTTGAGTTACTGGCAAGCGAAAACTCATAAGCCTTCGCAAAGGATAGCCGATTGCGCTATTTAGATCTTACTGCCGAAAGCGTGCCATTCGCGATTTCAACTCCGGCGTCGTTATAAACTTTCAGCAAGCCTTCCGCTTGATCACTCTCAAATTCAGCGTCGACTTCAATAGTGATCGCCATTCCCTCATAATCTACGGTGATATCAAACTGTAGCTCTTTCCCCTTCAGACTCAAATTGGTGAGCTCTCGACTTTCACCATTCGAAATGGACACTCCGGAAATGCCGCCATCTGTTTTTTTGAATTCCCAAACAACCTCATTCCCACCTTGCTGCATCTCCACTGAAACATCCCACTTCCCTGTAATATCGACACTGGAATTCGCAGACTCTAAAGGGGTCGCATCCGCATCGAGGTCGCCAATCGCATACTGAAATCCTGCAAGATAATGCTCCAAAATCATCGGGTTGTAGTAAATTTCGTCACGATGACCGAGAGAACAATAAAAGATGCGTCCCTTTCCATATTTGTCGATCCAGCTAATCGGGTAATTCCCATCCTTCCGTTTACCTTTATTTAATTTCTTGAATCCTGGATCAAGCGTCAGTAACAGCCTGCGATCCGAAGGATTGGCAGTATCGGCTCTAAACTGATAGATTTCATCAGTGATGGTGAACCCTTCGCCATTGAAAACTTTATTTAGTGGGTGGCTCGTGTCGAGCAAACGGATCGGAACTGGTTCATGCCATGGGTGACCGTCGAACGCCCCACCCATCATATCGTTGTACTCTTTCCAATCTTTGTAGGTGTCCGTAGCGGAATGTGTGCCAGCGAGCCCCTTACCTGCACTTACAAAATCGACCAGACTCTTTTTAAGACGTTTTTCTCTTTCGAGCGCCTTCGCTCTTTCGTTTGGATCCTTGGGCATTGGTTTTGGAAGGAACAACTTCCCGGTCGTATTCAACATTATCACAGCATCAAATTGCGCTAAAGATTCCGGTTCAAACATTGAATCATCTTCGCTATGCACAGCCTCGAATGCACCCGTTTTTTTGCCTAACATCACGATAGATTTGGCGCCAACGGGAATCGAACCATGTCGAAAGCCACTTGTCTTAGAAAAAACCAATACCTTCCGCGGCTTTTTAGGCTTCGCCATCGCGGTTTTGGGCACTGCTTTTTCTATTTTCGCAACAACGTCTGGCTTCACTTCGAACAACTGTGCGACACTCGCATCAGCATTCAAGAGTAACAACAGCGCTACAACACCACCCAAAAAAGACCGCATGCAAAAATGATTCATCATGACTCTCACTAAGGTAAATCAAACTCTGTCATTTAATTCCAGTGCTACATCCTAACCTTCCCGCCTCTTCGAGGGGAGACCTTTACAGAAATTGACATCCGGAGCCATGACCAAATAAAGAAGACATCGATCAGCGAAACTTACGTCTGGGATCACAG
>JAPOIJ010000250.1 GCA_029979005.1 Planctomycetota bacterium | reverse complement strand
GAGAGTCAATCGAATTGCGGATCTCCGCGGGGCAACGTTTCAGTTCTTCGAGTTGAGGAATTAGAGCTTCTTCGACGTCTGATTCGACGTATTCGCCGACAGGGAATTTTGGTGGTTCATTGTTGGTGTTCATGAGCTTGTTTCAGAAATGAAAGGAGGGAGACGGCGTCGCTGCAGACTATGAGTCTTTTAGTCGAAGGTAATTTTTTGCATTCGAATAGCAAATGTTCTCAACCAATGTGCCAATAAATTGAAAATCATTGGGGAGGATGCCTGTCTCCATATCATTTCCCAGCATGTTGCAGAGAATGCGACGAAAATATTCATGCCGCGTGAAAGACATGAAACTTCTTGAGTCGGTAAGCATGCCTACAAATCTGGATAACAGACCTGTGTTGGAAAGTGTATTGAGCTGCATTTCAATTCCCTCTTTTTGATCAAGATACCACCAACCGGAACCAAACTGCATCTTTCCGGGGCCTGAATCGCTTTGGAAGTTACCCAGCATCGTGCTAATGAGATAATTGTCTGAGGGGTTTAGATTGTAAACGATGGTTTGAGGCAGGGCGTTCTGTTGATCGAGGTGATTCAAGAACGCGCCGAGCGAGCGTCCTTGAGATACGTCACCCATCGAATCGCAACCGATATCTCGACCAATTGCGTTGAAGAGTCGTGTGTTGTTGTTGCGCCAAACACCTGTGTGAAACTGATTCGTCCAATTTTTCTCTGCGTCCATGCGGGCTAACTCGAGAAGCATGAATGTAGAAAATGTCTCATGCTGTTGGGAGTTCGCCTTTACTCCGTTTATGGCACTGTCGAATATGGTCGACGCTGTTGATTTGTCACAAAATGCTGCTGGGACAAACTCGCAACCATGGTCCGAAAGGCGTGCCCCCAGGGCGTGAAAAAAATCATGACGAATTCTCAAGGCGGAAAGTAAGTCGTCAATTGAATTAATTGCGATGCCGGAAGCAGATTCAAGTTTTTTAATCCAGGGTTTAAATTCGTCAGGACGATGAACGAACAATGCCCAATCGGGACGAAAGCAGGGGTAAATCTTCGTCTCGAATTCAGACGCTGCTATCTGTTGGTGAAATTCCAGTGAGTCGGTCGGATCATCCGTGGTGCACAAAGCCGTAACATTAAATCGCCGGAGAATGCCTTGAGTAGTCAACTCTTCCCGCTCTGCTATCTGGTCATTACATTGGTGCCAAATTTTCTCTGCATTTTCTTCGCATAGCAATTCATCGATATTAAAAAAACGTTTTAATTCGAGGTGCGTCCAGTGGTAGAGCGGATTTCGAAGTGTGTGTGGGACGGTTTTTGCGAACGCGAGGAATTTGTCTTTGGGAGATGCCCCTCCAGTAATTAAATTTTCGGGGATTCCATTAGCTCGCATTGCTCGCCATTTATAGTGATCGTGATTGATCCACATTTCGAAAAGGTTTTCAAATTGTCGATTTTCGGCAATGTCGCGTGGTGAGAGGTGGTTGTGGTAATCAATGATGGGTTGGTCGCAAGCGTGTTCGTGGTAGAGTCGGCGACTCGCTTCCGTAGCCAGTAAAAAGTCTTCGTTGATAAATGTCATATGATTGGCTCTCTGAAAAGCAAGTCAAATGTGGCAGGCAAAAATAAACTAACGGAGTTCGGGGCGTGTCTCTGTTTGAGAGTTTTCCAGGATGATGTTTTCAATGTACTGTCGCCGATTGAGTGGCCGCGGGTGCGTGCTCAGAAACTCAATGGGCTGACTTCCGGTGGCTGATGATTCAAGGATGTCCATGACTTCGATCATATGGGTTGGATCATATCCGGCCAGCAGCATCAATTTAACTCCCCATCCATCGGAAGCGAGTTCATCGGCACGGCTGTATTGGAGACCGATGAACCAATCAGCAACGTTCGCCGCCATACGGGTGCCTCCGGTTTGGGAGTTTAATCGATTAGAATTTTTTGTTTCATCGAAAACTTCAAGTCCAGAAAAAATCCCCTGGATAAACTTACTTTTTGCGAGACGTTGGGCGGCATGACGTTCGATTACGTGACCAATCTCGTGCCCGAGGACGCCTGCAAGTCGTCCGTCAAAGTCTTTCTGTGTATTGCTCATATAGCGATTGTGTTCGAGTTGTCTATACAGTCCGGTGGTTACAAAAATTTGACCACCGGGAAGGGCAAACGCATTTATCGTCTGAGGGGCATCGAGCAGGTGAAATTGAAAAGGGTAGGGAACGGTGCGGTTACTAAATTGATTGGCTTCATTCAGTTTGGCGACCAGTTGGTTTCCGATGCGCTTGACGTGGGAAGTTGCCTGGCGGTTGTTGGAAAGTTGTCCCATCGAACTCGCTGATTGTAAGCCGAGTTTGATTTCTTCATCGATTGTCATGTCAACGCGCTGTGTTTTTCCCGTCACTGGGTTGATCTGCCCTTTTCCGTAAAATGAAATAGCAGACAGGATCAATACCATGCAACAAATCAGCATGCGAAGGCGGAACCGCTGTGCGTTGACTTGTGATCTGTTTCGTGAGACTTGTCTTACCAGACGATTTTTTCGAGAGTAGCTCATGCAATATCTTTGATCAGATCAAATAACCTCAATGCAGTACTCTTGAACGTGCCGCATCGGTGCAACCCTGCCGGCGATTGCAATGAGCATTTTAGAGCAAACGGTTCGGGATTCAATCAGCGATCCGGTAATCTTGGATGACTAACCCGTTTCAGCCAAACATTGTAGTGTGGCGAAATGCAATATTTGGCGGGATTTGTTTATGCTGCAGATTTTTTGTTGAAGAGATAGTGCGTAACATACCACTCGTTGCCTGTTTTGAATCCAAACAATTCACTGCAGGCGAGATAGAACATTCGCCAGCGATTAAACCATCGAACCCCTTCTTCTTTTCCGTAAGTCGCTTCGAGAATGGGCATGATTTGGTCACGGTTTTTAATCATGTTAGCGTGCCACGCTTCACATGTTTTTTGGTAGTGCTGACCGTTCCAAATCCATTTGTCGGCAAGTTCCAGATCTTCGTTGTAGCGAGCTAATAGATCCTCGCCCGGCATAATGCCACCGGAAAAAAAGTAACGGCTCATCCAGTCTGATTCACCTTCGTCCTGGAACTTGTAGGTCAGCTCGCGGTGGCAAAAGATATGAACGAATAATTTCCCCTCAGGCTTCAGCCAATTTGAAATGCGATTCATTAATTTGCGGTGATTTCGAACGTGTTCAAACATTTCAACAGAAACAGCACGATCAAATCTCTGATCGGTTTCAAAGTCATTGATGTCACAAGTGATGACCTTTAAGTTCTTATCAATTCCGCGCCTTCGGGCAGTGCTTTCGATATGTTCCCGTTGTGAATTAGAATTCGAAACGACCGTGATTTTCGCATTGGGGTAATGCTCGGCCATCCAAAGCGAAAGTGAGCCCCAGCCACAGCCCAGTTCAAGAATGTTCATGCCGTCTTCTAGCTCGGCGCGGGCGCATGTTTCGGTCAGGGCTGCGGCTTCAGAATCTGCTAAATTCGTGACCCCCTCAGGCCAGTAGCAACTTGAGTATTTGCGGTGTGGTCCGAGCGTCAATCTGAATAAATCAGCTGGTACTTCGTAGTGCTGTTCGTTGGCTAGTTCGGGGACTAAGGCGATGGGGCCTTGGTCAAACTCTGCGACGAGTGAGTCGGTTTGGGATAAGTTTGCCTCCGATGACCCAGCGTCTGCCTGAGCTAATCTTTTTTTTAATAAACGGCGAATCCCGATTCTCAGTAATCCATCCGGAACGTATCCACGTTCGGTCCAGTCAATGAATTTATTAATCATGTCGTTTCCAGGGTGCTAATTAGATCTAATGACTTTAGGGTTGATCATTTGGGTGAATGTGAAATGGAAAGTAGAGATTGAAAAATTCATTCTTGTGAGTTGGTTTTTGGAAACCATGGAAAAAAAGCGTTGGTTGATTGTTGATAGAGTCGGTATTTGTCGCCCCTCGATTTAATTGCTTGAATCTCGGTCAACGGAATGCCTGTAACTCGATTGAGGAAGAACCACATTGCAACCGGGGCTAAAATTGTCAGCCAGCCGAATGGAGCGGTGATCGCCAACATCACGTAAGACCACCAATGAAACCATTCAAAGAAATAGTTTGGGTGGCGTGAGTAACGCCACAATCCAATGTTGCAAACTTCCCCTTTATTTTCGGGGCGATTCCGGAAATTAGCCAATTGTTGATCTGCGATTGCTTCGCCACAGATCGCAACGATCCATACCGCAATGCCAATCCCATCGACCCATGAAAATGGAGAGGCATTAACGCCTGCCGCGAGCAGGGGCAACGCAAATAGGAAACAACCGAGTCCCTGCATTTGATAGAATTTGAACATGCGAATCTGAGCCTGCGATCCCCACTTCACTTTCAAGGCGACGTATCTTGCGTCCTCGTCATGGGAACGCCAGCGGATGAAAAGATAATAGCTTAATCGCAGAGCCCAGAGGGAGATCAGCAACCCGCCTATCCAGCGCCGAGTCGGATCTCCAGAGGTGAAAATACAGAAGAAGACTGCAACGACCGCGACTGTTGCGCCCCAGAATACATCGACTACGCCAGAGTCATTGATCTTGAACTGAATCAGCCAGTAAACGGTGAACAGAACGATGGGAATTGCGAGCCCAATCAGAGATAATTGAATTAAGTCCAAGGCAGATATTGGGGTGAAAATAAGTTTGTTTGGCAGAGACTTTGGTTCGAGGGATTCAGTGTCGTTTCCCTAAAAAACTGGCGTGTAATCAGCGATTCCCCCGATCCCGACGCCCTTCCCGCAAGATTTTTATCGAGGCAACCGGGAAAACGTTCACTGAGTTATATTTTATGGTTGATAAAAATGGTATCCGTCAG
>JAPOIJ010000145.1 GCA_029979005.1 Planctomycetota bacterium | reverse complement strand
CCATCCTTTTTTGAGTCCGTCGCAATTCCAAAATACATTAGCCAACTGCCAGGTGGTGAGCCTTTGGGAAGATCGACGATTTCAGAAAAGGGAGTCAATTAAAGGGAGTCAATTAGAGGGAGTCGATTAAAGCGATTCATTTTTGTAAGGTTCGCTTTCGACTTGAGGGCCCAAAGTCTAAGACGATATTTTTAACTCAAGGTGGAAGTTTAAATCGGCTACGAATTGTCCGATGTTTCGTTTTTCCATCATACTCGCCACATCTGTAGGATTCTCAATTCCTTCGCCTTCGGCTACCTTTTCGGGTATCATAAAACACTTGGCAAAAGCAACCTATACCTTTCGCCCACCTAATCGCTAGGATCGCGCGGCAAAACGAGGATTCGCAGTCTATGAAGATGTATTTATCGAGCTTGATTTTTGGAAGTCTAATCGCTTTAACCTTAGGAACACCCATTAGCTTACTGGGACAGGCAAAGTCGAATGATGAAGTGGTGCTCACGGACGCCGGACAAGAACTTCAGAAAGAATATTCGGCTGAGCTTGAGAAGCTCCGTAACCAACTCGCAGCTCAATTGCCCCAATCTGAGAAAGCCAACACAGCAAAGCTGAAACAGTTTCTCTCCAGCGATAAACTTGACAACAAACTCGCCAAATTTGTCGTGATGCATGAAGCCACTCCAGAAGGATTGGCCAAGTTTGCTCAACAAGGAAAACAACAAAAGGCACTCATTGAAAGGTTACTTGCGGATGCCAACCTAATGAAGCAAATGCTGGTGGCCGATGGCGCAAATGCTAAGCGACAAGGTCGAGGCTTTGGTGCTCCCGAGTACGGACCGGCTATGCAGATTTATACAGACATTCAAAAAGGGAGCATGAAAGCGACCAGCGGTGTTTTACATCGCCTTGCACTGGCGATCAGCCTCGAACATGCAATTCCTGTCACGCAAACCAATCCTGTCGATCAACCCAATGCTCCAAAAACAGTCGATCCGGTCAAACGTTACTTTCACTACGAAAAAGCTTTTGAAAATGGTGAATTGGATCCCGCATTCGAACGACTAAGCACCTGGGAACTTCGGATGGTCGTCAATGGTGATGAGCCCGATGAGACGTTGGCTTGGGGTCGAAAAATGCTGAGGAATTACCGGCCTGACCACATATTAAATGACAACTATGGCTGGCGCTACGTCAGCCTCGTAGGTTCTGATGTGAAATATGGTTCCGGGGATGTTAAGTACGATCGCCCAGAGCTTCAAAAATATCAGAACATTTTGATGAACGGTGGCGTTTGCGGTCGACGAGCCTTTATCGGCCGATTCATTTTGCGGGCCTTTGGCATACCCACAACCGCCCGTCCAAGCCGCGGGCATGCCGCGCTTGCTCACTGGACACCCGATGGCTGGGTCGTCAATTTAGGTGGCGGTTGGGGGGCCGGTTGGACCAGCACCCGTTATCGAAGTGACCTCGATTTCCTTGCGACCACCCAAGCACGAAACAATCGTAAAGAATTTCTCAAGGTAAAGCGGGCCCAATGGATTGGAGATGTTTTAGGAGAAAAGCGAACGTACGGGGAACAGGAAGAAAACCCGGAATTCTGGAACGCCCTTTCGCTGAAGACGCAACGGGCAATTATCGATGATGGCGCCGTTGTCACACTCGATCCGCTCGGCGAAGATCTCGGGGAAGCTAATGAACCGACCGTCGCTGAAAAGATCATCGCCTCCCCTGTCTCCGACGCTGATCGAAAAATTAACTATGAAAGTAATTTAATTTCGATTCCGGCTGCGGCTTACAGTAAACCAACGGGAAACACTCGGGATGTTCTTGCCATGAGAAGTTTCAATGGCGGACTGCAGGTGTTCCTGCCTCGGTTCTTTCCAAAAGGCACCACAATTATGCGAGGCGGCACATGGAAAGGAGATGCGAATGCGTGTTCATCTGGATTCCGGATGCTCAGTGGCGGCTATGGCCGCTATGAAAACTGGGGACTAAGAGCTGCTGTTTCCCACATCGGAGGCAAGGCGCCCCGCGAACTAACCCTTGATCTTGGCGATGGGGTGAAGATGGAAATGGTTTATATTAAGCCGGGCAAATTTGTGATGGGTGGTGAAAGTACCAAAGATGGTCGATTCGAATGTGTCGAGGTTCCCAAACACGAGGTTGTCATCACAAAAGGTTTCTATCTCGGAAAATATGAAGTCACTCAAGCGCAATATGAGACGCTCATGGGCTCCAACCCGAGTCGTTCCACAAAGAACCCTGACTGCCCCGTGGATAACGTCGCAGCAGCGGACGCGATCACATTCTGCGGAAAACTTGCTGAGGTCACTGGGCGAGACGCACGACTTCCAACGGAAGCTGAATGGGAATATGCCAGTCGAGGTGGTAAAAGCTCAAAATGGTTCTTCGGCGATGATTCCTCAAAATTAGATGCCTACGCATGGTCCAAAGCCAACGCTGGTGGAAAATCTCATCCCGTGGGTGAAAAGAAACCTAACCCGTGGGGACTCTATGATATTTATGGGAATGTGTGTGAGCGCATCTCAGATACCTATGCACGCAATTACTATTCGATCAGTCCCAAAGAGGACCCGACCGGACCGAGCCAGGGTACTAATTCCCTTTTTGAGTACCAGGTCAATGCACCTAAATCAGGCAAATACGCCCTGAAGGCGAAAGTTGTCACAGCCAATTATGACCAACGAATTAATCTTCAGGTCAACGACAGTGCTGACGAATTGGTGATGCAGATGCCTTTCACCGAAGGTGACTGGAAAGAATCGGAGGAGATTATGGTTACCCTTAAACAAGGCGAGAATACGTTACGGTTCTCCCGAGACCAACCACCTCAATACGGGGTGGCAATCAAAAACTTCACACTCACTCCGGTCAAGTAAGTGTTTTAATCAAGCGTCCCCTTGTCTTATTCCCGTCAACGACGGGGGACGCATTTTCCGATTCTCGTACCAGAGCCAGGTAGGGCGAAAGCTTAAGATTCTTGCGGACCGATCACGGTATCCGCAAGTGCGCGACCCAGCTCTCCTTCGACGACCAAACCAGCAAAATCAACCGGACCTGGATTAAGCTGAAGCCGAAGAACGTCTTCCGCCCTTCGCTCATCGTCTACCTTACGAAACCGGGGGCCAATGCCCGCAAGTCGGAGACCCTCGGCCAAAAGTTGTGCCGTCAAAAAACTACACCCCGGGTCATCGATTGGAAGATCAACAAACACAGTCGCCGCGGCAGCAGACGTTTCCATCGCATTAATTGCCGCTCCAATCCCATCAAACGCTCCGCTGGTAATTCGATCAAGCGATATCCAGGCAACTCCGCGCGCTGAATCAAACCGCGTACTAATCGTCGAGTGACCATCGACGGGTGCATCTTGGTGAGTTTCAAAATTTACTTCGCGTTGTCGAGCCTCGTAGAGTGGTGCCAGAACTGGAACAAGTTCCTCCGGAACAAAGGCCTGAAGCGAAGGCTCCTCAACGATTGGATCCCAGTATAAAAAACAGGAGTGGCGTGCGCTCGGCTCCCCATCTCCGCTCTCGCCAGCAACCCCACCTCGGAGCGAAGCATTCGCCGGTGTTGTTCCCAAACAGAGTCCCGTCGGCGTGGAACCAAATTTGAGATTCATTCGCTGACTGATTGGGTGGCGCGCAGTCGGTTGGCTCCAGATACCCAGCAATCCAATCTGAGCCCCTGCTTTCTCAACCGCCGCCCGCATCGGTTTCATCAAACCGTGCCCCCGATGGCGATGATCAATCACGGCCTGTCCCGCCTCCCCAATGGGGCCAAGGTTCGGACGCTCCAACGCATAGTGTCCCACGATATCTCCGTCGGGAGATTCACAAATAATAGAATGCAATCGTCCCTCACGGTTTAATAAATCAATTCGATCGGGAACGTATAAATCGGGATTGGGGTACGATCGCCCATAGGCTTCGTAAATTCGCCGGGCAACTTCCAGCCCATCTCCTTGCTGGTAATCTCGAATACGGTATTCACCCGTCTTACTTGAGGGAGACGTATCGGCATGTGCGTTTTCCGCTTCTTCCTGGTCGAGTCGATGCCGTACATCTTCGAGCACTTCGATTGATGCGTGGTCTCGTTTTACCAAAAGATGGAGTTCAGATCCTTCATGTCCTTTCTGGACCCACCACAGTCGGTCAAAAATTGTATTTGGACGAATGCGATCGGTAATGTCTCCACCGGCACCTTCGTCAAGATCGCCACCGAGTGGAATGCCATGCTCGAGAATTCTAAATTCGAGCGCCTGAGAGTCGATCGTCACACCAATTTCCAGAGGCACAATGGCGTCCCCCTGACGCGCGAGCGTTCGTTCAACTAACTCGACGCCGCAAAGAAACGCCGCTAATAGATCATCCCTGCGCTTTCCAGTGAACTCAGCCAAACCAAGTGCGCGACTCGCAAAGTCCTCGACCAGAGGCGCCAATTCAGGCAAACCGGGAAGATCAAGTTTAAGTTCGATCTGATCAGGTATATTCATCCAACAAAATTCCCCTCGGGTTGTTTAACCCCATTATTTTTTGACTTCCACGATGAATCTTCCACGATGAATCTAATAGTCATTGCCAGACCAACTTCCAAGAACGGATCGCTGCCAGGCCTCGAGCGAGAGCAGCATTTTAGCCACGCGTTCTGGAGAATCACCACTTAAATCTTTCTGTTCCATCGGATCGTTAATTAAATGATAAAGCTGAGTTTTTACCGACCCATTTTTCTCAATTCGGTGAAGCTTCCAGGGCCATGAATTCCAGGCAGCATGTCCGCGGAGATCCTTTGGATCCCGAACAGGATACGCGTTAACGTTCTTCAATATTCGATTTGGAAAAGGATTCGGTTTCCCTGCGTTCTTGGCGTCCATCAATGATTTTATGATTCGATCGCTCCAAGTCGATTCTCCGTTTTGATAGCCGTGCCAAAAACCCATCGGAGGACGCTGCTTAGAAGTTCCTGCAATAATCGGCGCGATATCGATACCGTCAAGAAGTGGCTGCGAAGAGACTTTGGCCCCGGCGATTGCAACGAGTGTCGGATACAAGTCACTTGTAAATACCGGGGTTTCTATCACCGACGCTTGATACTGTTCAGGCCATTGAAAGATTGCCGGGACTCTTAAACCACCTTCATAAATACTACCTTTTTTGTCTCGACCGCCAGAAAACTCTCGAACCAGCCCACCGTTGTCGCTGCAGTAAATAAATAGTGTATTGTTTTTTATTCCAAGTTCTTCCAAGGCCACTTGCATCCTTCCGACCTGCTGATCGAGAAGTGTGATCTCACGATAATAACCGGGCTTAACCGTCTTCTGATCATTGTAGAGCTCTTTCGGATTATCTCCTCCTTCCGGAATCTCTTCTTGCGGATCGTGAGGGGATGGAAACCAGGTTACCGAAAACATAGGGCGACCTTGATCTCGATGACGCTTTAAAAAGTCGATGGTTGCATCTGTGCTGATTACTGTTCCAGCACCTTTGATGCGTTCGTAATTCCCATTCCGACTGAGATAGGGATCATTGTCAAAAAAGTTGAGCCCCGAAAGCCATTCGTCAAAACCGGCTCCTCCGGGATTGGTTGGGCTATCTGGCTGAACCGATCCAATATGCCATTTTCCAAAATGCCCGGTCACATATCCAGATGACTTCAAAGCCTCGGCAATGGTTTTTTCAGCCGGTCGCATGTAATGTCCATGATTAGGAACATTGGTGCGAAAAGGATGTCGACCGGTCATGAAACTGGCCCGGGTCGGCGAGCATACTGGGGCACTGGCATAGAACCGATTAAAAACAACACCCGACTCTGCCATCGCATCCAGATGCGGCGTCTTTACAAAAGGGTGTCCTGTAAAACCCGTGTCACCATAGCCGTGATCATCCGCCATAATGATTACGATATTTGGCCGTTCGTCAGCGATTCCTACTGCTGCCATGCAAAGCAAAAACCAAGCTGCAATGATCGTTTTCATATCTCACACTTCGAAAATTAATTGTCGAAAATCTGAAAGACGTGATCATTACCAAAATAGTCCAACAACTATTTCTTAATCGCTGATAAGTCCAATTACGTAATATCAAACCCGTCATCATGATCGCCATCTGCCGGTATTTGATTGTAACGGTTTGAATTACTCGCTGGTGGGTACATCTGTGATTCAGGCGTATTTTCCATCCCGAAATTCTGTGGAGTATTTCGACGCTTCGCGGCCATCATTCCGGCCGCGCCACCAGCAATCGCCAGCCCTCCGCCTAAAAAGGTCAAGCCAGCTCCAAACATAATCAGCAATCCAATAACTCCAAAAAAGGAACCTAGTAGAAAGACAAAATAGCTACTCCAGGTAGTCCCCGGTTCGATAACGCATTGATCCGGCGACTCAGGGGAATAAAAGACCTGCACCTCTTCACCAGCGGGATAACGATTTACCGTTTCTCGTGCCGTCGATCGTGATGAACTCCTAACATCGTCTCCAAAGTAAACTTTATCTCCACTCATCTTTTTACCATCGACCGTGTAGTCATACGTCACTTCAGAAGAGTAAACCGTTCCATCATTTCCACGATGAGACTCAACCATCGAACTTGTAATCACCCCGGATACCTGTGGCCACTCAAGACTGGCCTTGGCCTGCGTCACTTCAGGAAGTCCAAAAAAGTAAGCGATCGATACTCCGGCAACTGCAAAAACCAGCCCAAAAATCAATCCAAAAAATGCGCCGAATATTTTATTCATATCTACTTTTCCTGAATTTTGTTAATCGAAAACTCACTCCAAAAACTTTTTCCTCTCTGCAAAAAGAGTGCGATATCGCTCATTTTAAATTCTAAATCAACGGTTAAGTCGCGAACACTGTTCGCCAAGCGAAGCGAGTTCTTGTCATAAATTCGGATTCAAATGCCAAATATACTAGTTTCTTCAAATCGATTGGTACCGGATTTTTCGCGAATCAGAATCCTCAAGAGTTTAAGGAGTCAAATGAATAAAAAACAAGACAAGTCTAATCCCCTACACAATAAAACTCCATCAAATCCCATCTCTTAGTTACGTAATTCTCCGCGACCTCACGTAATCCTATAAACTAAAGTGATCACTAGCCGAATTACAGCTTCAATAAATCTACCCAAAGGCTGGTCGGTACAACGCTCATACCCACTCCTGCTTTTAATTTCACTGATATCTAAACCGCATGAAGCAGCTCATTTCACTGACGATCGTCTTAATCAACATTTGCCTCGCAGCTAGTGCTCATGCAGATGATTCGTCCGATTTCAACGAAAGTGAAATTCTCTATACAAGGCGAATTGCACCGTTGATCCGTGAAAAGTGTTTGGCCTGTCACGGGGGAAGTCCCGATGAAATCGAGGGGGGATTTGACGTACGGTCTCTTCAATCAATGTTGACCGGTGGCGACAGCGAAGAACCGGGGATCGTCGTCGGCAAGCCCGAACAAAGCTCTCTTTATCTCGCCGCCGCACGTGGCGAAGTCAATTTTTCGGCAATGCCACCCAAAGAGGCCGAGAAGCTTAACGATCAAGAACTTCAATGGGTGCGCCAGTGGATTAGCACCGGCGCCAAGTGGCCGGCCGCTGATCGACAAAAAGCGATCAATAAGAAATACGAATCCGTATGGTCTGCGGAAGACGGTATAACCGTTGAAACTTCCGGAGGTCTCTCGGCAGATTGGACCGACCGCAAATATGACCCCGCAGGTCTATGGGCTTACGCACCGTTGCAGAAAGTTGAATTAAGCAGCGATCCTTCCAGCCAAAACCCAATTGATACCTTAATCGAGAACGCACTTCCCTCCGGACTCAAAGTGGCACCCCCGGCCTCAAGAAGAGCATTGATCCGCCGGGCAACCTTTGATCTCACTGGACTACCGCCAACACCAGAAGATGTAACTCGATTTATTGAAGATCAACGCTCCGACAAAATGGCGTTCGCTGACGTAATCGATCGCCTGTTACAGTCTTCCCATTATGGTGAACGAATGGGGCAACACTGGCTGGACGTCGTGAGATACGCCGACTCTTCCGGATTTGCCAACGATTACCAAAGGGGAAGCGCCTGGCGATACAGAGACTACGTCATTCAGTCCTTCAATGATGACAAGCCCTACGATCAATTCATCAAAGAACAAATTGCCGGTGACGAAATTATGCCAAACGACCCCGAAGGGATCATCGCGGTCGGATTTCTCCGAATGGGTCCTTGGGAATTGACCGGCATGGAAGTCGAACGTGTCGCAAGGCAGAGGTTCCTCGACGATGTTACCAACAGTGTGGGCGAAACATTTTTAGGTCATTCACTTCAGTGTGCCCGTTGTCACGATCATAAATTTGATCCTGTACCAACTCGCGACTATTACAGCATCCAGGCCGTGTTCGCGACAACTCAGCTTGCCGAGCGAAAAGCTGAATTCCTTCCAACTGAGAACACTGATGGTTTCGATGAAAAACGTTTCATCAAACAGTTGCAAGATTCGTACAACAAAACGCAAGCTGATCTACAAATTGTTCTGGAACAAAACTCCCGAAAATGGTTTGACCAGCAAATTGCAAAAGCTTCGATTGAAAAGGCTAAAAAACTGGCTCAGCACAAGAAACGCTGGGACGCCTCGATGGTTAAAGCCAAGAAAAAGAAAAAAGGGGGCAGTCCCTTCAACTTGGTTCGCAATGAGTTTATGAAAAGTGGAATCCCTCAGGATGAATTTCCACCAAAACTCGTCGGCTTCACGCCGCATCAGTATGGAATCAATCGCGTTTCCAATCGAGGTACCCAACGACTCACTTGGGAACTGGAAAGATACGAACCCTTCGCACACTCTGTTTACAACGGACATACACCCACGCTCGTCCGTGTGCACCAACCACTCCGAATGCCCGAAGACAAAACCAAAGGTGAACTCGAATCTTCTTGCATTCGATCTGCAGGCGATCCGTTTGCCGAAGGAGAACCTGTCACCCCGGGCACCTTGAGCGTGATCGACAGTCTAGTTTCAGCTGAGATTGATCAAAGCCTGTCTGGTCGCCGATCCAAATTTGCAAATTGGATTGCCAGCCCCAACAATCCTCTTACGACACGAGTCATTGTTAACCGAATTTGGCAGTGGCATTTTGGCAAAGCCATCGCCGGGAATCCGAATAATTTTGGATCTACTGGCGGCTCTCCAACACACCCACTCTTGCTTGACTATCTGGCATCCACCTTCGTCAACGATGGATGGTCTATCAAGAATTTACATCGCAAGATCATGCTGTCCGATGCGTATTGTCGTGACTCGGAGCATCCCGATCCTGCGTCGCTTACGAAACTGGATCCCCTTGGAAAGTCGCTTGCTGTCTTTCAACCACGTCGGCTTACGGCGGAAGAACTTCGTGACTCAATGCTTCAGGTAACGGGCGAATTAAACCCCAGCATCGGCGGTATTCCATGCCGCCCGGAAATTAATATCGAAGTCGCCATGCAGCCTCGGCAGGTGATGGGAACCTTTGCCTCAGCCTGGGTGCCAAACCCTAAACCTGAGCAACGCCATCGTCGCTCAATTTACGTGTTAAAACTGCGAGGCGTATTGCATCCAATGCTAGAGGTGTTCAATTCACCGGCCCCTGATTTCTCTTGCGAGCGCCGCGAGGCATCCACCGTGACTCCCCAGGTCTTTAATTTATTCAACAGCCAAGACTCATACTCTCGGGGGCTCGCACTGGCCAGTCGTGTTTGGCGTGAAACCGCAGACATGCCGCCTAAACAAAGAGACGGCGCCGCGTTAAACCGCTGCTTTCAATTAACGCTCGGACGTCAACCAACAATCGACGAGCAAGAGCTATTTCTTCAACACTGGAAAACACTGGAAGCAACGCTTCCCGAGCAAGCCCGTCCAAGTCCTGAAGTTCCATTGATGGTTGAGCGAGAGGCTGTCGAAGAAAACACGGGAGAGCGTTTCACGTTCGAAGAGCGACTCTTTTCAAACTCAGAATTCACTCCTGATATCCAACCCACCGATACGTCCCGGCATGTCCGGGCGCTCGCAGACATTTGTTTAGTCATTTTGAACAGCAACGAGTTTGTCTATGTCTACTAAGCCACTCCCTTCGATAACTCAAAAGAATACACCAGAAGAGAGCGAACGATGAAAAACCGACGTGAGTTTCTTTATGGTCTCGGTACATCCCTGGGAAGTATTGCGCTCTCATCCATGCTTGCCAGTGAATCCGGTGCTGATGAAAAACCGAATCCGTTGGCACCACGAAAAGGACATTTACCCGCCAAGGCTAAGAACTGCATCTTTCTAATGATGGAGGGCGGGCCATCTCATGTCGACACCTTTGACCCTAAACCCGCACTCAATAAACTGCACTTAAAAGAGTTTACGCGGAGCGGGAAACAAAAATCGGCGATGGAAAGCGGGAAACGCTACTACGTGCAGAGTCCGTTTAAATTCAATAAACACGGCGAAAGTGGCGCCGACATGGCAGACAATTGGCAGCATCTCTCGACGGTTGCTGACGAATTATGTTTTTATCGCGGTTGCCAAGTCGATAGCGTCAATCACCCAACCGCAATGTACCAAATGAATTGCGGCAACCGTTTTGGAGGAGACCCCGGGATTGGCGCCTGGGTCACCTACGGCCTGGGTACGGAAAATCAGGATCTCCCAGGCTATATCGTGCTGCCCGATGTCTCTTACCCGCAAGGGGGAGCACCTAATTGGAGTAATGGTTACCTACCCGCTTTTTATCAAGGCACCCCCCTCCGTCCAAAAGGATCACCAATCCTTGATCTGTCGCCACCTCGAGGAATCACCCGCGAACGACAGCGAATGAATCTCGATCTGCTTTCCAAGTTTAACCGCCATCATGCTGACCAAAATCCACAACATCAGGAACTCGCTGCCCGACTGGAAAGTTATGAACTTGCGTATCGGATGCAAACCGAAGTTCCCAATGCAATTGACCTTTCCGACGAGTCTGAAAAGACTCTCGCGATGTATGGTGTTGGCAATGACGCGACTGACTCCTTTGGCCGCAAGTGTCTGCTGGCGAGAAAGATGGTCGAAAAAGGAGTTCGATTTGTTCAACTGTTCAATGGTTCCTGGGACAGCCACGATTACATCGAACGCGCCCATGGCAACCTTGTCCGTGGCGTCGATCAACCAATCGCGGCATTAATTAAAGATCTCAAATCGCGCGGACTCCTCGACAGCACGCTTATTGTTTGGTGCGGCGAATTCGGCCGCACCCCCGACAATGGTGTTCGCGGGGGTATCGCTTATGGACGAGACCACAACCCCAATGCGATGACCATCTGGATGGCAGGCGGGGGATGCAACGCTGGACACACCATCGGGGCAACCGACGAAATTGGGATGACTGCAATCGAAGATGTCCATCATGTTCGCGATTTCCATGTGACGCTGCTCAAACTTCTTGGCCTCGATGACAATAAACTGACCTTTTATCATGCGGGGCGATTCAAACAACTAAGCCAGTTCGGTGGTAAAGTGATTAATTCATTGATCGCTTAATACTCGTACCATTTAATTACCAATTAAAATCGGACTTTGCATTCAGTCCATTCCTTATTTAAGCGGAAGATTAATCCTATGCGTCCTAATGTTCTCCTAATGTTATTAATGGGTTTACTGTTCAGTGGTTCCTCCGTCCAGGCGCAAACGTCAACCAAACAGAATGTGAAGAAACCACTCGAATTGAAAAAATTTACAGCCACAGACGGGACAGCCATTGAATACAAATTCATGTCGCCCATGAAACTCGAGGAAGGTCAAAAGTACCCCTTGGTATTGGCTTTACATGGCCGCGGAGGAAATACTGCTGCGGCGCCCAAACTTGCTTCAGATAAACTCAGGGTAAAATACCCCTGCTTCGTGCTGGTACCGGAATCAACAAAAGCGGGCCATTGGCTAACTCCCAAAAACCGCACCCAGAGAAAGCGACCAACCAAAGCGATGCTGCCCGCCGCACTTGAAGCTCTCGATGCGTTCATTAAAAAACACCCGGTTGATACCGAACGAGTTTATGTGACAGGACAATCCATGGGCGGCGTTGGTACCTTTGGAGCCATTTCCCTTCGTCCTGATTTCTTTGCAGCGGCGATTCCCATCGCCGGTGGCTGGGATCCTTCAGACGCCTCGAAAATAAAACACCTCCCAATCTGGGTTTTCCATGGTGACAGTGACAAAGTCGTT
>JAPOIJ010000105.1 GCA_029979005.1 Planctomycetota bacterium | reverse complement strand
GACGCCAGTACAACGCTCGCCTACGGACTACCGAACGATGCTCGTTTGATCCAGGTCATCGAGAGCGGGGAAATGCCTAAAGGTGGAGCGAAAGTAACCCCCGAAGAATTAAAATTACTGCGAGACTGGATGAAACAAGGCGCAAAATTCGACGGCGATGACACTAAAAAAAGCCTTAACGAATTTGTAAATACACCGCCGCCCGCGCAGCCAAGAAGAAATACAACCGTCAATCTGCCCACCGGCAAAGAAACAGTATCGTTTGGATTACATGTCGCCCCAATCTTACTTGAGAACTGCGCACGATGTCACATCACCGACCGTCCCCGTGGAAACTTCAGCATGGCAAACTTTCGTGACGTTCTCCGAGGTGGTGATGGTGGCACACCGATTGAAGCAAAAAAATCCGGGGAAAGCCAACTCATCAAACGACTGCGAGGGGACGGTGTCGAGATCATGCCGCCCTCAGGAAAACTGGACGATAAACTAATCGATACGATTGCCAAGTGGATCGATGAAGGTGCTGCCTTTGATGGTGGTGACAGTCAAATGGTTACCTCGATGGTTGCCGCTCGCTCAAAAGCAGCGTCACAAACGCACGAAGAACTGCTCGCCGACCGTGGTGATCTCGCCACCCGAACCTGGAAAATCGTCATGGACAACGTACAAAGCAAAGTGCTGCCGAGTGACAACTTTCTTGTTACCGGCTCAACTAACGAGAGTCGCCTGACTGACGTCTCACAGCTTTGTGAAAAAATGGCACCGAAAATTGCCAGCGCCCTTCGAGCGAGCTCCAAAGCACCGCTGGTCAAAGGGAACGCATCAGTATTTGTTTTCGACAAACGATACGACTTCAGCGAATTCGGCAAAATGATTGAGAAACGAGATTTCCCCAAGGACGTCTCAGGGCACTGGGGATACAACATCACCGATGCCTACGCAACCGTTTTAATGACTCGTAACCAATCGGCTGAAGACGTTGAGGTTGCACTTGCCCATCAAATTGCATCCCTGCACGTCGCCAATCTTGCTCTTGATATGCCTCGCTGGTTTGCCGATGGCCTCGGGCTTTGGACTGCCAAAAAGCTATATTCTAAAGAAGACGAAATGAAGTCGCTTGATATGAGAGCTGAAGCAGCAATGGCTGAAATGGTGAAACCGGATGATTTTATCCAAAATCGAATGCCCTCAGATCGTGCTGCCTTAGTGGGTTACCTGTTTGTCAAAAAACTCAAATCAGACTCTGGCTCATTCGCGCGATTAATGAAATCCATCGGTAAAAACAATTCGTTTGATCGTTCTTTTAAAGAAACCTACGGGAAAACTCCGAGCGAGATGCTAGGTCAGAAAGAACCTGCGAAGAGACGTTAACTCACAAAAAAACCGAAACACTCTATCTCCGTGATAGAACAACTTTGGATTATCTATTTAATACACACAAAAAAGGCCGGTCACATTAAGTGCCGGCTTTTCGTGTTTTAGATTTTAACCGAAAAAGTTAGTCCTCTTTTTTGAGGGGTTCTTTACGCTCGGTGATTACTTCACACTTTTCAGATTGTTCGGCGTTAATCTGAATGTACTCTTTCTGATCTTCAGGAATATCATCCTCGTGATAAATTGCCTCGACTGGGCACTCCGGCACACATGCCTCGCAATCAATGCACTCATCAGGATGAATGTACAACATGGTTTCACCCTCATAGAAACATTCTACCGGGCAGACAACAACGCAATCAGTGTAACGGCAACCGTCGCAAGCTTTTCCCACAACATGTGTCATTTTAATACTCCTGTCTTCGGATCGTGACCCGACTAATTTTCAAAATGGATGGGTGTTTAGGCGATCAATAAAAAATAAACACAAGCCGCCATTTGGTATCGGTAAAATATAGGTTGGAAAACCAACAATTACGAAAAATCGTAATTCTCTTCAAAAACAGTGTCAAGACACGAAAGCTAGTTAATCTTTGCCGAAGACGACGTCACTTCCCATGCCCCGCACTTCCAAAAGCTGTGCTCAAAAACAGCTAATCCTGAAACTTCCATCCAGCATTACCGGGCGAGTTATTAAGCGGAAGAGCGGGAACAGACAATTCCGAAGCAAGATTTACCTTCGCCACGCCATCGGCTCTCGGTAAACTCCACATTTTTTGCGGATCGCCATACAAAGGATCCAGAGAAATTCGCCCGAGCTGAATCGTTATTTCCGCAGTTTCGCCATTTGCCTCCACCATAACCACTTTGATTTTTTTTGGTATGTCGATCGGCCGCCCATTCGTGTTGACGGCCTGATAGTCAGAAGAATTCATGTAGGCGACGAGTTTATCTTCTGAGTTGTATAAGGCCTGTTGCACGATCACAAAGGATCTTGCATCAAACAACGTTACCACTCGCTGAAGTCCTGCGGGACTTTGCTTTTCGGTCATTAATTCAATCTTTCCGTCTGGCCGAGCAAATGGCCCGACGTGTCGATCCTGTGCGCTAAACTGGCTCAAGCCTAGACCGTCCAGCAACCATTTTGGATCCAACGGGATCGATAAACGCAGGGCACTTCGATCGTAATCGCGATGCCCCGCATAATACATGACCTCCGGCTGCTCACTCGATGATGCTTTTAACCAAATCCAAAACAGCTCGTCGTTTGAACCAACATCAATGCCTAATTCTGAAAGTCCCAAGAATCCAGCTTTCAATCGAAGACGTTCCGGAAATTCGACTTGGATTGTTCCTTTTATCTTGGGAGCCCCCGTCATTTTCACAGACACGCTCGCCTGCAACTGTTTCACCAACTGCGACCTGGATTTCTGTATTTCCAAAAGCTCTACTTGCGTCGGTAATTTTGGCGTCGTCGAGAAACCTCCGCGCTTTGGTTTAAATAGATCAAATGCGAAATTATCGAACAATTGTGCGCAGGAGGTGCCGGTAGCAATGCTCATGAAAAAGAAAGTGAGCAAGAGCGCAAACGATAACTTCCGCTTCGGACTCCCCACGACGCAGAGAACGTTTGCTGCAGTCCCTAACCAAGCTGTATTTTTGAATCCCAATTTATTTTCTCGGAGACCTAGGTCACTCACTCTGAATTTACTTCTCCGCTTACTTCATCACCTTCCACATCATCTGAGATCGGTTGGTCAACGAATAATTTTTCGGCAAGCTCTTGCTGAATGGCTGCAAGTCGCTCCGGACTGATATCAACAACCGCCAAAGAATAGGTGGTATTGGAAGATCGACAATGCAACTCCAGTGTTGATTCTCCATGCTCGCTGTCCAACTGGGTCAACATCTTTTTTTGCATTAACAACAAACCGGTAACAAACGCCAAATCTGCCGTTTGCTCACTCGTTTGCAAATGCTCAAAATATGCAATGAGCACTCTTTTCGGCGCCCAATAAACTTTTCCCTTTCCCAGTTCAGGAACACTCGACTTCCACCACCCGATGCAATCGTCCGGCGGCCCGTCCCACTGATCGATGGAAAAATCTCTTCGTTCCGACTGCCCATCTTCACACTCCAGCAGGGCTGAATAAAAACCGTCACCCGGCTTAAATTCTCGCTCGCTCGCATAACATTTTCGGCTACTCTTTTTGAATTCAAAATGAAGCATAAAAGTCACCGTTCACGACAAATTACTCACTCGACGTGATGCCATTGCTTACCGTGCAGAAACCTAAAATTGGGTGCGGAATACTAGAGTGTTTCCTAAACAGTCTCAAGGCGTGATCTACTTGATCCTGCGCACGTCGGTGTGCCATTTATAATTCGCTAGCACTCTCCCAAGCGCCCTCCATCCATCGGATATTACGATCGAACCGACATTAACGAATCGGTAGCCTGAAACCGGTCACAAACTCTTGGGGTTACCTATAATTAAAGAAATTACGATTTCATTTGTTGGTAAACTGTGTTTTGCACCGGCATCACCACGTGCCCCTGCTCAGTAAGAAATCAGCCAATCCTACATTTATCCGAATCAATACCGTGAAATTTGGATCCTCCCTCGCTCACATCAAATCGCTTGCAACTCAATTTGCAGGTCAGTCTGATAAAGAACTTGCGGATATCGCGTTAAATCTCGGCTTTGAGTCACGTCAAACGGACTCAGTCGATGGTCTTATCGAACGGGCGTTTGCCTTGGTTCAGGTTGCCTCCCAACGGCAACTCAACATGCAGCACTACGATGTCCAACTTCAGGGAGGCCACGCGATGTGCAGAGGGCATGTCGCTGAAATGCGCACCGGAGAAGGCAAGACACTCACCGCTACTCTGCCGATGTTTGTCCACGCGCTCGCCGGTCGAGGCGCACTGCTGGCGACCAGCAACGATTACCTCGCGAAACGAGACGCCGAATGGATGCAACCGGTTTACCAATCTCTTGGTATGACCGTCGGTGTAATTCAGTCGGAGATGTCTCGCGAGCAGAGAAGGGCGGCCTATCAATGTAGTATCACCTACGGAACTATGAAAGAATTTGGTTTCGACTTCCTTCGCGACCATTCTCAGGAACGCGAACAAAAACAACGTGAACTTTGGTACGGGGGTAGTCAAGCTGGCGTCGCCGAATCCGCTGCCTCCAAACCGGTTCACCGGAAGCCGCATTTTTTGCTTATCGACGAAGCCGATAGCATTTTGATTGACGATGCTCGGACACCATTAATTATCTCAGCCGCACAAGATGAAACAACCAAACAGCAGCAGACCTCCCTGTACCAATGGTCAGCCAATGCCGCTCAGTACTTCGATGAAGACATTGACTATTGGTACGACAAAGAAAAACGAAGAGTTGACCTAACTCCGGAAGGTACAGCAAAGGTTCGCACTATCTTCAAACCCGAAGAATTAGCAGGCATCGGCTTGCTTGAAATGTACGACTTTCTTGAACGCTCGATCCAAGTCAATAGAGATTACAAACGAGATCGAGACTACGTCGTTCGCGATGGCGAAATTGTAATCGTCGACGAAGCAACAGGACGCATCTCAGAAGGTCGCCGATGGAGCAAAGGGATCCACCAGGCCATCGAAGCAAATGAGGACGTAGAAGTCACCATGGACACCAACACTCAAGCGAAGATTACCGTCCAATCTTTTGTCAGTCGCTATCCACATATTGCCGGGATGACAGGTACTGCCAATTCATCCAAACGGGAATTTAAAAAAATCTACCACATGGGCGTGTCGATCATCCCTACAAACAAACCCATTCAGCGGAAGGATCTTCCCATCAAATACTATTTTTCCGAAATGGAAAAATTCGAGGCAGTTGTTCGGGACGCGATCGAAATCCATAGAGAGGGCAGGCCAATTTTGATCGGAACGCGTTCGATCGCAAAATCAGAACAAGTGTCCAAACTGCTTAGACGATTCAATATTCGACATGAAGTTCTTAACGCGAGGCAAATTGAGCGGGAAGCAGAAATCATTGCCACGGCAGGCGAAAAAGGAAAAATCACCGTCGCCACCAATATGGCCGGTCGAGGTACTGATATAAAAATTGGCGGAGAGTCCGAGAATGCGACAAAGCGTGAACAAATCCTGAAGCTCGGCGGAATGCATGTCATTGGAACGGAGATGCACGAATCCAGTCGGATTGATCAACAACTCTTCGGACGCTGTGGTCGGCAGGGGGACCCTGGTTCAGTACAACTTTACATCGCCGCCGAAGACAAGCTTCTCGAATCGGCATTTGGGAAACAAACGGCCGAGAAGTACCGGAGGACCGGCAAAACCCGCACAAGTTCCTACTGGATCTCCCTTTTTAAGCGTGCACAGCAAAAGGTTGAGAACCAACATTACCGTTCTCGGCGCATACTCATGTATAATGAGAAGGCGTTAGCGAAATCCCAACGAGAAATGGGACTCGATCCGATTCTCGACAACTTTGATTAAAACCGCTTTTATCAGCCCGCTAACCGAACATTAGCTCAAACCTTCGTCTCTATCAACCAAACCTTCCATCGCCAGATACTCTTCGCGATCTCATGCACAACCTTTCTAATCGTCCATTACCGGGGCGTCACCATTCCCTCCCGAGAAATGCGATCTACAATTAGCTAACGCCTTTCATTTTTTCCGTCCACGATCAATCAATCATGTCCACTGGCGAACAACAAAACAGTCCTTCTCCTTCTGCCATCCGCGATGAAGTTCGCCGTACGGTTCAGCAGTTGAATGAAATGGCCAGCACGGAGAAAGACTTCGATCAATTTTGCGATACCGTACTCAGTCGCGTCGTCAAAATCACCGGAGCACACGGTGCGTTACTCTGGCAGGTTAATGGCAATCAAACGCCGCAATTGACTCATCAAACCGGCCGACACCCTAATGCGAGCGCCAAAGATGTTCTCTCACAAGAGAATGCGCAACACAGCAATGCGGTGATGGAAGTGGTCACCAAAGAGCGGCCGATGGGTCTCACGTCTGATTCATTCGCCCAATCGCCTGATTCTGCTGATGGCAATAACAACGACCGTGATGATTCGTTTCTGATGCTGTTTTCACCGGTATACAACCGAACCAAAAAATGCTGCGGAACACTGGAGCTTTTACAGCGGGGCGACATTTCACCCCAAGCGCAGGAAGGTTATTTGAGATTCCTTTCTCAGATATCCCAACTGTTTCAACGCTGGCATGAAGAACAGGAACAAGAACAAACACAGGTCGTGAAAACGATATCAAATGACTCTTGGACGAATCGACTAGAGTTCATCAATGAAACTCACCGTTCGATCAATACAGTCGATACAGCGTATGCGATTGCCAACGAAGCTAGGCGACTTCTTAACTGCGATCGCGTTAGTGTCGGCCAGTGGAATGGAACGAAATGCAAGATTTCTGCAATCAGCAGCCAGGATCGTTTCGATAATCGCTCAAACGTCGTGCGTTTACTGTCGGACGTCGCAACCGCCAGCGTGAGCGCCGAAGCAACTTTCTGGATCACTGGCAGTACCGAGGGGATTGCACCGGAAGTCGCTCAAAAGATCAATGATTACCTCGATGAATCCCACAGTCGGACTCTGATCGTCATCCCGCTGCTGGCACGTGCTCCAGACTTGCCAGATCTTGAAATGAAAAGCCACCAGCAGCAAGCGTCGCAAAAGCTCGGCGTCTTAATTATTGAGTACTTTGATGCTGACGTTCCTGAAAATCAAATTGAGTTCGACACGCAACTAATCGTAGGGCAGTCGGAAATAGCTTTAGAAAACGCGAGAAAACACAGCGAGATCTTTTTGCTTCCACTTTGGCAACGCCTCGGTTGGTTGCAGCAAGTATTGTTCCGAGATCATCGGGCTAAAACCAACACTGGGTTAGCCGCATTAGGCATCTTGATTCTTTTCATGCTGTTCTTTCCCAAAGAACTCAAAATGAAAATCGACGGCGTGATGCATCCGTCGACTCGAAATACAATTTACGCGCAAACCGACGGCATCATTCGTGAAATCCTGATCGATGAACGAGCGAAAGTAACAAAAGGACAGCCGTTATTGCGGCTTGAGAACCAAGATCTGGACATGCAAATCGCTTCCGCTAAATATGAAATCGAAGCAATTGACCACCAGATTGACAATGCCAACTCGCAATTAGCCAGCGGTCTCAAAGACTCCACCGAGAGTGCAGAGATTGGCATGGCAATCGATCTCTTCAAAAAGCAGCGCAAAACCCTGTCATCCAAACTTGAACTAATGGAGTTTAAACGAAGCCAACATGAAATCGTAAGCCCGATCGACGGCACAGTCACAACTCCTCGCCTCAAACGAAGGTATACCGATTTCCCAGCAGTGTCTAATCTGGCTTTACTCGAAGTCGTCGACCTCGAGGGCCAGTGGCAACTGGAACTGAAGATTCCACAAAATAAGATGACCTATGTCGATCAGGCATTTGCCGACGATCCAAACAAACTACTCGATGTCGAATTTAAGATTGGCACCAATCCCAACCTCAATCTAAACGGAACACTTGCGAAAATTGCCATTGACGACCGGGGAGTTCCGACTGCTGATGGAGCACCAGAATTTCGCGCGTTCGTGGAAATTGAACCTTCGCAACTCGCCGATCTCCAAAACGAACTTCGCAGCGGTGCTGGAGCCACAGCCAAAATTCGTTGTGGCACACGATCTCTGGGATTTGTCTGTTTCTATCAGATTTACGATTTCCTCCGAACCAAAGTATTCTTTTAAGAGGTTGCGATGTCGATCATCCCGCCTCCCTCCGACCCTCCGGCCAGGCAGACTCCGCCTCCGAGCAGTCCTCCCATTCAAATGAGAATGCGGTCAGACCTGACGTATGACCGCATGACCTATCAGGGTGTTGAATACTGGGTCATCAAAGAACCCCTTGGTCAAAAATACTTTCAGTTTCCTCCGCACGTGTTTTACTTACTTCGAGAACTCGATGGAAAAAAATCTATCGACGAACTCCAAGATGGTTATCACGAAAAATTTGCCCCCAAGCGAATTACCCGGCAGGATCTTCAGCAATTATTAACTCGATTTCACCAAGACAGTCTTGTGACTTCGAGTGTCCCGGGGCAGGGCGCAGAACTGCTGAAGAGAGGCAACAAGAACAAAATGATGGAAAGGGTGGGAACCTATTCCAATGTTCTTGCGATTCGCTACAAGGGATTCGATCCCGAGCGAATCCTGAATTGGATGCTTCCCTACACATGGTGGATTTTCACCAAGATTGCAATGTGGGTCACCCTGTTTTGTGCAGCGATTGCGTTGCTCTCAGTCGTCATAAACTGGAGTCTATTCCAGGCGAAACTTCCTGGTTTCGATGCCTTTTTTGACCCCAAACAGTGGTATTTGTTTGTAATCGTCCTCGCAGTCACAAAGATTTTTCATGAATTTGGCCATGGTCTTGCCTGCAAACGTCTAGGAGGCGAGTGCCATGAAATTGGCTTCATGCTGCTAGTTCTCACGCCGTGTCTTTATTGCAATGTTTCTGATAGTTGGCGACTGCCCAACAAGTGGCACCGGGCGGCCATCGGCGCTGCCGGTATGTACGTAGAGATCATCCTCGCTACGATCGCGACTTTCGTTTGGTGGTTTGTTCAACCGGGACTCGTTCAAGACGTTTGCCTGCGTGTCATGCTGGTCAGTTCTATCAGCACGATTCTATTCAATGGTAACCCGTTACTTCGTTTTGATGGTTACTACATTCTTAGTGATCTTCTCGAAATCCCCAATCTCAATCAAAAGTCAACAAAAGCGTTGACCACCCTGCTAGGTCGCAATTGGCTGGGACTAGAAATCCCCGACGATCAACTCATGCCCTCGAACCGACCGTGGGCCTTTGCCATGTTTACCGTGGCAGCATTTTGTTATCGCTGGTTCATCATGCTTTCGATCATTATCTTCCTGACGAAAATGCTGGAACCTTATCACCTCGAATCCATTGGAATTGGAATAGCTTTATTTTCTATGGTCGGCATGCTCGGAATGCCCGGCTACAAACTGTACAAATACATGGCGGTGCCCGGACGAATGCATCAAGTGAAAAAAGTTAGATTTTTTGTTGTCCTAGGAGTCGCAAGTTTCGTGCTCGCGTTCATCCTGTTTATTCCACTTCCTCACACACTGCGTTGCAACCTGATTGTGATGCCCAGTGAAATAGAAACCGTATGGGTTAAAGAATCGGGTCTATTGGAATCGTTCGAGGTTAGTCCCGGACAAACGGTTACGGCAGGGCAAACCCTAGCCCAACTCCGAAACCTGGAGCTTGAAATGCAACTCGTCACCGCACTGGGTAAAATCCAGGAAAAAGAAGCTGCTCTCAAATTAGAAATAGCAAAACGCAACCTCACCGAACCGACACCCAATGACCCTACAAAATCCATTTTAGCCGATATCGCAAAACTCAAAAAAGTTTACGCTCAACTCTCGGAGCGTGCTTCCAACCTAACCCTGAAAAGTAAAATCGACGGCACAGTACTAGCAACGCCTTATCAACATTCCGGCCAACAGTCAGAAGAAACCGAGGACTATGACATGCGTCCTCTACTTTACGGGCAGCATAACAACGTTTCTGCTCAACGGGGACAACGCTTTTGTGAAATTGCCGACCTTTCCAAATGGTACGCCGTTGTCATCCTGACCGAACATCAAGTCAAATTTGTAAAACTCGATCAGGCAACAAAAATCAAACTTTACTCAGACCCGGGTCACACCTACCACTCGAAAATCGAGTGGATTGGCGAGACTGACGTCGCGATCAACCGCGAAGATTACGATCCACTTCAGCCCTCGATGGGCGGCAATAACGGCAACGCCTCCGATCCCGTGATTGAAATGGTGGCGGGCTATCAACATCAGGACTTCCAGTATTTTGCACGTGTCCCAATCGATTCGCCGACCATCGCTCCCAAGATTGGAATTGGCGGCCAGGCTCGGGTCTCTACCGGTTATCGTTCGATTGGCTACCGAATCTGGTGGTGGTTCAACCAGAACTTTAGAGCCTAACGGAAGGCACCCCCCAACCGTTACGGCAAATTGTTTCTGTGGACCATAGAAGGCAAGGCGATGGAGAAAAGCAAGTGAAACGAAAACCAGGTCCTTCGACAGGCTCGCCCTTGAACCCGCTAAGACGATAGACTCACCTTAAAAAACTGAAAAAACTGGGACGATTCGTTTTGAATCTCATCGGGAATACCCAGCCCCTCAAAACTATCCAGGCTTCGATCGACTTTCTTTTTGACCTTTTCAAAAAGAGATTTCATTAAACTATTCAGTGATGAAGTCGTCTTAACGTTTCCGACTGCGGTCCTGATTTTAGCTAGTCTCTCTTCTTCGCCACCTTGAAATCTTTCGACCGACATCTCGTCAAAGACAATCGCCTGCCCCGCATAACCGATGTCACGAAACTCTTTTCCAAGCAGCTCATCGTATTGGACAAATTCATTAAAAATAGCAAACGCCTTATCCCACTGGCCGTCCTTCATGTAAAACTCGGCCAATCGCTCCTTTGAGCGACGAATGATTAGAATTCGCTTATTCTTTGTATTGGTAGGCGCATCCGCAATGGGAAAATTCTGCTCAACGGCCAGCCAATATTTTTCTTGAAGTGATTTTTCAAAACGATCACTTGCCATCTGTGCTGCAGTGTATTGCTGTTCCGCGGTTTCCATTTTAGGAACATCGCTTTGAGCAATCTGCTCCACATTCAATAGAGCAGGCGGGGCTGTTTGCGTTGCCACACCCCACCCCCCGGCTGTCCCTAGAATGCATAAGAAGAGCAACGCAGAAAATGTTGCTCCACTCCGCCACCATGGCTGTAAATTCCCCTTCATCACCGTTTGCAATTGACGGGTTGCCTCCAGCTTCGCCTGGCTCCAACCAATCGAACTCTCCATCGCATATTGCTCAGAGGTTGCAAGTTTCTCTACGATCATCTCCCAATCTTCATCAAGATCGATTTTGATACGTCTCAGATCCTTGATTAATTGAGTCGCACTATCGACTCGGTCGGATGGATCTTTCGCCATCATTTTTTCGATCAACTGACAGAGCTCGATGGGAATATCACGACGCAAATCATTTAGTGGAACCGCAGTATCTTTAACGTGTTGTACCGCGATCACTAAAGCTGTGTCACCCTGGAAGGGTGGATGCCCCGCAAGCATGTGATAGGCCGTAACGCCAAGTGAATAAATGTCTGATCGTTGATCGATTGCCGTTCCTTCGACCTGCTCAGGACTCATGTACAGCGGCGTCCCCATGGTAATTCCAACAGAGGTTAGCGCCTGTTTGGATGCACTATTGTTGATTCGCGCCAAGCCAAAGTCCGTAATCTTCACTTCGCCTTTCGTCGAAAGCATAATATTTTCAGGCTTGATATCACGATGAATGACACTCAACTCACCCGCTTTTTGTAAAGCAAGAGCGCATTGCCGAATAACATTGACTGCCATCACCGGTTCTACGGCACCGTAACGATTAAGATATTGCTTAAGGTTTCTTCCCTGCACATACTCTTGAGCAATAAAGTGAAAACCTTGTAATTCACCCACTTCATAGATTTGTACGATATTGGCCTGCACGAGATTGGCAGCAGCCTGTGCTTCCCTCTGAAATCGCTTGACATAAGAGGCGTCTTTTGCAAGATCCGGCTTCAGTATCTTGAGTGCGATATTCCGCCGAAGCGATCCTTGCTTAGCCAGATAAACGTCGGCCATTCCACCACGGCCCAACCGTCGCAGCAACTGGTAATCCCCCAGTTGTCGACCCGTCAGATCGACCGGTTGTGCAGTTGTAGGTAGTTTCGAGTCTGGCATTAGTAATAACAAAGGAAGGTGAGCGAGAACATTCACTTCTTACACGCTCTTTAATCGCGAAGACGACCAAAGAAAAATACCGCTAGTGGGATTCTACTCTTTTGTTCCCAAACAGTGTGCAATTTACTTTTCAGTACTTCAGTTTAGTTGCTCAACTCCAAAACGCTGAATGGCAATTCCAATAATCTCCAAGCGAACCTTTACCCCTCTGCTTTCCATAAAGTTTCGAAAACACACGGGAAAACCAAGGCATATCAAGTTATTTTGCGGAAAGCCCAAAAACACGGTCCATATTAGCTGATATTTGTTTCAAACGCTCCAGATCTCCGCCACCAACTTCAGCGGCGGCCCAGCCATAATAATTGATCTCGATTAAAGCCTTACGTACATCCGCCCAATCAATATCACCGGTTCCTATCTCTTTAACCCAGTTATTTTTAGCTCGCGAATAACCCTTGAGATCTAATTTGACAACGCGCTTTCCAAGGCTGCGAATCCAGTCACCCATACTTCCATATTTCCAATGGTTGCCAATATCGAACTGCATCCCCACCCAGGGTGAGTTCAACTCGTCGACGAATTTTACAAACTTGTCAGCCGACTGGAGATGGTCACCATCGTGATCATATAGAAATCGGTTCCATACATTCTCGATCGCTATATACACTCCCAATTCGGCACACAACGGCAACGCCTTGGAAATATTCTCAATAGCTCTCGGCCAAATTTCGCTTTCTGGCCCGTCTTTCCCGTGACCGACGACAAGCAACGCGGTGTTACCACCAACCGCGTGCGTATCACGAATTGCCGTTTGCAAATCTCTCAACGCCTCTGCCCGTACTTTTTCATCAGGACTGGTGTGGGTCTTATTCCAATGGGTCGAGCAAACTGTACCGTCGACGGGCAATCCGGATTCCTTGATTGCCAAGCGGGTGGCCTCGACATCCATGCCTGGCGAATTCATTTCAATTCCCGCAAAGCCTGCTTCTTTGGCTGCGGCAAATTTTTCGGTCAAAGAGCCCTTAACTTTTACCATCCCGATCTTCAATGTCTTATAGATTCGCCCTTCCAGAGATGCATCCAAAGGTTTCGTCGAAGCATCGGCGGCTCCAGCACAACCCAATGCGCTGCCACCAAGAAAAGAAGAAGATATCAGTGCAGCGGATGAGCGATGCACAAAATCACGACGGGACAATTCTTTCGACGGGATGTAATCAACGTGTTCTGGATTCATTGCGACCTCAATGTTTAGGAATCATTAACACTCAGGTTAGGCCGCCCCGAAGAGTTGTCAAGTTTTGATCTTTCTCCGGAGATTATTCCTCTGGAACGCTCGCATCTTTCCAGAAAAATTCGAACCAACTTCTACTCAGAGAGCCGTTTAAGCGTTTGGTTCACAATCTCCAACGCATCGTTCGGATTTTCACCGAGAGCATTTAGCATCGCTTCAATCTCGGCAACCTTATCTGGAGCTTGATCTGCAAGATCAGCGGTCCAATCTTCGATTAAACCAAGCTCTTCCACGGGGCGAGTCCCCTTCGATACAGATTTTAATAGACCGTTAATCTTATCCATCGCAGGGCGCCCGTGCTGAATTTGTTCCCAATAATCGTCGAAGGCTCCCTCTTTGAGGAAATCTGGACTGTTATCGAGATCGTGGCATTCCTTGCAGGAATTTAACCTTGCCTCACTAACCGAAAGATACATCTCTCGAATTTTCTGTACCCGTTCTTCCGGATCTACCGCTTGCCCCTTGGCAACCAATTCCTCGATCGCAACATGAGCCGACCCTGGACCATGACAATTTTCACACCCATTGCCGTGAAGGTCTTCGTCGGCCAGTTTCGAATAGCCCGTCTTGTAAGGATAGAAGTTTTGCGGATTCCATCCGGTCACATGACAACTCACGCACTCAGGGTCAAAATGCCGCTGTACCCATACCCGATCATCATTCGGATTCTGCGCGAGATCTCGTGTCGCTTCTTCGTGAGGTCCACCATCTCCCTCGGCTCCTTCTTCCCAAATGGCAAACTCTTCATCATGACAGTCAGCACAGGCACTTGACCCGACGAATTGATTTCCGCTCGGATGGTCACGCTCGACAATATCCTTGAGATTGCCGGTCTCCCAAAGCGTCTTCAGCTCATCCTGATAAGACTTAAACACAGTCTTGATATCATCCGAGTCCTTAAAACGATCTGTCAGCTCCACTCGCTCATACTCTATTCGAGATTTTCCATCTTTTTCAAAATAGCCGATCAGCCCCACATGCATTCCCTTTACACCAACCTGAACAACTGCCGTCTGATGCCCATTGTCAGCGGTGACTATTTCCGGGCGTAAGGTTGGATCACCAGCACCGCCCGCTGTGACTAAGACATTAAATTCAGGGAATTGGTTGGCCAACTCTCGACTTAAATCCAAACCTGTGAATGCAACCAACACTTTGAAGTCGCAATCAGCAATTTTGGGAATCACTTTTTTCAAACCAGCCGCAGCAGTTTGTGTCTCAACATGCTCTTGCTTGATTGATTCTAGATGCTCGTCACCGAGAACCATCGTAATTCCAATTCGCTTTCCACCCTTCTCGACAATTAAATGATCATTCGTCATTCCAAGCAGGTCAACATTGGCACAGGTGAAAGGACTTGCCCCGTTATCGACGTTGGCAATGGTTTGTGCCAAATCAATGGCAGGCAACTTTAAATCATCTGGGCCAAGCCCAATGAATTCGTAACCCATTTGATCACAGAGTGCTTCATAAGTCTTTCGAATCTTAATTAAAGGCTGTTGCCCGAATCTTCTCACTTGATTTCCGGCGTCAATCGAAACAACATCCCAACCACGCGCCTGCAACATTTTCTGAACTGCATGCCGACGCATCAGTCCACCTTTTTGACGAGCAAGCGTAATGCAGCCGCAAGGCTCAATGTAACCGTGCTGGCGGCCAGAAATGAAAAGCACGAACTTGGGCTTGCCCCAATCCTTCACTAAATCATCTGCAGTCTTATCGTCGGCAGAGGTATTTTCGCTAGCATCCAAGCGATTTGAAGATCTGCTGGCAAACAAATCGGCATCTGGCTGCTTGCTACCAATTGAAACAAAGGCAAAAAGCAAACCGAGGCCGGCCAGAAAAAAACGTCCCGCAATCCAAGCAAATTTCATGGAATCTACGCTCGCAGGGCAAACTGCGCCAAAGGAAAACATGAATGAAACTAAAACGCGTGACCCATTAGGTATCACCCGAAACTACCATCGCAAGGATACAGGGACGCCTCGACGGGGTAAATGGCAACGATTCAAATTCGCACACAGAAACGTGCTCGAAATCACGAAATCAAGATAGCAGGCAATCCGCATAAGCACCTGTTGATTAAAACTTGCAAACCGACACCCTCAGCGTGGCATTTTCTTTATTCGTTCACGAAGTAAATTTCGACACTTAGTGAAAAACGCTTGAAAATCTTCCCGCTGATAATCAGGGTAAGTCCAGCGACTACTGGTCCATTGCTTCGCACGAAAGTGCAGGGTGACCTCGGCAAAAATCCCACCCGATAAGTAGATACGATGGTCACGATCCTTGGTTGTCGCCAGCACTAATTTGGCTTCGCTGATATAACCGGGATCAATGTTGAGTGGACGACTCTCATCCACCTGAGCGAACTCTGCGTACTCTTCTTCCCAGTGATTAGACTGATGTTTCTTGGGAGGCAGATCGCCTGGATCGATCAATCGATCAAATGCGATAAATTGCTTCTTTAAATCAGTCCCCATCGACTCGGTATAAAAACCAGTTTCGGTAAAGTCGAAAACAGGACTCTGAAGCGTTAATTCTCCCCAGGTTTCTCTGGTCTTTTCGATTGTCCAATCCAATGCTGCCGAATAACGACTGGTCACCGCGGCAACCAACAGAACTGGTTTATGCTTTACGATTTCACCCACTGCTATCCAACCGATTAAAGAATAAAAAACACCAATGGCCTGATCGGTTAACCACGATCGACAGCCTATTGTTAACCGATACGATTAGTAGGACTTTGCAAATATGCCGCGTGTCTTCGTTGGCTTGCCTGTAAAAATGCATACACCAGGTTCGGCATCTTGATCCACTGGCGTACAGCGAGGAGTGACCTTGAGTGGAACTAACATCGCATCCGTTTCAGGGCAGTCAACGAAATAGCATTCGGCAAAACCACCATGGATTTCCGGCTTTCCCTCATTCTTGGGAGTGAAAAAAGCCTTAAACTCTTCGAAGGAACCAATCTGTTGAGTGTTGTCGATTCGAAGCTTGAGTGCTTTGTCAAAAAGCCCTTGTTGCATTTCCTCGAGAATCTCGCTGACACGTTCCACAAATTCGACCCGGGGCATGCCAAATGATTTTGGCTGATCACGACGCCCAACGAACAAGCTGTCATTTTTAATATCCCGAGGTCCCACCTCCAACCGAATCGGCACGCCTCTTTTAATGTGAAACCACTTTTTCTCTCCACCGCGTTTGTCGCTATCGTCGACGAACACTGCAACCGGTTTTCCATCGTACTGAACATCTCCAAGTTCCTTCGCAAGTGATGTGCAATACTCCATCACCTCGGTGCGTTCTTCTTCCTTGCGAATAACAGGACAGATCACAACGTGCTTCGGAGCTAAACGTGGCGGCAGCACCAACCCATCGTCGTCACTATGGGTCATGATCAACGCTCCAACCAAACGTGTCGAGACTCCCCAGGAAGTCGTCCAAGCATACGATTCACCGCCCTCGGCATTTT
>JAPOIJ010000055.1 GCA_029979005.1 Planctomycetota bacterium | reverse complement strand
TCAAAGGGCCGATGAAAGCTGCTTTTATGATGCCGAATCCAATGCTCCCCGATGAGTATTTTCAGGCTCGGAAGACGGACGACATCGTTATTAGTTGGAACCGAGATTCAAAATACAGTCTGTTGAAGAATAAAAGTCTTTACACTGTCAAGATTGCGTCTTTCAGCGGGGATTCCACTATGGAACTCGAAGAAATCGCACAAACCCGAGCCGAGGAATCGTGGCGAAAAAAGAATGATCGAGCACAAACGGAGAGCAAGTTAGTCAATGCAGCGAAAAAAGCGACTGTGCTGACGGACTATCTGCGGAAGCAAGGCGTCGAAGCGTATGAGTTTCATGATCGCTACGAAAGTTACGTTTGCGTCGGCGGGTATGACTGGCTGAAGCAGAGTGATGAAAACGGCATTGACCGGCAAAATCCGGACATGGTGAAGATGATCGAAAAGTTCAAAGGGGCGCCTGCAAATTTGCCAGGCAGACCTAATGCAATTCGCTCGTATACTCTGCCGTCAAAGCTTGCCAAAGCAGGGATTGCTTGTGACCTACAGCCAGTGCCGGTAGGCGTTCCGCAGGTGACTGAACAGACGGCTTCTGGTGTATTTAGTCGGTTCAAGTAAGTTCACGGAGAATAATTGTCGAATCGAGACCTGAAGCCGGATGGTTTCAGGTCTTTTTCATGCATTTTCTCGGCGGGCGATGTTTGTCGCGATTTGACGCGAATACCTGCTTTTATTGAGACATTTTCGGCGACTTGGTTAGGATAGATGCACCAACTCAACTCAGATTTGCCGATGGAAGGCATAGCCGCAGATTTGGCAATCAAATCCAATATTTACCGAGGTTAGGACGAGTCTTTGGTAAGTGGTTGGTGAAAATTTCCGTTTGGGCGTAATGGGCGAGTCCTTTTCCGTTCAAATACAAGAGTTTTCCGAAGCAAATGAGGGATAATCCCCGATGAAAAGGGGCCTTTGCTGATTTTCGCAAGGAATTTTGGTGGAATTGGCAAACTCGCTTAGTAATTAGGGAGATTGGGATAAAAGCCCTTTAATAAAGACTCGTTTCCGCGTACAATCCTCGATTCAATTTTGATTTTAGAAATACGACGGCGATTCAATGTCAAACAAAATGAAAACCCACAAGGGCACGAAAAAGCGTTTTCGCTTGACCGCGTCCGGTAAAGTTAAGCACCGTGCTTCGGGTAAATCCCACCGAAATGTTCGAATGAGTGCCAAGCGTACTCGCAATCTTCGAGGTGGAACTATCCTTGATGAGTGTATGGTGCAGTCGGTTGTGAAGGCTCTCGGCAAGTACAGTTACTAAATGGTTTTGCGTGTTTAGCGGCCTAATTGGTCGGCTTAGAACACGCGATCCAAGGCAGAGACGAGTTCTTTGCGTGCTTTGATGGGCAACCAACTTCAAACGATTGTTTGAGGCCTGTTTAGCAAAATTTAAGGTAGATCAGATGCGTACAACGAAGGGTGCAGCTCGCACCAAAGCAAAGCGTAAGCTTTTCAAACGAGCAAAAGGTTATCGTGGCGGTCGTCGCAATATGTTGCGAACCGTGAAAGAGACTTTGATTCGAGCGGGTGTTTTCTCGTTCCGTGATCGACGAGTCAAGAAGCGAACCTATCGAAGATTGTGGATCACACGGATCAACGCAGCTTGCCGTCAACGGGGTTTGCGTTACAGCGAATTTATCCATGGTTTGCACAAAGCCGAAATCGAACTCGATCGCAAATCGCTCTCGGAGATCGCAATTTGCGATCCGGCTGGTTTTGATGTGATCGTAGAATCTGTCAAAGAAGCACTGGCCGCTTAGGACAGCATTCGGGAACTTGATATATTAAAAAGGGAGACAACTTTGGCCGGTTGTCTCCCTTTTTCTATGAGACTAACCAGGCTGAGGTCATTAGTTGTTGAGAGAATTTAGCTCGGTCGGCACCTCATGATTAAGAATGTTCGAATCATGCAAATTTCGAATCAAGCAATTTTCGAATCAAGCAAATTCATTTTCTCCTTCGAAAGTTATTCTTCGGATGGTTGTTGGGCGATCTAACAAGCTCGGGTGTGATTTTAATTTACAATTCCTTCCAATTTTTAAACAGGCAAATCGCCTGCCGTAGAAATGTCCATTGAACTCTTTATCGAACAACTCGAAGCCCTGGCTCAGGAGGCTGGCAAAGCATTCTCGGAGGCGGCTGATTCTGATCAGTTGGATCAGGCTCGCGTGGAGTTTTTGGGCGCAAAAAAAGGACGGTTGAAATCGCTTCAGAAAAATATGGGGGCGGTTCCGGGGGATCAGAAAAAAACAGCCGGAATGAAATTGAATGCGGTCAAAAACAGTATTCAGGAATCATTTGAGTCTGCTCAGAATCGGCTGTCGTCAGCGAGCAGTGATGGGCAGCGAGATGTAAAGTTTGACGCAACTTTACCGGGCAAAGCGTTTCATGTTGGCCGGTTACATCCAATCACTCAAACGATCAATGAGTTAAAAGATATTATGGGGCGGTTGGGGTTTACTCCGGCGGAGGGGCCGGAAATTGAGGACGACTACCATAATTTTGAAGCATTAAATATTCCACGAGCCCATCCGGCGCGTGATCCGCTCGATAATTTTTATCTCTCAGTGGCAGAGACGACGTCGGGCAATGATATTGCGCTTTCGGGCAACCCACTGCTGCTGCGAAGTCAGACGAGTACGGTTCAGATCCGAGTGATGGAAAACACTCAACCTCCGGTGAGAATCGTTTCCCTCGGTCGGGTTTATCGACCTGATACCGCGGATTGGTCGCACTACCCAATGTTTCACCAGATTGAAGGCTTGATGGTAGATGAAGATGTCAGTCTTGCCGATTTAAAGACGGTGCTCAAACTTTTTGCTTCGAACTATTTGGGAGATGAAGTCCCTGTCCGAATTCGTCCATCTTTTTTCCCTTTTACCGAACCAAGTGTAGAGGCTGATTATTACTGGGACGGCAAGTGGGTTGAATTTGGAGGCGCGGGAATCGTCGATCCAAATGTTCTTCGTGCTGTTGGTTATGATCCTGAAAAGGTAAGTGGTTTTGCATTCGGGCTTGGAATTGAGCGGCTTTGCATGATTCGACATCAGATCACTGACATTCGGTACTTGTTTACAAACGATACTCGATTCCTTCATCAGTTTTAACTTTTCCCTGGCCGTGATTTACCAGATGGCCAGTGGTTTTTTTGCTTCTCATTCTCTCAAATTTAGATGATAGAAAAATGATTGTCTCTTGGAATTGGCTTACAGAATACGTTGACCTGGCGATGACCCATGACGACTTGGTGGATCGTTTGACGATGTCCGGGTTGAATCACGAAGGGACTGAGTCTGTGGGGGCGGATCATGCGATTGATCTGGAGGTTACCAGTAATCGTGCGGATTGCCTCGGGCACATTGGTGTTGCCCGTGAGATCGCAGCGCTTTATGAAATTCCGCTCAATATTCCTGATCCCCAGCCAGCGACAAGTTCGGAGACTATTTCTCAACACTGCAGCGTAGTGATTGAATCGGAAGTTGCATGCGAGCGGTATACGGCTAGGTTGATTCGAGGAGTTAAAATCGGCCCAAGTCCACAATGGATGCAGGATCGGTTGAAGTCGCTTGGGATTGGCATTGTTAATAATGTGGTGGATGCAACGAATTATGTGATGTTTGAGTGTGGACAACCGCTACATGCATTTGATTTTTCTAAAATCAAAGAGGGAAAAGTAGTTGTCCGTGAAGCAAAAGCTGGAGAAACATTCGAGGCAATTGATCATCGCACTTATCAGCTGGGCTCAGGAATGTGTGTGATTGCTGACGCGGAGGATGCAGTGGCGTTGGGCGGAGTGATGGGAGGAGCCGATTCAGAAGTTTCGGACTCTACCGTCGACGTATTAATCGAAGCTGCTCATTTCGATCCTTTAACGGTAAGAAGTGCAGCTCGAAAATTAAAATTACACAGTCCTTCTTCGTTTCGATTCGAGCGAAATGTTGATTCTGAAAACTTAGACTGGGCGAGCCGTCGCGTATGTGAATTGATTTTAGATTCTGCCGGTGGGCAATTGTTGGAAGGTGTGATCGATGTGGGTTCACCTCCACCGTCTCGTCAGCCTGTTAACCTTCGTTACAGCCAATTGCAGCGTTTGCTTGGAATTGAGATTCCGGTTGATTTTGTTGCACCCACGCTCGAAAAACTCGGTTTGGTCGTTGAGTCGTCCGACGAGGAGTCTGTCACAGCGATTCCACCGAGCTGGCGGAAGGATTTGACGCGTGACGTCGACCTCGTGGAAGAAGTTGGTCGAATCTATGGATTTGAAAAGATTCCGGATGACGTAAACGTACCCATGTCAGCTTCCTATCGACCCAAAGCGGATCGCGTCGTCGATAAGGTTCGCAATGTATTAACCGCAGCCGGGTTCGATGAGGCAGTAACGCCGAGTCTCGTTCCGCAACCTTGGTCGGATGCTTTTTCGCCCTGGTGTGATTCGCCTCCTTTGATTAGTAGTCAGCCAATGTTGGGAGTGCTGGAAGAGTATTCGCATAATATTGGTACCGTGAATTTACTGCGTCGAAGTTTGGTTCCGAGTTTGTTGGAAGTACGTCGGATAAATGATTACCGGTCTAACGTAAACGTTAATTTGTTTGAGACTGCGAAAGTGTATCTCCCGTCCAACGATCAGGGAATTCCCGATCAACCAATGAAGTTAGCACTTGTAAGTCATCGCGATTTTTTTGCGGTGAAAGGTGTGGTTGAAGCGATCGTAAAGGAGTTAAATCCAATGGCGACGGTTCAAATCAAAGAATGCGATGAGCCTTTGCTCGATGCAAGTCAATCAGGAGAACTCTGGCTTGGAGAACAGCGATTGGGGTGGATGGGAAGCGTTTCTGCTTCCGCTAAAAAACAATTTGGCCTGCGGGCAGATGCAGTCATTGTTGAGCTTGACCTTAGTATTCTTGAGCATCAAACGCAGCTGATCGCGTCCCATCTCAATCAAAGCCAGTTCCCGTCAGTGACGCGCGATTTTAACTTTATCATGGATGAAGAAGTGCGGTGGGCCAGTCTGGAATCAACGATCCGTGCGGAGAATGCTCCATTACTTGAGTCGGTGAAGTATCTGGAAACATTTCGAGATGAGACAAGAGATGGTCCCGGTAAAAAACGTGTCCTGTTTTCGGTTGTGTTTCGATCGAACGAGGCAACGCTGACTGGAACCGAGGCTGAGGAACTGTGTAATCGCATTATTGCAAATTGCACGAGTGCGCATCACGCTACTTTGGTTGGATAAACGCAACGGTAAGCGGCAAATGTCCAGTAACTCCGAGACAAAAATAATCTACTTGACCGCCGGGGCAGGCGGTATGTTTTGCGGAAGCTGTATGCATGATAACGCGCTCTCGCGTGCTCTTTCTGCAGAGGGCTGGAATATCCAGCTCGTACCGACGTATACGCCGATTCGGACAGATGAGTCTGATTTTAGCGTTGATAAAGTTCTGTTTGGTGGAATCAATGTCTACCTTCAGCAGAAGATTCCGTTCCTGCGGTACTTGCCGTCAATCTTCGATCGTTTTCTTGATTCTCCATGGTTGATTCGCAAGGTGACCTCTCGCGCGATGGAAACCGACGGTGCCATGCTTGGCAGTTTGGCTTACTCAATGCTGTTGGGGTCTCGCGGGAACCAGCGCAAGGAGGTCAAAAAGATTTGTCGTTGGATGAGTTTGGCTCGCCCCGATGTGCTTATTTTTTCAAACATCTTGATTGGCGGCTGTATCGAAGACATTCAACAAGTTGTCGATTGTCCGGTGCTTGTGACTCTGCAGGGAGATGATGTTTTTCTTGACAGTTTGAAACCGCCTTACCGATCGCAGTGCATTAATCGCGTCAAAGAAATAGCCTGCAAAGTTGATGGCTTTATTGTGCAGAGTCAATTTTTTAAAAAATACATGTGCGATTATTTTTCGCTAGATCCTCACAAAGTGCATGTGACGCCATTGGGGTTAGAGGTTGCAGATTACAGCTCTTTTTTGAATCGTGCAGAAGCTGGAATGGCGCGTGGCAGCCAAACGATCGGTTACCTCGCTCGGATTGCGCCGGAGAAAGGTTTGCATCATTTAGTTGAGGCTTTTATCAAGCTTAAGTCGATGTCGGGAACCGAAGATGTGAGGCTACGCGTTGCTGGTTGGCTAAGTCCAGAGAATCAGGCCTACGCGGATGAGCAGTGGACGCGTCTCAATGAGTGCGGTTTAGAAGGAGCATATCAGTACGACGGTGCAGTTGATCGAGAAGCCAAATTAGAATTTTTTCGAAACGTAGATGTCTTGTCGGTTCCAACGGCGTTTCAAGAGCCCAAGGGGCTTTATGCGTTGGAAGCCATGGCAGCCGGTATTCCTGTCGTCTTGCCCGCACACGGCGCCTTTCCGGAGTTGTTAGAGGATTCCGGAGGCGGGTTGCTCTTTGAGCCCGGGAATGAAACGGAACTGGCTAACGCAATCGCTGAGTTGTTGCTTGACAGTGAGCGGCGACTGAGACTGGGCGGGCTTGGGCAACAATTTGTTCATCAGCATCGTAATGCATTGGTCATGGCAGAAGCTACTTCCGAAATAATTAGAGAATTTCTTGTGTGATGGTAGAAACCGGTTGACGCAATGGGAGGAAACGCAAAGCCTTGGCGGGTACCGGAAACCGGTGCTTTTAGCGGGATGCGTGCAGTCGCCTTTGATTGGAGAGGAATCGCACAATCAGTAGCAGGCAAAATATAATTGAGGAAATGAGCCCGAGCCAACTTGAAATTGAAAGTGAGAGTCCGACTAGGCATAAGCCTAAACCAAGATAAGACGTTTTTTTGCCACTGGATTTGAGAAACCCCAAGTACCACATAAAGATTCCAAGAAACCCATTTATGGTGCTGTAACTGGAGAATAATGATCCGGAAACGCATAGGATTCCAAGAACGATACTGGCTACGACGGCCCCTCTCGCGGTCATCTCTTCTGTTTTGAACCCTGTTGGAATCGGTGCTGGGATTATGTTATCCATCGCCGCACTGGCCAGTTCCGCAACGACAATCTCACTTTGATTCGGAGAATCATTCACTAATTCCGCCAAAACAATATCTTCGTCTGGTTCTGAAGCATCGATTGATGAAGAAGCAAGGTTTTCATCCTGCGGTATTTCGTTTTCAATCGATTTATTATTTGGAGTCAGATTCATTGGGGTGGGGTGTTTTCTTCAGCACTCATATTTACGACAATACGTAACTTACTGGACTACGAGAGTTTACACTCGATTGACTGGAAAGCCAAGTTCGGCGCTGTTGGATCGACTGAATGCCGCGGTGCAATTCGCTTAAGGCTCCCTAAAAAGTAACAACTTCCGACTCTCTGATGTCCCCGTTGAAATTTGTTAAGACTAAAGATTATGACACGATTTATTACCCACTTTGAGAGTGCGATTGATCCTTCGGTTTCGTTACCTGCTGATTGCGAGCAGACGATGCATGAAAATCGTCCTCTCTGGTCTCGATACGATCTTGATGGTGTGCGGAGCAGTATGACCAAGTCTGCGTTATTGGAGCGTCCGCGAGATATGTGGCGTTATCGGGAGTTGTTGCCGATTGGAGACGAGATTGAACCCGTCTCGCTTAACAAGTCGATGAGTCCCGTCATTGAGTGCCCCAGGTTTGCAAAACAGATGGGGATGCAGCACGTATGGATTAAGGATGAATCCCAATTGCCGACCTGCAGTTTTAAATGCCGCGGTATGTCGTTAGCGACAACGATGGCCAAGCACTTTGGGCGGACTCGAATTGCGATGGCAAGTAATGGTAATGCGGGTGGTGCAATGGGGATGTATGCGGCTCGCGCCGGGATGCAGTGCGTTTGTTTCATGCCTCATGACACGCCGATTGTAAATCAGACAGAGTGTTATTTCAGCGGTGCAAAATTGTTTGTGACCAACGGGTTGATAGATGAATCTGGAAAACGGATTCGTGAGGGGCACAATCAAGGTCTGTGGTTTGATATTTCCACGCTGAAGGAGCCCTATCGACTAGAGGGAAAGAAAACGATGGGCTTGGAGTTGGCCGAACAGTTTAACTGGGAATTGCCTGATGTCATTCTCTACCCAACGGGTGGCGGGACGGCATTGATTGCAATGTGGAAAGCTTTTGAAGAACTTCGCGAAATGGGATTTCTGACGAGCGAGACGATGCCGAGAATGTATGCGGTGCAGTCAGATGGTTGTCAGCCAATGGTTACCGCGTTTGAGGCGGGGGGACGATTTGCGAAGCGACATGAGAATGCACATACCATTGCCTCAGGCATGCGCGTGCCGGCAGCTTTGGGGGACTTTATGGTGCTAGATACCGTTCGAGCAAGTGGTGGTGCCGCGATTTCTGTTGAAGAAACACGTTTGATTGAATGGCAGAAAAAAGTCTCGTCGGCGGAGGGGATAATTATTTGTCCTGAAGCTGCTACTTGTATCGGTGGATTGGAAAAGTTGATTGAGCAAGATCAGGTGGCTCTCGACGAGCGGGTAGTGATTTTCAATACCGCTGCCGGGCAGAAGTATTTTGGAAAAGGCGATCCGCTTGACGTGCCCTCAATTGATCTATCGAAGCCAACCGACTGGGATACGTTTGAGCAAGACTATTTGTTGAAATGATCACCTGTTTTAGACTGTAAATTTGGTGATGCCGTGTCGCCCTTGCTGTGCAGATCAGTTTTGCGTTCTGCACAATTCGCTTTATTTTTCTGAAGTTCCGATTGATGGCAAAGCGGAAACCTGAAATTCGAATTCGGAGTTTTGGGATCTATTCAAACTGGGACTCGCAGTCAAAAGTCCTCCCAAAAATTCAAAAGTTCACTTTGGAAGTGCCGGCTGAACTTGGGATTGAGTTCGGCTTTATCGTGAATATTAAGGGGGCAAAAAACAGGGAATTGGATTACTGCATTGACCACCCCGGTATTTTAGATTCAGAGGGTAATCGTCGTGCACCGTTTGACGGATCTGTTTTTGTAAGGACAAACGACTGGGATTTTTATCTTGGGGATACAATTTGGGAGCCAATTGCTGACAAGTTGGGGCCTTGGCGAATGACAATGGAACTAGACGGCGCTGTCATTGGTGAGAAAGTTTTTAATGTTGTTCTCCGTTGTGAGTCTGAATAGCTTCGTTGGGCGGTTCTTTCGCTTCCCTGTCTCTAATTTGTTAAACTGACGAGTAATGGGAAGTCGTCAGTTCTATTTTCATCTTTACTAAGTGAAGCAGTATGGCCGATTCTGAAAAAAAAGCTGAAAAGAAACTTTATCTGCTCGACGCAATGGCTTTGATTTATCGAGCACATTTTGCTTTGATCCGATCCCCACGATTTACCACCTCAGGGGTTTGTACATCTGCGGTGTTCGGTGTGGCCAACACCGTGTTCGATATTATTTCTAAATATGAGCCCACCCATCTGGCGGTTGCTTTCGATACTCGTGAACCAACGTTTCGCCACGAGGCATTTCCCGAGTATAAGGCTCAGCGGGACGCATTGCCGGAGGATATTGCACTTCAGTTTCCTTTGGTCGACCGATTGTTTGAGGCGATGAATATTACAATGATTCGTAAGCCCGGTTTCGAAGCAGATGACATTATCGGAACGTTGTCTGTGGAGGCTGAGGCAGCGGGGTTTGAGACGTTTATGGTGACTCCGGATAAGGACTATACGCAATTAGTCTCGGATCATGTCACAATGTTTAAGCCGGGGCGTCAGGGGGGCAGTCCGGAAATGCTCGGTGTGAAGGAAGTTCTCGAAAAATGGCAAATCGAACGCGTTGATCAAGTTATTGACATTCTTGGATTGATGGGAGATGCCAGTGATAACATTCCCGGGGTGCCTGGAATTGGGCCCAAAACTGCTCAGAAATTAATCGCCAAGTTTGGTTCCATTGAATCGCTGTTAGAGAATACTGATCAATTAAAGGGGAAACAAAGAGAACGAGTGGAGGAGAATAGAGAGCAAGCGATTCTCTCTAAAGAATTGGTCACGATATGTCTTGATGTGCCTCACGAAATCGTCCTGGATGACTTGAAATGGTCGGGCTTCGATAAAGCGAAACTGGAGTCGCTCTTTGGAGAGCTTGAATTTGATACGCTTGGTAAACGTATGCTGGGCAAATCGTTTTCAGCAGCGCCAGCGAGGCAGGCGTCGATTAGGGATAAGCGTGAGAAGGAAATTCAGGCGACGCTTTTTGATGACCCTTCGGCGGAGGAAAAAACGCTGGCTGATGTTCCTCATCAATACACCACCATCAAAACGAAAAAGGAGCGGGCCGAATTAATTAAAACGCTGATGAGCCAGGATCGTTTTTGTTTCGACACCGAGACGACTGGCTTGGACCCGCGTTCCGCGACCCCTTTGGGGATCGCATTTTCGTTTGAAAAGCACCGTGCTTATTACGTGGTCATTCCTGAATCCGAAGAAATGTCAGCGGCCGTTCTAGAGGAGTTTCGCTCTGTTTTTGAAAATGAGTCGATTGTTAAAGTTGGTCACAATCTTAAGTATGATGTCAGCCTGTTGAAATGGCGGGGCATCGACGTTCGTGGCCAGTTAATCGACACCATGTTGGTTCATTCAATGAAAGAGCCGGATATGAAGCATGGGCTCGATTACCTCGCCTCAATCTATCTCGGCTACCGTCCGATTCCGACCAGCGATTTGATCGGTAAGAAAGGCGAAGAGCAGCGGAATATGCGAGACGTTCCGCTCGAAATTGTCGCCGAGTACGCTTGTGAGGATGCTGATATCACGCTCCAAGTTGCTGACGCACTTGCTCCCGAAGTTGAAGCGCGAGGCGTGGCTGAGGTTTGTTACGAGGTTGAGTGTCCTTTGATTCCCGTTTTGGTCGAGATGGAATATCAGGGGATTCGATTGGATTCGGAGGCCTTGAATAGATATTCAGTTGTATTGGCGACAGAAATCGAGGAATTGCGAGCTAAAATTTTTGACGAAGCGGGGCGGGAGTTTAATATCGCTTCGCCCAAACAACTTGGGATCGTTCTCTACGACGAATTGAAATTGGTTGACAATCCCAAAAAGACTGCAACGGGGCAATATTCGACCAAAGAATCTGAGTTGTTGCGCTTAGCATCAAAGCACGAAATCGTTGCGAATGTTTTAGAGTTTCGCAGCGCTCAGAAACTTAAATCGGTTTATGTTGATCAATTACCTGATGCAGTTGAGCCAAAGACCGGCAAGCTTCACACTCATTACAGCCAAACCTGGACTTCCACCGGAAGGATGCAGTCCAACAATCCAAATCTACAAACGATTCCGGTTCGCAAAGAACGGGGGCGCGAAATACGAGCTGCTTTCGTTCCAAGAGATTCTGACTATTTAATTTTGGCGGCAGATTATTCTCAGATTGAATTACGGATCATGGCTGCATTGAGTCAAGATCCGACCATGCTCGATGCCTTCCGGTCGGGAACCGATATTCACACGGTAACTGCGGCTCAGGTCTATAAAGTGCCCATGGAAGAAGTTGATCGGGAAATGCGTGCCAAGGCAAAGATGGTGAATTTTGGAATTCTTTATGGGATCTCTGCATTTGGATTGCAGCAACGACTTAATATCCCCCGCGGCGAGGCTAATTCCTTGATCGAAAATTACTACGAAAAGTACCCTGGTGTCCGGGAGTATTTTGATCGGACAATTCGTTTTGCAGAAGAGAATGAATATGTAAAAACTCAAACAGGTCGTCGCCGGCAACTCCGTGATATTAATTCGCGTAATCGAACACTTAAAAATGCATCTGAGCGGCTTGCAATGAACAGTCCCATTCAGGGGACAGCGGCAGACATGCTGAAGCTAGCGATGGTAAAAGTGCATCATGCACTTCGCGAAGGTGAATTTAAAACCAAGATGTTACTTACCGTTCACGATGAATTGGTGTTCGACATGTACCGCGAAGAAGCGGAGGCAGTGATTCCCGTTATCGAAACGTGTATGAAGACGGCGCTTGAGATCGATGTTCCGATTGAAGTCGAAATGGGGACGGGCGAGAACTGGCTTGAGGCTCATTAAGCGTCAATTTCAGGAATCACGCGGCAAATTTGGATGCCGTGATTTTACTGGCGGAAGGCTTAGCCTATGGGATTCTGTTTAGGCTATTTGCCGAGGAATTTCAGCCAGGACATTCGATCCTTCTTGCTCGATTTGCCCTCTTCGTCTTCAAAATCGCCGGATAGCTTTTCGGCGAGTTCGCAAATCGATTGTGTGATCGCGGCATTCTTAGCGTTCTCTAACAAGGGTACGCCGTTGTTTCTGCATTCAGAAATGACCGGATAGTTGTTCGGGATTCGCCAGAAGATATCTCGATCGATGGTTTCTTCCGCTTTGGTCGAACTAATTTGCATTTTGTCGAGGCCTACCCGGTTAACGACAATTTTGATTTTGTCATTGACATCGTCGTACGTCTCCAAGGATGACAGGAGCCTTACGACGTTTCGGAGGCAGGGCAGATCGAGCTGTGTTAGCAAAACGATGCTGTTAGCACTTTCCAGGGCCGTGATATCGAGCCGGCTGTAGGATTTCGAGCAATCAATGATGAGGTGTGTGAATGAGGCTTTCAGTAATCCAATCACCCGTTTCAAGTCTTCGTTGGAAATCGCAGACATGTCCTCGATTTGCACAGGTCGTGGAAGCAGATACACTCCGGATTCGTGCTTCGTCAGCGATTTTCTTAACAGCGCGAGGTCGAGCCGGGAAATATTCTGGGCAACATCGAGAAGCGTGTAGTCCGGGATCATATCGAGGAAAACATCAGCGTCACCGAGGGCAAGATCGAGGTCGATCAAGACCACGCTGCGGTCAGGATTAGTCGCCAACGCAACCGCAAGGTTTACGGCGATCGATGTATTTCCAACCCCCCCTGAGGCTCCGGCGACCGCGATAATATTTCCAGCGTTACTCCGTTGCTTACCGTCGGTATTGGCAGCAACTCGGTCAAGCGCGCCAACGAGTTCGTCGATTTGGATCGGAGAGTTTAGAAATTCTCTCGCACCGGCTCTCATTGCCCGGAGGATCATCTGACCATCAGTTCGGCTGCTGACGACAATAATACCAATCGAGGGATGGGTTTTAGAAATCGACTCCACGAGTTGCATTGCTTTTTCATCATCGGAGTCAATGTCGATGATTGCAATTTCCGGAGTGGTTTGAGATACAATTTCCGCGAAGAACTCATAACGAGAGCAGTCTGCCTCGAGCCATATTTGATCCATGCCAATGAGGTAGCGTTTCAAATTCTCTCGAGTTGTTTCATCTGGATCGCAAATCGAGATGCGTAGCGTACCGCTCATTTGTTATCCGTGTGTTTAAGCTGCCGAGTTTCGTTGATTGCCTGATCGCCCATTTCGCGGTTTCAGTTAAGCATAAAGTGATCTAATAGTTTAGCGGACTTTTGTCTTAAAAGGCCATTTGAAAATTGATTTTGACTGACGTTCTGGTTGTGATTTCACGTTTGAGTTTGTAGGGCCGTTCGATTGGTTCACGATGGTTTTTAGTTGGAACGGAGAGTTATTTGCCGGTTTTGATTGTGTCGCGGATTCGGAATCCATGAAGGGGAAATTGCCTCTGCCGCGAGTGCTTCCGAAGCTATCATCTACCGGGCAGTCGTCCTCACAGCGTGGTACTTCGGTGTATCCGTTGATGTAAAGCTCGCGATCTGAAGGACGCGTTGTGAGCCTTCCAGGGCCGTATTGGGGAAGCTGGTCGGATTCAACTTCGCTGATAAAATTCGGGGTAAGTAAAAATACCAACTCGGTTTCGTTGGATTTGTCGCTGACCGCTCGAAAAGCCGGCCCGAACCATGGATTATCCATCAATTTAGGAATTCCGCGAACTTCTGTCTCATCCTTTTCGCGATAATCTCCAGCGAGGGCGAGTGTATGACCGGCTTTCATTTTAACGCCCGTGTTTACTCGTCGCACACGAAATCCCGGTACGCCAGCGTCACCGGCAAGGTCAGCAGCGACCTCGGAAACCTCGGCTCTGATTTCGAGCGTCAGTTGCCCCTGACCGTGAATGATCGGCACGACATCTAGCTTGGTGCCGAAAGGTCGGTACTCGATGGAGTTGGTTCCCAGTCCACTGGCGACTTGAATGGCAATTTCACCACCGGAGAGGAATTCTGCTGGCCGACCGTTTTGGGCGACAAGGACTGGTTGGTCCAGTAGTTTTGCCAGGTTGTTGCTTTCGAGGGCTTCGATGAATGCGTTAAATCTCTTTCCATCGTTGAGAACGCCGAATGCGAAGTTCGCGGATGTACCAACGGAGTCTCCCGTGGAAACATCCTGAATTAACTGAGCCACACTTGAGACAACATTGAACTCCTCACCTAGATAGGCCCAGTCGACGCCGAGTTTTCGTAGTTTGCCGCGAGCAACCTCGTAAACTTTTACTTTAATCGCAATGTTTTGTGTGCCGTTGACCTGAAGCTCGTTGATTACGTTGGCTGGGAAGTAGTCTCGTGCGACTTTGAGAATGTTCTCTACCTGATCGGCTCTCGCTACATTGCCCGTTAAAATGATGCTTGACTTCAACGGGTTAACGCTGACTTGCGAGTCAGGGAAAATCTTCGCAATTGCCCCTTCGACTTCTCTCACATCAATCGAGACCTCGATGTTGATCGTTTCGTAATTCTTGTCCGGATCACTTACGGTGAGGGTCGACATTCCAGGCTTGAGTGCGCTTAACAGAATGGTGTTGGGAGCTACCGGTGTTGCTCCGATAACCTCTGGATTTTCAACCATCAATTCAGGAATGTTGTAATCGAATTGAAGGCGCTGGCTCGAACCTTCCACCATTTGAATCGTCTTCACTTCCTGACGAACTTGGTAGTTCAAACCTACCTGTGCCTGCGTCGTGCCTGGTAATCCAAGAAATGCAGTTGCAAATAAGGCAAAAACAATGCGAAATTGAGTTGAAAGACGCTTGTTCATCCATGAATCCTTGCGTTGGACGGATCGGCTTTTGTAATCTGAAACGAAGACAGTCGTACCGGAGTCATCCTTGACGTCTGCAGCAGAGGAAAGAGCTACCCCTAAACTGCCCAGCGGTTTTTCCGTGTTAAAACCAGACAAAGTCATACGTTACATAAAGCTAATTCGAACCTATTCACCCTGATATTGATCTTCTTCCAAATTGCGATCAATTTCGTTAGAGCCGTCAGAGTTTGCCTCATCTTCGTCATCCGCATCTTTGGTATTCACGGGTACGAGCGGAGCCATGTTGATATCAGGTATGGTGCTTTGGGGGAGTAATCCCGGAGCAAAGGTGTAGTTTTCCGGTGTATTTCCGCTCCAAATCGTCATGGTGGGGGGATCGATTGTTTCAATTTGCGAGTCATCGGTGTCGACCGAGACGACTTTCTGATCGGGCTCAGTCTCGTCTTCCTCTTCATCGATGAGATTCCATCCCATGATTTCTTCCAGACTTTCGATATCGTCGTCGTTAGTCGCTTCATCGCCCCGAAGAGTCAGTTTGATTTGAGCTGTTCTTTGCACGTAGTACATTGCTTCGGCTTGTTCTTCAGTCGCCAGAACGCCTACCACCGCCGAATTGGTGCCGGCCGTTGGGCTGTCTTCCCTGGTTTCTACCGATTTCATGCTGTTATTGATGCTGAATACCTGAAGGCCCCGCAGGAAGGTTTTCGAAGTCTGATTGATGCGGTTTTGGTTCTTCTTGTCCCGTTTGGAAAACAATCCGATTACGTCGACTTTGTCGCCTGGGCTAAGTAGGCCACCGAAAAGATCATCCGAAGGTACTTTGATGGCAACCACTTTCATGTCACGCGGAATTGAAAGTGAGGCAACCGATTTTTCGTTGACGATTACCGATTTTTGAATCGGCATTCCTTTTCCCAGCCGGTTCCGGTTAACCATATCCTCAATGTCGTCGAGGCTCGTGGCGGCGTCATCAGGAATGATGTCGAGTGGCCAGTTTTCAATCTTGACGTTTTCTTCGGTTAAACGCGTATTGGGATCCAAATCCTCAGCCGCCGTGATAACGGGGCCATGTTCTTTCTCAGGCTCGGCGTTGGCTGATTTTTGTCCCAATACCTGACTGATGCCGATTGCGGCAACGAGTCCAAATCCCATCGATAGAACCATTAGCATGAACGACTTAGATTTCATAGGATTCACCTCAACAACAGCGGTTTAGGGTTGTTTGCCAATCACTCCGCTTGGATCGAAGATTTGGCTCAAATAATTGGCTAAAATAAAAATCGCTTCAGTTTGGCAATGCAATCAACAACCCGTCCTTGAAATTCATTTTTTTCAAATCGAAGTTTCGATCTGACGGACTGCTTGCTTGCATTGCACCGTGCAAGCAGCCCTTTTCGAAATAATTCGGTTCTCTCAGGTTCTCAGTCCAAAAAAAGCCGGACAGGTCTAAATGGGATTAAATCCGGCAGAATCGGAACAATGCGTAGGTCTTTAGATGAGGTATCCCATCCAAGCGAAGTACAGGACTGTTCCGATCGCTAACGGAATTCCGTAGGGCAGCAAACGCATTGAGCTTTTTCTTTCGGTCGCTATTTCGGCCAGTGCTTCCGGATTTCGAATTGTGGTGATTTCATTGAGAATGAAGAAGAACTGGTTGAAGTGCTTTCTTCCTTCCCCTGCTGCGATCACCATGATCACGGCAAGAATCGCACCAACAATGGCAGAAACGCAAAAGGCGTAAAAAGTAATCGTGCAGTGAACCCAGGCTCCGATGGCAGCCATCATTTTGACATCGCCTGCGCCCATTCCGCCGACGGCATAAGCTGGAAGCAGGGTTGCGATTCCAACGGCGGTTCCAGCGAGGCTCCACATCAGTCCGATGTACCAGCCCTGCCCGTCCATTCCATAAAAAATGGCACTGTAAATCCAACCGCTGATAATCATTGGAAACGTAATTTTGTTGGGAACTCGAAGTTCCTTGCCGTCGATGTAGGCGGCAATTATTGCAAAAATACTGACGGCCCAATAAACCCAGTTATCGGCCATGGTAACTAGAATCTCTTCCATAACAAAAACTCCTGCACTCTGTGTTGTGTTGTGTTGGTTCGCGAGAGAAAAACTCATTTTTTCTCATGATTGACGGTCTCGGTTTCCAAAACCGATCGGTCGGCGATCGCGTGGTCGTTCCGCTTAAAATCTGAGCGTGAACAAATAGCTCAGGAAAACAGCGATCAAAGTGCAAAAGTAGCAGACAAGCTCGACGGCTTGCTCAAACGTTCCAATTGTAACGAACCATTCCATTTGATTTTCTCGATCCAAATAGAGGTCTTGAATGAATTCCGTTCGTAAACTGTTACCTTGTCCTTGATGCGGTTTTAACGTGGAAAAAGCCCCTGAGCTCGAAGAGCTGAGGGGCTAATGATTTAGCAAAGTCTACCTGATGGCAGACCCCAAACTAGTTCGACGGCAAACCGCTGATCTGTGAACCAATGTTTTGGAACGCTGTGTTTGCAGCGGTTCCAACAGCCTGGATAGCTGTTAGGCACACAATAACGATCAAAGCAAGCATGATGGCGTACTCAACTGCTGTTGGGCCATCTTCCGACTTCATGAACTTTTCGATTTTGTTAATAAACTTCTTCATCTTGTCTTTCCTCCGACGGATTTGACGTGCCCGTGTGGGCATCCGAACCATTTGGTTCTAAATTAAAAAAGGACCGGACTGACCAAGTGGATGAGCACTTTTCCTGCTGATGTCAGCTGTCCCACGTTATCAAGTTGCTTTATTCAAAAGCGAGCAGGATTGCCAATTCGACGAAGCGACTTAGCGTGAATCGACAGAACAAATTGCTCGTTCTCTCAACTCACTAGAAACCTAAGTCACGACTAGATTTAGTCAAACTTTAAGGGTTAAATAAAGACGAATTATTTCGTTGAGGCTGCCGGTTAGGGGCGGATTAAACCGGAATTGCGGCTGGTCGCGCTGAGCATCTGTTACAAGCGTTGCAGACGTAACGAAAATGGGGCTGTCAAGCGTTGAAAAAAAACATCATGAGCAGAAAAGAATTCGTGCGTCAACTTCTCACCTCGTTCAACAGGAGGGGAGATTCTGTGTTTGAGAATCACAATTTGCATCGAGAGGAATCGATTTGAAAGCAATGGATCGGTCAACTAATTCGACTGTCGAGCTGCTTTTTTCGTCGACGGTAATATTTCAAGCCAGAGAAAAAGAAGCAGCCCGCTGAGACAAAGGCGAACAATGGCATCGCGATGGAACTAAAGACAGCCATGATAATCGCAGTCATAAATAGTGTGATCGCCTGAATATAGAAAGATCCAGAAAGAATGCCGGCCTTAATTAAAAAAACCATCCCTGCGAATACCGCTAACAACGGTGCCATGCTGAGGCGTTCGAGGTCGAAATGAACCTCAAGTGGGAAAATAAAGGCAACGCAGCACATCGCACCGGCCCAGACGTGGGCGATTTGACGTTCGACAAAGGTGACCGGTCCCATTCGACGTCGAACAAACCAGAATACGACTGCCCACGCTCCCAGGCCAAAAGTCCACATGCCTCCGTAGGCCCACGGAGAGTCGACTCCGTAAAGTTGGAGGGCGTAAGTTGCCATGCAGGCAACAAACAAAACCATGCTATGCCATATCCAGATCAGGCCCCAATTTTCGAGAATTACCGCGTGATGTGTCTCGCGAAAGACATTACCGATGATTTGGCCAAATTTGCCTTCGCTTGCGGCAACGGACTCGTTGTTTAAGAAGGCGCGGATATCGTTCCGTAAATCCGACGCGCTACTGTATCGGAGATCTTGGGGTTTTTGCAGGCATTGCATGGCAATGTTTTCAAGTCGACGATCGACTCGTCGATTAAGCACACGCGGAGCGACAGGGTCTTGTTCCAGAACCATTAATACCGTTTCAACCGGAGTTGCGCCCATAAAGGGTGGGTGTCCAGTTAGCAGGTGATACAGCACGGCTCCCAGACTATAGACGTCGCTCGTAATTCCGACTTCGCCGCGGTGCCCCGTTGCCTGTTCCGGCGACATGTACGATGGAGTTCCGAGAATTGCTCCTGATCGGGTCAAACTGGTTCTTCCATCAGCTTCTTTGGCTAATCCAAAGTCGGCAACGTAAGCGGTCCAGTCGTCGTCGAGCATAATATTCGACGGCTTAAGATCTCTGTGTAATATTCCGTTTTGATGAGCGAAGCTAATTGCATCACTGATTTCATTCATGATCTTTGCCGCCCGAAGAGGCGGAAGGGGACCGCGTGATAGTCGTTCTGACAGAGACTGACCTGTGATCAGTTTCATGCAGAAAAAACTACGCCCCTGATGTTCACCGATTTCATAGATCGGAATGATGTTGGGATGGTTTAGTCGGGAGGCGGCGTCTGCCTCTGCTTCGAATCGCTGGCGATCACTGTCACTCGCAAAGTCACCCTTAAGGATCATTTTGATCGCGACGAGTTCACCGTCACTTATGCGGGATGCGCGATAAACGATTCCCATACCACCTCTGCCAATTTCCTCTTCGAGGCGGTAGTTGCCAAAGTCGCAGGGCAGTTCAAGTTGAGGGATCGCTAACTCTCGCGAGGATGACGAGAACTGACTTTTCTCTTTCGCCGCCGCTTCCGTCACGATAATCGTGCCCCAAAGCTCTCGAAGGTCTGTCTCGAATTCTGGATTTTGGAGACAGGCCTCTTCAAGACTTACCTCTATCCCCTGATTAGCTTGATCCGCTAATTCAGTGACGAGCACTGCGAGTCTCATCTCGGCTTCGTCTTCCTGATTTTCCTGGTGCTTCTGAGTCACGGAATTCTGGCTTGGATATGGCTAGGAATCGATTGAGTTCTGACCGTCTTGCATAATCGACTTTAGTCTTCGAATCGCTCGTAAGTAACGCATGCTCGCGGCTGGCTCGGATAAGTCTAGGATTTGACCAATTTCCTGATTGGTCAAATGTTCGTAGTGACGCATCACAATGATCTCGCAATCCTTTTGGTCGAGTTGTGAAATGGAGGCTTCTACTTTTTTTGCCATCTCTCGCTGAAGGGCTGCTGCAGCGGGAGTTAGTCGCGCGTCACCAAGAATGGAGGCCAATTGAATAGAAGATTTATCGTAGCCTCGAGGAGCACAAAGTTGTTGCTCACGATCCACCGAACGTTTGGCAGAAACCCGATGCCGACGATGAGCATCGATAATTCGATCCTTGGCAATCTGGCGAAGCCAAAGATGGAAGGGCATAACAGGGTCGGCAAGATAGCGATCGAGCCGCCGATTTGCTTCAATCAGCACGTCTTGCACAACGTCACTGACATCAATTCGTTTTTGAATCTTGTTATCTAATCGCATTCGTATCAATTGCCGAAGCGAATTGCGATGGCGATCCATTAGGTCGTTGACCGCGGAAACATCACCATCTTTAGCGCGTACGATTAACTGTTCGGTTTGGGGTTTGTCTGGCCACATGCCGCCCATTATGAACAAAAAAGCGTTCGGCAGTAGGCGATTCGATCAAATCGGGAGATTATCTTCAAAACAAATAATGCCTAGGTGCGATTGCAGCGACAAATGGTGGTCACTAGGTCAGTTAAACATTGGGTTCTAGGAAACATGTGGTGGCTGGAGCAGTTTTTTTTCTTCCATGTTAAAAAATGACCAGTTCAACGTTTTTATGTGTGTCGACTCACTTAAGTCGTCATCCGTGAGATAGCTTTGATGAAAGTGTTGATTTGGGTTTGATTGTTATAGAGGTGATGGGAGACGCGAGCGTACCACCGGTCTTTAAACAGGATGATCATCACTTCGATTCCAATCTGTTCCCAAAGTTGTTTCTGCAGGCTACTCCAGTCCCCTGGGGGCAGGGGGACGTGCGTCATAGCGCCGTACCATCCATCAGACCGGTCCCCAATCGTCTGCGTGTGGAATAGGTCTCGCAGGCAGTCTTCGGTGTAACTCGCCAGCCAGCATGCACGATCGCGAAAATTATTCAGGCCAATTTCCTGAATCCAGGCGATCGCCTGCGGAACCGATAGAAAAGGACTGGGGTCACGTGAGCCGATCCACGTAAATTCTTCGTCCCAGGTTTCAGGGATTGCAGGCAGTAGACGCCCCCAGCTTTTTACTGGAGGTTGGATAATATTTTGAAAGCGGGGGTGTACGTAAAGAAAGCCGCTGCCTAACGGAGCGCACAGCCATTTGTGTAAACTGGCGGTATAGAAATCACATTTCAAATCTTCCACCGCTAGATCAACTTGCGCCGGGGCGTGAGGGCCGTCGACGCAAACAGCGATCCCCTGGTCGTGAAACGCGTCACAGATTTCCTTGATTGGCATAATCAAGGCGGTCGCGGAGGTTATGTGGCTAACCACCACCAGACGGGTTTTACTTGTGACAGCCTGAGTAAGGCAATCCACAATTTGCTCTTTGGATTCAAAAGAATCTGGGAGTGGTACTGATACCAGTTTCGCTCCCGAAAAATCGCAAGCTCGCTGCCAGATCCGTTCAACCGCTCCATACTCATGATCGTTGATAAGGACTTCATCCCCGGGGCTGAGGGAGAAGCTGTTGGCCACGATGTTCATCGCATACGTTGCGTTATCGATTAGAACGAGGTTGGCGGGAGTAGTCCCTATGAAATTCGCGATCGCGGATCGCGCCTCAAATAGGGCGCTCTCCATCTGGCGAAGATAGAAATCCATTGGCTGTTCATCGAGTCTGTTAATCCAGGTGCGTCGATGGTACCGAACAATGTTTGGCTGGAGGCCAAAGGAGCCGTGGTTAAGATAAATGGTATCGCTTCGTAATTTCCAATGCGTTGCTAAATCAAACCAGTCATGATCATTAGCCGGATCTCGCTTGGAAATGGGGTTGGGAGTGTTCATCCCATTATTTGAACCTTTGTCGGCAGTGGGTCAATGGACGGCTGCGGAATTTCGTTTTCACGCCCACGCAAGTCAACGGTAGCAATGTTTGCGCAATTTCATCCGCAAAAAAAAGCTGCTGCCCACGAGGGCAGCAGCTGATTTTTTAAGATTGGGTCGTTATTCCACATTTAAAATTTGGAATCAAACGATCGTTCTGAACTAAACAGTCACCAATGCACCTTTGACGGTCTTGATAATTTCTGCCGCAACCTTGTAAGGATCTGCGTTGGAAGCAGGGCGACGATCTTCCAGCCATCCCTTCCAGCCGTTGGTGACGGTTCCAACCGGGATGCGAATGGATGCTCCACGATCGGAGACGCCATAGCTGAACTGATTGATGGATTGGGTTTCGTGCTTGCCGGTTAGACGCTGATCGTTGTCCGCACCATAAACTGCAATGTGCTCACTGACGCGTGGCTCAAATGCTTGACAGACTTGCTCATAAACGGACTGATCACCACATTCACGCAGCGTTGAGTTCGAGAAGTTGGCGTGCATTCCGGAACCGTTCCAATCGGTGTCGCCCAGTGGTTTGGGGTGGTATTCGATTGCAAGACCATACTTTTCGCCAATCCGCTCAAGCAGGTATCGCGCTACCCAGATTTGGTCTCCGGCTTGTCTCGCTCCCTTGGAGAATACCTGAAACTCCCACTGGCCAGCAGCGACTTCTGCATTGATTCCCTCAACATTAATCCCGGCTTCCAGGCAAACGTCGAGGTGCTCTTCGATCATGTGACGACCGTGTGCATTCTTTGCGCCAACCGAGCAGTAGTACGGCCCTTGTGGTCCCGGGTAACCGCCCGTTGGAAATCCGGGAGGACTGTTTGTTTCAGTGTCCCATAAGAAATACTCTTGTTCGAAGCCAAACCAGAAATCGTTGTCGTCGTCTTCGATGGTTGCTCGACCATTGGATTCATGCGGGGTGCCATCTGCATTTAGAACTTCGCACATGACGAGATAGCCGCTGAGCCGCTCCGGATCCGGGAAAATAGCGACAGGCTTGAGAAGGCAATCCGATGCTCCGCCTTCTGCCTGCTCTGTCGAACTGCCGTCAAAGCACCACTCTGGGCAGTCCGCCAATTCGCCGCTGAAATCAGCTACAATTTTTGTTTTGCTACGAAGACTCTGGGTGGGCTTGTAGCCGTCAAGCCAGATGTACTCAAGTTTCGATTTGCTCATTCTGGTGTTAGCTCCATAAACTCTTGATTCATTGGTCGGATCACCTCGGCATCGTTCCCATGATGCAGAAACAGTAATCATTGTTAGGTGTAATCTGGACGAGGAGCAGTCGTTCTCGGATAGCGAGTAACGAACGCGAAAACGGAGTGGTCCGGCATTCTGCACTGACCGACGCCCAGTTCAGCGTGATCTTAACAACTAAAAATCTGGATTTATAGTGGCGAAATCAACTCGATCTTGGCTTTGGGGGCTGATCCGTTCCAGAATTTAAATAAACGCTGCTTGAATTCGAGGCACGGATTGGGCATTATCTGTGCAGGGGGAAATCGTCTCTGGAGGCAAGGGAACCAAAAAAGTCGTTTTATGGCAGGTTCTTGATCACTGAGGCAATCTTTGTGATTGTGGCACAGGGATTGCTTTTAAAAATCTGGCTCAAATTTTCCAAGTGTCAGCTTGTGAGATTCGATTTCAAACCCTCAAAAAAAAAGAAATATTATTTCCCACCTCGATTGGGATCCCTTTTTTCAATGCGTGAAAGGTCAAGTTTTGACTCCTAAAGAAGTAATCGCTTTTTGTCGATCGGCGAACGTCAAAGCGATTGATTTGCGTTTTGTTGATTTCTTAGGTCATTGGGGGCATACGACAATCCCGGTCAGTGCGCTCTCGGAGTCAATTTTTGAGAATGGACTTGGCTTTGATGGTTCAAGCGTACGGGGTTGGCAGCAGGTTGACGAAAGTGACATGCTATTAATACCGCGGCCGGAAACAAATTTTATTGATCCCTTTGCTGCGCTACCTACATTGAATCTTATTTGCGATGTTGTTGATCCAATCACCCATGAGAATTACAGCCGAGACCCGCGATTTGTTGCGAGGAAAGCGGCTAGTTATCTAAGCAGTACGGGGATTGCCGACACAGCTTGCTTTGGCCCTGAGGCAGAATTTTTCATTTTCGATAACGTCCGATTCGACCAAAGACCGGATGCGGCGTTCTATCACCTCGACAGTGTTGAAGCACAGTGGAATCGCGGTCGAGAAGAGAATCCCAATTTGGGTTACAAGATCCGTCATCAGCAAGGTTATCTCCCCTGCCCTCCGGTCGACCAAATGGTAGATCTGCGAACGGAAATGATGCAGACCCTGATCGACTGTGGAATTGAGGTCGAGTGTCAGCACCATGAAGTTGGAACCGCTGGACAGTCAGAAATCGATCTCAAATATGGCCCATTGGTTCAGATGGCAGATCGCATGATGATGTACAAGTACGTCGTAAAAAACGTAGCTTTCCGCCACAACAAAACGGTGACGTTTATGCCAAAGCCAATTTTTGATGATGCTGGCTCGGGCATGCATACGCACCTTTCTTTTTGGAAAGATGGGGCCCCGTTGTTTGGGGGCGATGGTTATGCAGGTTTAAGTCAGATGGGAATGCACGCAATTGGCGGAATATTGAAGCATGCTCCCGCACTTTTGGCGTTTACCAATCCAACGACCAATAGCTACAAGCGATTGGTGCCGGGGTACGAGGCTCCCGTCAATCTCGCTTACTCTCAGCGAAATCGCTCGGCGGCATGCCGGATTCCGATGTACAGCAACGATCCCGCAAGTAAGCGAATCGAGTTTCGGTGCCCTGATGGCGGTTGCAATCCGTATTTCGCCTTTGCTGCAATTACGATGGCCGCGATTGATGGAATTGAGAACAAACTTGATCCAGGCAATCCATTGGATAAGGATATCTATGACTTGCCTCCCGAAGAGTCACAGAATGTGGCCAAAACGCCAAGGTCACTGGAAGAGTCCATTCATGCATTGCAACGGGATCATGAATTCCTTTTGCGGGGGGACGTGTTTACAAAAGACGTGATCAATACGTGGATTTCATTTAAGACGAGAAACGAAATTGAAGCGATTCGTTCTCGCCCACATCCTTACGAATTTTGCATGTACTTCGATTGTTAAATTATCTCGGAGGGATAATCTCAGCGCGGCTCATTTAGTTACAACTGAGTTGCCTAGCGTTTCGTTATCGCTCAGTTAGGAAGCTAAAATGAAGAAAGTACTGATTCTGTGTACGGGGAACTCCTGCCGCTCGCAAATGGCTCAGGCGATTTGGCAGGATGCGGGGAATTCGGAATGGATGGCGATGTCAGCCGGTTCGCGCCCCTCCGGTTATGTGCATCCGTTGGCTTTAAGGTCGATTGAAGAATTGGGGCTGCCAATTGATGGCCTTGAGAGCAAATCGGTGGATCTCTTTGTTGGTGAAGAAATTGATTTGGCCGTAACGGTCTGCGATCACGCAAAAGAGGCCTGTCCCGTGCTTCCCGGCGTTAAGCAGACGCTGCACTGGCCGTTTGAAGATCCTGCGGATGCGACCGGATCAGATGACGAAAAAATCATCCAGTTTCGAAAAATTCGCGATCAGATAAAAAAGCGAATTGGAGATTTTCTGAGTGGCGAAGCGGGGCAACACGGTTTGTCGAAAAATTGAGAGCAGTGTCTCCCCGACCTGCTTGCAGGATCTGGTCTTATTTTAGTTAACGGACATGCGATGAATTGGGGCAGTTTGCGGAGTCGATTTTTCTGAATCGATTCGCATTGGGTAAGAAGCAATTGGTGAGTTTGGAACTAGGACTGTTTTAATGAAGGAAGCCCCAATTTTTACCGAGTCAACGCAACAAGATTGCAAGCAATTGATCGAAATGGCGATTCTCGAAGATATCAACGGCCCCGATCTTGCATCGGGGGTGGATTGCACGACCGCTGCGATTGTTCCTGATTCTGTTTATGCGAAAGCAGCGTTTGTCAGTAGAAGCAAGGGAGTGATTTGCGGAATTGAAGTTGTGAAACTTGCTCTGCAACAGTGGGCCCCGAACATTCAATTGACAGTTCATGTTAACGATGGTGAACCGGTTGACGCAGGGCAAACGATTGGTGTGATGAGTGGTCTGGCACACGACATATTAACCATGGAGCGAACCTGTTTGAATTTCATGTGTCGCCTTTCAGGTATAAGCTCCTTGACGAGTGAGTTTGTTGGCAAAATCAGGGAGACCTCTGCATGCGTGTTGGATACTCGTAAAACCACGCCGGGTTGGAGAAGGTTGGAGAAGTACGCAGTCGCATGCGGTGGTGGAATGAATCATCGCATGGGGCTTTATGATGCAATCATGATTAAGGACAATCATCTGGCATTTTTTCGAACACAGGTTCGAGAGGAAGGCGAGGTGATTCCGGTTGCCATTCAAAATGCGAAAAAATGGATCGGTGAACATGCAGCTGAATTGCCAGATGGCAACGAGACTGTTTTGCAATTAGAAGTCGATACCCTCGAACAATTGCGAGTTGCGTTAAAAACAGAATGCGACATCGTGTTGCTGGATAATATGAGTAACGAGCAACTAAGAGAGGCGGTTGAGATTCGCAACCAATTATCGCCTGAGATAATTCTTGAGGCTTCCGGTGGCGTCAATTTGGACACAATCGTTAAAATCGCAAAAACTGGTGTAGAGCGAATTAGCGTTGGTGCGGTAACACACTCGGCTACCAATTTCGACATCGGACTTGACTGGGAAATTCCACAATAGTCTCGCGTTTTCATGGGTAGAACCGCTGTTTCTTGTCGGTGCCTTCGCGGTTTCGAATCCTGCTGGACTCCCCGGATTCCCGCTCTAATTGCAGGTGATGTCGAGTATTCGGTGTTTTGCGAGCGAAAGAGGAAAATAACGAAGGGGCTTCTTTGTTTATTTTTCAGCTTTTCACGAGATCGATTAGGTTCTCGCTTTGACATTTCAGAATTGCGACCTAGCTTTTAAGGAGCTTGTTTGAGCTGGGGAGCATTGAACAAGCTTTTGGCGGTAAGGGTTGGCGGGATGCCAAAAGGGGCCTTACCGCCATTTTTATGCGCTGAGGTGTTTCGAAGCGGTTCTCTACTATCCAAAAAGCATGATGGATTTCATTGCTTGGCAGCGGTTGCTTTCCAGCGGGGCGTTTCTATTGCAACGATTGCAAGCCCCATCAAGCAGAAGGTGACGGAAAAAAGCAGTAGGTTTGAGAGCAATGTGAGACCGAGTAGCATAACGATTGCGATCATTCCGCCATGCTTGGGTTTGAGTAGCCAAAGAAATGCGCACGCCGTTTCAGAGAGTACGATGGCTCTCGAGTAGAGTGTTGCAATATTCCGCAGCGATTCGGGGTCGAGTTGGTTTCGAAGCAAATTGAAAAACCAAAAATCGCGATGGCGAAAGTAAATTTCATAGATAACCTCGCCGGACCAGTAACCCGGGGTCCACTTCCCGGCTGCCCCCCCGAGAAAGATTAAGGAAATAATCAAAAGACTAAACCTCTGTGATTTGTTAATGAGAACCTCAGGCGGCTCATTGATTTTTAGCGTATACCACACGCACCACAGGGAGACCCAAAGGCAAGTTACGAATGTGACATCGTTGTAGCTTCCCTGATGAATGCAGAGGCCGAACATGCAGGCAAGCGTGATGAAGGCCTGGCACCGTAATAGAATGATACTGCGTGTGAATAAAGCAATGATTCCAAACGCGATCGGAGCGAGGTAAAGTCCGGCTAAGACAGAGAGGTTGGTGAAGAGTGGTGGAAAAAACGTGTCAGTTATTTCCAGCTGGGCGTAACTTTGAAAGATTGGAATGAAGTACGCGTACTTCCAGATCATTGATGCAATCAGTGTCAATGTAACGATGCGATAGATTGGGAGCACCAGGGATAAATGATCGCTCCCAGAATTGCTGTTGTTATCGCCACTTTGAAAGATCTCCACCGATCTGGTTTTTTCTTGCGTGTTGTGCTGGTTAGTCACTTGGGGCTCCAGTCGAGAGGGGCGCCAGTCGAGTGACTGCGAACTGACGGTCGGAAATTGGAGAAAGACGATATGCCGAGTTATGTTCAACGTCGCGATACCGCGAGCTTAGGTAGTAGTAACGGGTCTCGGATTGTTGTTTGAGGATCCAGCGAGTTTTGCCAAACGTAAATGCCCGCGTAGGAAAGTGGTTGATTTGTTCCGTCTCAATATTCTCAAGATCCAACACGAGCGTCGCAGGGGTACTTATGCGTGGGGGGGCGTTTTTTTGATCGCTGCTTGCTTGATTTAAGTCGCTTTGAGTAATCGGCACC
>JAPOIJ010000021.1 GCA_029979005.1 Planctomycetota bacterium | reverse complement strand
GCCATGGCTTGTGATGGAATCGGCCTCGACCCTCAATCAAACTCGCTGCTTTAAAGCCGATTCAACTTTTGAAAAAGTATAGTCCAACTGATTTCTTAACCCACTCATCTTCGCTAAACCAGTATGCAAGCCAAAGAGATAAAAAACGGGTCTATTGTTGAATACGACGGATCTCCCGTGATCATCGAGTCAATCAAAGTCAACTCGCCATCCGCACGAGGTGCCTCTACCGTTTATAAATTTCGAGCGCGTAACATTGTCACTCGACAAAAAATTGACATCGCACTAAAAGGAACGGAATCATTAGCCGACGCGGACTTTGAAAAACGCGACGTCAAGCTTATGTATTCCGATGCGACCCATTACCACTTTCTCGACCAATCTGACTTCCAGCAATATTCGATTGCGATCGAAGACATTGAAAACGAAAAACCCTACATCACGGATTCTCTCGAAGGTGTTTTAGCCCTCATCTACAATGGAGATTGTGTCGGAATTCAAGTTCCCCACACAATTGAATTAACCGTAACCCAATGTGACCCAGGCGTAAAAGGAAATTCAGCAACAAGCCGAACCAAACCCGCCCAATTGGAAACCGGCCTTGAGGTACAAGTTCCCGAATACCTCAAAGAAGGTGAACGCGTCAAAGTTGATACCAGAACCGGCCAGTACCTCTCAAGGGCTTAACCGCACAAACCCCGAGGGTTCTCAACTAGGGCAGTTTTGATTTTGACTTGCCGGTAATCATCAATCTACCCTCTTCTATCTCTATCGCTTGAACTGTTAATATCTTCGTACCTAATTGAAATGCATCTTCCGGAAAAGCCATAAGTGCCACTGGGTCGCCGTCAATTTCACTCCACTCAACCTCTGCACCATAAGCGACCATCCTCGCAGTTAACTGGTCGGCAAACGCATCGATCGGCAGTGGCACCCAGCCGGACCGCACTCGATATATCCTACACGCGATCTGCCGGGGAACTTCCGTACAGAACACGTCCAGCTCCCCCTGAATAATGGCATCCCATCCAAAGATTTCGCAACGAAAAATAATGGACATCTTTGCATCCGCCAAAACCATTCGGGGGTCGCTCACCTCCTTAGGAAGCGTTTTAGAAAACTCGCGATTGTCTGTCAGCCAACCATTTAGCTCCGCCTGTGTGATGGTTGTCTTCCATTCACGCTTTTCACGAACGATATTCCCCAACTCAATTATATTGGCTTCAAATGCCGTCCGGTGAACTTTCGCCTCCGCTTGAGTCATGGCAAGCGCACTTTGATAAGAAGCGGGTTCGGCAAGTGATCCACGGCAAACTAGCACCGCCAAGACCAATATGGACAAGGCTCCGTAAAGAACACGGAATAGAATTCGCCGTACGCGACTTCGCCGACGTCCAACAACGATCTCGTCTTTACCGGCAGACTCAGTAAGGTTGCCACCCGTCTCTTTTCCAGACATATCACCGACGCTACGGCCCAAGAAAAAAACAAAACTCATACTTCCGATAACGGTGGACTTCACCGACGAAAAGCATCGACGAGGTGTGTTACGCAAAAATTTCAGCAAAGATCGAAGAAAAACCTAATTCCTCCAATAATTTAATCCTTACTCACGCCGATGGATGACTCTCCGAAAGGTACATCCAACAACCACACCCTTTGCAAAACACTGGTTGCTTCATCAATAAATCGTTAATCGTTTGTGGCGTAAGCGTTTGGTTGCAATTCCCGCAGGTTTCTGTATCTGTAACACCGAGGGCATCCTCTCCCTTTGCCGTCACGAGGCGACGGTATTGGATAAGTAAATCCCCTGAGATTTCTTTTTCTTTTTCGGCCAATTCTGAAGAAACCCTCTCCTTTTCCGCCGCAAGCGCTTTTAGATCGAGAGCAACCTCATCGCCAACCCGCTTGGACTCAGCCTGAGATTTTTCATGATTCTTCTTCGCTTCGTCAACACCCTCAGTGAGAACGTCAATTTTCTCAAGTTGCTCAAGAATTTCATCCTGCAGAACGCTATTGGCTTGTAGATCCGCAGCAATCCTATCTTTCAGCAATTGAAATTCTTTATTTGAATCACAGGCATTCAGCTTATTTTTCATATCCTCGACTTTTGCCTCGCGCTCATTCAATTGAAGCTGCTTGGCATTCGAAGCTTTCCGCATCTCGAGCAGGGAAGCTTTAGCCTCATCAAGGGCCTTACAAAAGTTAGCCTCGTTCGCGGCCACGATTCGAACCTTTCGAGGGCCTTTCTCCATGCGCTCACCGATGTCTGTCAATTGACGCAACATACGATGCAAAGTTCGAAGCAACCCATAGTCAAGACTCACTAGCTTTCACCTCCACTGGTTTAGGAACGGCAAGGATCTGCATCTCCACATCGGTGCAGACCCCTCCGAAGTTCTTGCATCGTACCAATAAAAAAAACCGCTGACCATCATGGGTCAGCGGTTCCTTCTTCTCTTGGCAATTTTTACCGAAATTCAGCAAGCCATTTTTAAAACTGGCTATCCTGCCCAACGCCCAATTCGAACAATTCGAATGAGTTATTGCTGGCTTCTGAACCGTTTTTCACTTCAGGCTCTTCCGAGTTATTCACCACTTCACCGTCTGAAGTCGATGCGAGGTCGAGATTACCAAGCGCCGGGACAAATCCTTCCAACTGCTGGCTTCGCACCGGATTTTGCAGTTTTCGAACCGCTTTCGCTTCAATCTGACGAACGCGTTCACGGGTCACCTTGAAAATCCGTCCGACCTCTTCCAGCGTGTACGTATATCCATCACCCAAGCCATAACGCAAACGAATAATCTCCCGCTCCCGATAGGTCAGCGTCTTTAGAAGGCCATCTATTTTGTCACGCAGGATGCAGTTGGTTGCCGCACGAACCGGATTATCTGTCTGCGAATCTTCAATGAACTCGCCAAAACTACAGTCATCTCCTTCACCAACGGGACGGTCCAAACTCACAGGATGCCGCCCGATATCGAGGACGCGACGAACTTCATCAACATCCATTTGTGCACGTACAGCGATCTCCTCCATCGTCGGTGGACGTCTGGTCTCTTGGTGAAGTGCCTTCTGAATGTTTCTAAGTCGAGAGAGAACGTCAATCATGTGAACAGGAATTCGGATTGTCCTTGCCTGATCCGCAATGGCACGGGTGATTGCCTGGCGAATCCACCACGTCGCATACGTTGAAAACTTGAATCCTCGCCGATACTCATACTTATCGACCGCCCGCATCAATCCCGTATTCCCTTCCTGAATCAGATCCAAAAAGCTCATACCGCGGTTACGATATTTTTTTGCAATCGACACAACCAGCCGCAAATTGCAACTGGATAATTGACGTTTTGCGTTTTCAAATTCAGAGAAAAACTTCTCACAATCACCGACTCTTTTTTCAAGGCTTGCAGGACTTTCCTGACAAAGAGTGACCAACCGAGCCAATTCCGACCGAAGGTGTTTTCGCTCAACCTCGGTTGGCGCATCTGGCCCTTCATCTTTTAGTTGGCTTCGAATCAGATTCATTCGATCAGAATAGTTTCTCAACTGCTTGATCATTGGGCTTATCCGCCGAGACCGCAGACTTAACTCTTCTACCAAAACAACAAGCTTTGCCCGACGACTTAGAAATCTTTTCCTCGCTAACTTCTTTTCGATTTCATCCGTTTTCTTACTTATCAAGAGTTTGAAATCTCTCGCGTTCTCTTTTAAGAGGTGCTCCATTGTTTTGAAGTTATGTGGCATCCTTGCCTGAATTTGCTCTTTAGTCAAATTCTCTGTCAGGGAAACCTTGATGGTTCGGTCGAATGGCAACTCACCGGCATAAACTCTTTTGAGAGTCTCAAAGGTAGCCATCAACGCATAATTGCTGGTAAGCACACCTCGCCGGTAACGCTTTCGCGCAATCTCAATCCGCTTTGCCAACGAGATTTCTTCTTCGCGACCCAACAGCGGGATCACTGCCATCTGACTTAAATACATTCGTATTGGATCGTCACTTGGGCGGGGCAACTTACCAAGCGTTTGTGGCGTTGCAACTTCGCCGTCTGAATCTGCCTTAGGAACGTCATCGGCAACCGCTTCCCCTGGAAGAGACGATGCATCACACAATTCGATGCCAGATTTTTCAATCGCGGCAATCAAACCATTAAGTTTTTCAGCACCAACAACCTCATCAGGAAGATAATCGGTCACATCTTCATAGGTTAAAAACCCCTGAGATTTCCCTTTTTTGATGATTTTCGCAAGCTCGTTCTCATCAATTTCAAAATTCTGCTGGTCTGCGGTGCTAACACCGTTCGCTGTCATTTCCACGTCGTACTCCTGCGAAATCCATTTCGCGTTGGACGCCAACCGATCTACGTTGAAATACCTGAAACAGGTCTAAGTCGAGTCCTACCGCCCCAGTTTGCCTTAGGAATGTCCCTCTCAAACGGAACCAAACTAAACGCAAAACTCACGGATCAACGGATGGCTCAGCCAAACCGTTCACTCGTCTCAAATTCAACTCTCGATCAACACTCAAGCTGCCTCCCATCCATGGGCCTGCAAAACACTTGACTGCTTCTTTTAATCTCATCACACGGAAAATTTAAATTCCCTTGCCGTCACGTGCGAACAACCGCACATTCACGCCTTAGACAATCAAATTTTCCAAAATCTCATACTGAATTGTTTGGTTTCTGAAGTTGCTGTCTAAACAACTCCTCCAGAGCCTGTTTTTCTTCATCCTCATTCAATCCACCGGAATGCAATTTTGAAATCTTCGCCTGAGTTCCAGACTCAACTTCTCGCTCATTAAATCGCAGAATGATCGACTGCAACTGCGCCTCAAAATCCATTGCATATGCGGAGTTTTGCAATTCATTTATCTCTTTTTTTGCTGTCGCCTCGTCATAAAGATAATCCACCAACTTTCTTAACCGAGGATCTTCAATTTCAACCGTTAATTGCTCGTAGCCTACCCCTCTACCCTCATGAAAAAACTCACCCATCACCTCGTACAAATCCCGAAGGGCTCCGGCACGGAACTGTTCGGGCGAAACATTCTCAACAGCCCTATCCAATAACGATGGATCTTGAATCAGTAACTGCACGAGCTCGGATTCTTTTTTGTCAAACTTTGAATAGTCCAATAAATCCTGCTGCGTCTCTGCTTCTCTGGCATCGCGTCGAACACGCGTTTTACTCCTAAGATCCTTTAAGCGTCGTCGCACCATTTCCGGAGCCAATTGAAATTGCCGCCCCAAACGCAACAACATTTGATCTTCACGAATACTCTTAGCGGTCGAATCCTCAAGCGTCTTCTCAGGAATACCGGCAAGGGTTTTTAAAATATTCTCAAGCGCCTGGTTAGAGCGGTGGGTATCATTAACCAAATCCACACCGCGAGTCTCCACAAGGATCTTATGAGCAATCGCATCCGGCGCTTTATCAATTAATGCCTGAAACGCTCCGCCACCTTCTGCCATCAAAAAGTCAAAGGGATCCAACCCATTGGGCAGACTAAGAATCCTCAAGTCGATATCATGAGCGACAAACAAGTCAAGAACGGTATTCATGGTTCGCTGACCGGCCTCGTCACCGTCAAGGACCAACGTAATGCCATCAGCAAATCGCTTGATGAGTCGGATATGCTGCTCATTTAACGCAACGCCAAGGGCGGCAACGACGTTAGTAAGACCTGCCTGCCACGCTGCGACAACATCAGTGTATCCCTCGACGATCACTAGACGCTTATCCTTAACCCCAGTCTTCTGGACGTAATTTCTGGCAAGGTTCAACGCATACAAATTCTTACTCTTTGAAAATAGCCGCGTCTCCGGCGAATTGACATACTTCGCAGGCGGAGCGTCGCCCTCGGGATAAAGACTCGGTACGACTCGCCCCCCCATCGCGATTGTGCGTTCTTGCGTGTCCCGAATTGGAAACAAAACTCGACCACGAAACCTTTCGTACCATCCCCCTCGATCATTCGCAGACACGAGACCGCAGGCCTGCAATATCTCGGGCGAGAAACTCGTACCACTCGACCGATCAACCAACCATGACCACGACAGCGGGGCAAATCCGACCCGAAAACGCTCGACACTTTCTTGCGTAATCCCTCGCTCACGAAGGTATTCCCGGATTGGAATCGCAGCATCTGAATTTAACAGGCATTCGTGATACTCTTGCTCAGCCCAAGCCATCGCTCGATACAAAGTCGCCTTATCATCTACCGAGCCCTTAACCACTTTTTTCTGGTAGGAGCGAATCTCAATTCCCGCACGCTCCGCGAGGATTTCGAGTGCTTCGCGAAAATCCACCCCTTCGCGTTTCATCACAAAATCAAATACGTCACCACGCACGTCGCAAGGATAACAAACCCAATTTTGCTTATTTGGATTCACCTGGAAACTTGGCTTCTGGTCATCATGCCAGGGGCAATGTCCGACATAAATAGATCCCTGACGACGCAAATTCATCTCGCTGCCAATCAAATCAACCACATCGGTTGCTTGCTTGACCTGATCTTTTACGTCGAAATTTGGTACTTGAGACACCAGAGAACTCCATACTGTGACACAGTCACGAACCCTTGTTCGTTTGGAGGTCGCGAAGCGAATATTTCGCCAGCGATCAATAGAAACAGCGAGTAAACAAACGTTACGTCGACCTACGCTCTATTGTGGTGATAGCCGTTACCAAGCAACTATTTTCAAATCCACTTCCTTGTGGCTTTCGTTGTTTTTTGCTGGTTTGCTGCTATGAAGTTAGTGCCCTCCATGACACAGCACTCTAACCTAAAATATCGCCTAAAATTGAGTCAACACCAATCTCACAAACAAATCAAGAAACTCTGGTCATCATATCACCGAAGTGAAAGCACTAGCAAGCACTCGAATTTCAAGCCAATTGAACACCGAAAAGCAGGGAAACTTGTTCATAAACTCAAATCTTCCTGCACACCTATCCTTGGAAAGCAGTCCCATTCCCATCTCGATTAAAGATGGTCTTGGATAAATTCGGTCATGAGTTTACGCAAATGGGCTGACTGCTTTTCATCCCTTACCGAGTGGCGATTCCCGGGATAAATCATCAGATCAAATTGCTTGCCCGCGTCCTGCAACTCTTTGACAAACTGCACCGTATTGTTGAGATGGACATTGTCGTCGATCGTGCCGTGGATTAACAAAAGATCTCCATTTAAATCCCTTGCTTTTCCGTGCAAAACCGAAGCATTGAAATATCCCTTGGGATTCTCATTTGGCAATCCCATGTAACGTTCGGTGTAGATCGAATCATAGTTTTTCCAATCCGTGACGGGAGCCCCCGATATCCCCATCTTAAACGTGTCCGAATGGGTCAGTGCATAGGCTGTCATGTAACCGCCATAACTCCAACCCCATATACCGATCCGATCAGCATCAACCCAATCATGCTCCTTTAACCAAGCAACCCCCCGTTCAATATCAGCAAGTTCATTCACCGCAAAATTTCGATGGATAGGCCAAGCGTGTTTTACACTGCGGTAACTTGCTGACTGGTTATCACAAATCCAGATAACATACCCCTGCTGGGCAAGCATCTGATGCCACAAAGATTGCACTCCTCCAAATCGGTTTCGCACACGAGGGGCTTGCGGACCAGCGTAAATATGAACAAGGACGGGATACTTTTTACTGGAATCAAAATTTGGGGGTTTGATCAACATGGCATCCATCGGCTGATCGTTCCCAGATGGCACCTCTAAAAATTCGGTACTCGTTCCACCAAGGTAATCCAGTCGATCATCCGAGGATCCGTTGAATTCCCTTAAAACAGTTCCTTCGCAATCACGCAATAAAAACCGTGGAGCCGTTTCGACATCGCTCCAACTGTCAATAAAGAACGACATATCCTTACTAAAATCAACGGAATGCTCTCCCTTTTCAGGAGTCAAATCAACTAGGTCTCCAGAAACTAAATCTGCCCGGTAGGCATGTATCTCAGTCGGCAACTCCCTCGCGGCGGTAAAAAAACAATATCGTTTATCTTCAGAAACCCCCAGTAGAGATCGAACCTCCCACTTCCCCTCCGTCACAGCAGATTTAAGCTTCCCATCCGATGTATACCGATAAATGTGGCTATAACCGGTCCGCGGACTTCGCCAAAGAAAATCGCCGTCGCTCAGCAACACAGGGCTGCCTGGAGATTCAATCCACGCAGGGGTCTTGTCCCGGAACAGAAGCTTCGGTTCCTCTCCTTCTTCATTGACTGCAACGAGATCGAGCCAAGTCTGTTCACGATTCTGAACCTGTAACAACAGCTGCTTTCCATCACTTGACCAGGAAACTCCCGAAATCAAAATTTCAGATCCATCATACGCCGAAAGATCGACCCACTTAGTTTCCCACGATGCCCCACCAACTACTCCGACTTTGACGATAGGATTGGGATCCCCCGCTTTGGGGTAATTGGTCATCTCTGATTTACCCCGAACCGGCAGATGATCCATGACCGTGAATGGAATCAAAGGTGATTCGTCTAACTTAATGAATGCAATCCTATTGCCATTGGTCTGCCACCAGTAACCTTTAAAATTACCACGTCCATACAGTTCCTCCTGATAGACCCAATCAAGCATTCCTACGAGCTGTTTTTCATCAGCAGCCGCCACCGTTTTAATCTCGCGAGAATCTAAGTCCAAAACATTCAGGCCCTTTGTTGTGCAGAACGCGACCTGATCCTCTTGATCATTAAAATGGAACAGTCCGGCTGAATCCCCGGGATTGGCAACCACCATTGCCTTCGGTAGTCCTGCCTCAACATTTTCAATAAAATAAACTGCGGAATAGCCGTCCCCACTAAATACGGCGACCCGATTATTGGTGGGCAACACTGGATCGCTCTGAGAGAGCGAACCAGCCTCATCTTTTCCAAGACCCGCTTCTATCAATGCTTCTTTTACTTCCTCGGATCGGTAGGGTCGTCCCGGCTGGCTGACGATGGATGCACTTTCGGCATCGATTAGCGCCGAATCGTTGTACAAGCCCGTGGTTAACCAGTTGGATTGCCCAAACCAACGAGGAGCTCTTGCCAAACCGGACATTAGACTATTGGGGCCATCAATCAACTCAAGCGAGAGCCGACCGTCCCGCGGAACTTCCTCTACCGCTTCGGTTTCGATTTTCAACGGTCGGGGCAAACGGAGAACTGGAAATAATTCCCTGGGCTTCAATACACTGTCAAAGAAATTCCAAAAGGCGAACCCGTCATCAGAATTCGCCTCTAACATGTAGCTAATCCAACGCCCTAGCGGTTGCCCCGTTTTAACGAGGTAACTTCCAGCCGGGATAACTAACTCGCGACTTTCTCGATCCGCGTCTAATCGAACCATATTATGTTTTTGAAAAGCTCGCTCTGCACGATCCAGTTCGACAATCCGGTCAACCTCGACTTCAGTTTTTAAATCGTTGGATAAACGCTCAACCTTTACTCCGTGCATTAGTAACCGATCGACCACACGCTCGAAACCCTCTGGAATAATGTAGGCAAATGCGAATTGAGTTGTTTTTGTGGGCTCATATTTTGAAATGAACTCACACTCATAATCGTGAGGTTCGCCATTTTTGAAACCCTTCAATATGAACTTGTCTTCGAATGGACCATTCTTAGCTGCAAGCGATAAAACTAAACGAGACGGCTCAATTGACGCAGTCTCAATTAATTCCCGATCAACAGATTCTAGTAACTGATGGATCGCAAGCGAGTTCTCAGTGACATAGTCCAACAAGCCTGAGACAAAGTCCTTCGTCGCAAAAACCCGTCCTTTGTAATCCAAATAACTGTACGCCTCTGAAAGGATCGCCAGTCTTCCACGGAGGCCAACGTACTCCGTACTGTAGCGCGGCTCATGTCCGTACGTCGTCCATCGCGTATGCTCGCGATTAAAGTTCCCGTAATAAAACGTTTTCGTACCTTGTACCTCCAACTGCTGAGTCACAACCGGCATCATCTTCTCACGTAAGAAGCGGCGAATTGGCTCAGCGGCAGCCGGATTATGCGGAATATCATAGGTCAAACTGTATTGGTGCTTCGAACCATTCGTAGTGTGGCAATCGACAAAAAGATGAGGATTACAGGTATCGATTAAACGAACCAATGCACGTGCTTCGGGCGATTCAATTTTTGAAAAATCTCGATTCAGATCTAACTGTTGAGCATTTTCACGACGCCCCATCCCGTTGATGGGGCCGATCTGGCCGGGGCGATTGTCTTTGCCCATGCGATCATTGCCATCGGCGTTATAATTCGGCGCGAAAAGAATCACATTCTTTTTTAACCAGGGGTGTTCAGGGTTATCTGTCAACTCTCGCAGCAGTATCAACAGCGCCTCTTTACCTGCACATTCGCCACTATGTATGTTGCCGAGCAACAGTACCACATTTCGGTCGTCCTGATCCCCCAGCTTGTATGCTTCACGGGCAACCATCGCTCCGACCAGCGCTTTACCTTCGACGGTTTCGCCCCAATCGAATCGGGAAACATGGCCCGCTTTTTTCGCACAGGCGTCGATAAATTCAATTACTTCGGATGATTTCGATGTCGACTGAAATTCACTCGACTCGGCAACCGTTAATGGAAACGGCTTGAAATCGTCATTCGTCTGTGAAACACCTGCAGTTATTGAGAAATTCATAATTACGAAGACGCCAACCAGGGAGAAGAGTAATTTCATGTTTACTTCAGCTCATATCAAATTAACAAAGAATAAGAATGCATTGTTGATTACCGAGATACAACCACGGCCAACATTAGACATCCATTTACGGCTATAATATTTGAAAACACACTCATGAAAATCGCAACCATTGACCGGGCATTTCGATTGTTTTCTTCAAACATCCACATGTGCTCCCAACCCTAATGAGATACAAATGAATCGCCACTGGATGCTGTTAGGCTGCCTACTCGCTGGACTCGCTGTCGGGCTCGGCGCTTACGGTGCTCACGGACTGGAAAATCGTCTGACAGCGATTCATGGTGAACACGCCGCATTGGTTAGCCAGCGTATTGACAATTGGAAAACCGCCTCGGCCTATCAGATGCACCATTCAATCGCAATCATTCTTGTTGGAATCATTACGCTCCTTTACCCCTCAAGGTTGGTCAGTCTAGCGGGGTATCTTTTTTTGACCGGGATCCTCCTTTTTTCAGGACTGCTCTATGCATTAGTGCTGCTCGAAAAACCCTTTCTTGGTGCGATCGTGCCACTTGGCGGTTTATCATTTATCGGAGGTTGGGTTTCGCTGGCGATCTCAACCTGCTGTCTCTCACGATCGGCAATAATTCAACTTAAAGACTGACGGTTTTTATTTTCCAATCTCGTTTCCATCTCTCCCACCTCTGCCCGCAAATCCCTTGGACTCGGGATCTGGCGACTGATAAAATCGCCTCCTATCCAGACACACTCCTTAAACACGACAGATAGAAAATCAATGAAGATAGGCTATTGTGGGAATGTCCACCCGGGAAAAACGCTTGAAGAAGTTAAACAGAATCTTGTTAAACACAGTCTCGATGTCAAATCAAAATTCTCACCCAATGAACCATTAGGCATCGGCCTTTGGCTCAGCGCGACCACAGCGAACCAGTTGGAACACCCAGAAACCTGCCTGCAATTCCGAGACTGGCTGTTAGAACATGAACTGGTTCCGTACACACTCAATGGATTTCCGTTCGGAGACTTTCACCAAGAAGTCGTCAAACACGATGTTTACCTTCCAACCTGGGCTGACTTTGACCGTCTTCAATATACAAATCAATTAGCCAAGATTCTCAATGTTTTGCTGCCCGAGGGACAAAACGGAACAATTTCAACACTTCCACTGGGATGGCCACTTCCCGAAGGCACACCACAAACTCAGGTTTCCGATTTTTTCCGTCATTGTGCTACCAACATCCAAAAGTGTGCGGAACACCTAGACCGAATCTCTCAGACCGACGGACGAAATCTCTTCGTTTGCCTTGAACCCGAGCCCGGTTGTGTGCTGGATAAATGCGAGGATGTCATTCAATTTTTTGACGAACACCTGACTAATCAAGGTTCAAAGGCAACCGACATCATCCGGTCGCACATTGGAGTCTGCCATGATGTTTGCCATTCTGCTGTAATGTTTGAGTCTCAGGCCAAAGCAATCGAGCAATATTGCAACGCGAAGATCAAAGTGGGAAAGGTACAAGTATCCTCAGCCGTAGAAGTCAATTTCGACGACTCGACACCAATTCTAAACCGAGAAAAGATTGAGCAACTCGCTCGATTCGCAGAACCCAAGTATCTCCATCAAACGGTTATCCGCTCGGATACGGAGACGCTATTTTTTGAAGATCTAACTGACGCGCTGAATTCGGCGGGAACTTCCCCACAAGGGTGTTGGCGGGTTCACTTTCACGTTCCCATTTTCACCGAAGCAGTCGACCAAATCAGCACAACTCAATTTGACATTGAGAATTGCCTCGATTCCATCCAATCATTCTGCCAAGAAAGTCCACACTTTGAGGTCGAAACTTACGCCTGGAATGTGCTGCCCCACGAAATGCAATCACAGACTCTCGCCGAAGGCATCGCAAAAGAACTCAGTTGGTTCGACAACTTAATCAACAGGCGCAATCAACAATTGAGTAATATCGAAAACTAATTCGATTTGCGCGAGTCGTAGAAAGCCATTTAATTGACGACATGAATCGGGTTGCCGTCGACAAACGCCTCGATGTTAGTCGCCACAGTTTCCATCAACCGACGTCTTGCCTCAATTGGCGACCACGCGATATGCGGTGTCAGTACGCAATTTTTAGCATGCAACAAAGGATTCGACTCATCAATTGGCTCTTTAGAAACAACATCTAAAAGAGCCCCACCAATACGCTCATCATTCAACGCGTCAGCAAGGTCGTTCTCATTCACCAGTGCGCCCCGAGCCGTGTTAATCAACACGGCATCGGACTTCATTTTCCTAATCAAGTTCGAATCAACAAAGCCCGTTGTTTCAGGAGTTTGTGGACAATGCAGACTGATGTAATCTGATTGGGAAAACAATTCCTCAATTGACAACCACTCAAACCCATCGTACGGCAGCGGGTCTACGTTTCGTCGACTACAAGCAACGACTCGGAGACCAAAAGCATTTGCAATTTTTGCGGTCGCTCGACCAATCTTTCCCAACCCCACCAATCCCATGGTTTTTCCGCTTAACTCGACAAGCGGAGATAGCCAAAATGAAAAATTCTTTTGCGATTGCCAATCGCCGTTCTGAATTGCCTGGGAATGTTCACTGGGCTTATGTATGAAACTCAATAATGCTGCAAATACGTGCTGTGCAACGGCATCGGTGCTGTATACAGGGACATTCGCAACTGGGATCGCACGCGCTCTTGCCGCCTCAACATCCACCACGTTGTACCCAGTCGCCGTCACCGCGATCATCTTGAGATTCGGAAGTTCAGCAATCGCTTCACCGCTTAACTCCACTTTATTCGTGAGAATCACATCTGCCTTGATCGCCCTAGGAATAACTTCGGCAGGCTCTGTTCGATCATAAACCGTAAGTTCACCAAGCTTCTCGATGGGGTCCCACGGATTGTCTCCCGGATTAAGGGTATAGCCATCAAGCACGACAATATTCATTGAAAATTCACCATATAGGCAATAACACTCAAGAAGCCCAACCAACCCAAGAATAGAATCGAGCAAAGATAAAAAAGCCCCTTTTGCGGCGCAACTAACCAAGAGGCGATCGGTTTAGTCGAAGGCTCTTTCTCAACGGAATCGCAAGGAACCTGCCTATCTCTGGCAGCAGGCGATTCCTGCTTTTCTTTTTTAGATCCCATTTGTAGATCCGATTAGTTTAACTGTCTTTTTAAAGAATCCTGTTCCGTAACAATCGGAGCCAAGTTTGACCCAAATCAAGAACACCATATCCGTTTGAGAATTGCGGTTATCAATGATCTTCGGCTATGATCTTCGAGGGCTTACCGCCCCGCTCATTTCAAAATCGACTTCGAACACATCATCAAAATCGTAGACATCGTCAAAATGCGATTGCTCATCTCGGCTCGATTTCTTGAACATTCCAACCGCAATCATGTTGTAAACCATATCACCAAAGCAGCGAGTACTATCAACGCCCCAGGACTTCAAAACAATCTTAGCCATATAGCCATATTGGTTGAGCGCATACAGACGAAGTGCTTCGCAAAATTGCTGCCCGGTGAGGTGCCGCTCCTTCGTCCAGCCAAACAATTCCGACTCGATATCGGCATTCGCCTCCTCCTCAGAACATTCATTAAGTTCCATTGAGTCTGCGGCGAACGCTAACGCGTCCCGAATAAAATAATAGGCAGCGCTCGGATATCGGTCGTCATTCTCTAGAATTTCACAAATGTATAAATCTTCGTCATTCATGATGGGCCTAAAATTAAATGAAAAGCTTCGTTCGCTGCAAACTTACCAATTGGATTTAAGAGCTTTTAAAAAAGGAGCTTTTTAAAACCGCCCTCTCGAATAGTATCTTATCGTGAATCACGTAGAAACCAACTCGAATCTCTTATTTCTCTCCCTCGCCACCGCCTCCTGATGACTTTTTATTCTTGCCACCACGTCTTCGTTGACGCCTCTTCCCGCGAGGTGGTTTGCCACCCTTCGGATCCACGGCAGTTTCCCCAGCCACCTTTCGCTTCGCATTTCTTTTCTTTTCGACCACGGTGCCTTTACTCTTCGAATCGGAATCATCAGATACCTGTTCTGAAACATTCCGATTCTCCTGCTTAGTTTTCCCCCCCGAAGCACCGGATGATTTTTTCACCACCGTGAGCACGTCACTTGCGTCGATAACCACCCTTCGATGATCTTCCATTTCCACCAGTAGCTGTTCTGAAATGATCTGCTGATTGAGGACCTTACCTTTGCCGTCTCGAGTTACAATGTAAGCACCAACACGCGGAAGCTGTTTTTGAATGCTTTCGTAGGTGTCAAATTCGTACCTCAGACAACACTTTAACCGCCCGCATCGTCCGGATATTTTTGTCGGATCGAGCGTAGCTTTCTGTAATTTAGCCATTTTCATTGATACCGGCGGCATTTGAATCAAATGGCTGTTACAACAAACCGGCTTACCGCAGTCCCCATAGTCCGCGAGCAGTTTTGCCTCGTCGCGGACACCAATCTGGCGCATCTCAATCCGAGTTTGAAACTCACTGGCGAGCAGTTTGACTAGTTCCCGAAAATCGACTCGATCTTCAGACAAATAAAACACAACAAGACGCTCGCCGCCGAATAACTGTTCCACATCGATAAGTTTCATATCAAGCTCAAGTGCATCGATATGTTTCTGACAAACAGCTAATTTATTTTTTCGATCGCCGTCAATTCCATCGATCGAAACGACGTCATCATTGGAAACTTCACGAATCACATGTCCCGTCGCTGGTTGATCCAAATGAGATAACGCATCCTCGGTCGCCTCACAAAGAACCTGGCCCACTTCGATTCCGCGATCGGTTCGTACAATGACCTCCATGCTACGCCGGTACACAATGTCATTACGTGACGCCATGACGCCAATGCTTCGCATGATCCCGTATCTGACAATGTATTTTGGCACTTCCGTACTCTCCGTCGATAAAACCTAACTCTTAGCAAATCCACTACTCGCTTCGGACCCAACGCCTTATTCGAATCTGGGATTGCCACTTGCAACCGCTTCCTCTTCCGTCCCTCCCATCAAATCCGACCAATCAGGGAACCGCTCCAACTTGATCTATGCCGATAGAATCTACTCTGGAATCCACAATCCCGATGCACTTTCACCACCGGCCTCGCTATCCGAATTAACCGCCGTCTCCGGTTGTGGCGCTCCACCTTGGTCGGGAGTCCATATGCCGCCCTGGCTTGATTCCGGCGGAGCGGCTTCCGGCGCACCTCGAATCGGTCCGCGATCAGGGCCAATCCCGAAGCGATCAAGAACCCTTACCAACTGATACTCAACTTCCGGCTCATTCAGGTAATTCCTTTGAATCGTTTGGAGAAGTTCTGTAATTTGGTCCGTCATTCCACGCATCAATTTAAATTCAAATTCCTGAACAAAGTAAATCCCGACGGATCTGCCCGATTTTACCGCCTCCTCTTTTGCTTTTTCCAAGAAATCCAAAGCTTCAGTATCATCATCTGCAAAATGAGCCATCATCGAATAGCTGACGTCACGCGGCATCGATTCCATGTCCGGACGCGACAAAACTTCTCGAACTAACTGCTTTAAAACCCTGACATTACCGACGCCCATTGCGGCGTGCTGCACAGACATTAGCTGAGCTTCGGAAAGCGCACCAAAGTCGAGATACTGCTGGAGAATCGGTGAACTGGTTAGCAGATCACCCTCCGGAGTAATGCGATCGTATTCTGACAAACCAAGTTTCTCACGCATCTTGCGGCCCAGACTATCGGTAAACCCTTGCCCCTGCGACGCGTTCTCTAGCATCAGCACCAGAGCTCGAAGTGCAAGTTCAACTTCCGGATCGCCCTTCGCCTCCTCTGCTGACCGATCACCCAAAATCTTGAATTCAAGCTTGGGCCATTCATCCACCATCAAATGTTCTCGATGGGCTTCCACCATTTCCGAGTGTTGCTTTCGAGTAACCCCTTCCGGTAAGTGCCAGCGCCACTCCAGCAATTCACTCATGGCAGTAGATTCACCAATCGTTTGCTCAACCACATCACCGGTTATCGAATCACCGAACAACTCCGTGACAAACGAAGTCACTTGTTCTAAACGAGAATCTTTCGCGGTTATGACTTCAAGTCGTGCCCCGCGATCGGTCTGCTTTCCGAATACAAGAAGCTCACCAATTACGCTCGGCACGTTTTCCAAGGTCAATTCAGCAGCATCCGTAACGGCATCACGATCCAATATCAAAAAATTCATTCGGGGCGCTGGCCCCTCATCAAACGGATCAGATGGCATCGGCTCCGAATTTGCCAATCTTGAATTTGACAATGCGAGCTCACTTACCAAATCCACTCCATCTATTTCGTAAGTATGCCGAACGATCGCAACAGTTGATGCCAAGGCTTTCGTATCAAACAACTGGGCAATCGCCTCAGCTTCCGCACCTTCAAGTACCGGCACACCGTCGAGCCGACTATATCGACGCCATGCTGCAACCTGATCGTCAATTCGACCAAGATAGGAATTTACGATGGCAATCCCGCGAGCAATGATTGGTAAATCCGGAAATTCAGAATCAATTTTATTTAAGAACTTCAACGCTTTACGAAACTGCCCGCGATCCAGCGCCCGGAATGTGTTGACATAACGCTTTTCCCATTCAACACCTTCAGGAACTGGGGCAAGTGGAAAGTCCTGCTTTAACACAAGCGGTGTCGAGGGAGCAGCCAGTGACTCCTGTAACATTCGCCCGATCTCAGGATCCGAATCGTTTTTGAGCACCATCGCGTATTTTAAATGTGCTCGTCCCGCCATCGTTTTCCCTTCACTGAAAAGGGCAACACCAACCATCCTAAAAGCATTGGCGAGAGAAATCGGAATTTCATTTCCTGTAATCGCGTCCATGGCATCCTGAAGTGCCTCAACCGCGTCTTCTGTTTTGCCCTCTGCAAGAAAAATAAGTGCCCGATGGTGCAAGCCTGTGGAATGCTTGGGGTTGGTTTTCAAAAAGAGCTCGTTAGATTCTCGAGCCTTTTCAATTTCCCCATTAGTGATAAGAATGTGTGTCTGAATAGTTAACAGACAATCCTTAGGCCCCGACTTTTTTATCGCTCGATCAATTTGGTCGAGTGCCGCCGTGGACTGACCGGATTTATTCTTGGCAAGCACTTCGTTCAAATCACCAATCACCCCCTTGCCACAACAAAACTTAATTTTCTTTTCGGCGTGGCAGGGGCACTGCTGATAAATGTCAATATCCATATAATGTTCCAACGCAGGTTCGACATGCAGATCGTCTGACATACCAAACGCAAGTGAATTATTTTTTTTGCCAATGACTCTGACCACACAAGCCCTGTGACCAAGAGAATCATTGACTTTTTAAACGATTTTCGGTGTTTACAATTTACGTGAATTTAGAGCCTGCCGAAAGCCTATGAGCCTCAGTTTTGCCATACAATTACACCTTGGCAAACTGCAATCCGAACAACGCACATAAACTCTCAAGAACCCACTGCGGAAGTAATGACAACCACACCCCCTTCGGCTGAGTTTCACCCCCTGTCTCTGGATAGCCTCGAAAACATCGGCTATTCGTTGACGGAAATGGCTGAATCCATGCCCCATTCGATTGCCGTTGCTTGTCCCCGTAAGGGGCAACCTCAACGGGTCGCTTCCGATAAATCAATCGATTACGAATCCATCACTTTTGCCGAACTGGAACGAAAAAGCAACCAAATTGCCAATGGTTTAATCGACATGGGAATTCAGCCTGGGATGCGAATTGCTCTGATGGTGCCTCCCGGAATTGATTTCGTCGCTTCAGTTTTTGGTTTGTTTAAGTCAGGGGTTGTGACGATCTTAATTGATCCCGGCATGGGCCGGAGAAACATGATCCAGTGCCTGTCGGATGCTCGCCCCGAAGGGATTTTTGGGATCCCCCTCGCTCACCTAGCGAGATCAATATTTTTCTCCAAATTCCCAAAATGCAAACACAATGTTGTTATCAACGGTCGGTTCCCTGGTTGCAAGAATGCAAAACAATTCTTCAAGCAAACAGACAATACTTCCCCGCCGTGGGTCAAACTGAAACGCACTGATCCAGCGGCCATCATCTTTACGACAGGAAGTACTGGCCCCCCCAAGGGAGTTTTGTACCGTCATCAAATTTTCATCGAACAGTGCGAGCAAATCGCGAATTACTTTCGCCTCGCACCCGGCGGCACCGATGTGTCCGGATTTCCACTATTCGCTTTGTTCAATGTTGCCATGGGAACTACAACTGTATTTCCTCAAATGGATCCCACACGTCCCGCGGATGTCTACCCACCCAACATCATCGACGCCGTCGAGCAATTTCAAGCCAATCAGTCATTTGGCTCTCCAGCCCTTTGGAATACGGTCGCCAATTATTGCGTCCAACATTCAAAACAACTGCCAACCATCGAGCGAATTCTTAGCGCGGGTGCGCCAGTGCCCCCTCAAACTTTAAGGAAAATCAAACAAATCATTTCACCCACCGGTGATACTTTCACGCCCTATGGAGCAACCGAATCGCTTCCCATTGCTTGCAACTCTGGGGGCGTCGTTCTGAAGGAGACAGCTGAACGCACCGAACGCGGTGAAGGAACCTGCGTTGGGAAACGTTTCCCAAAAATCGACTGGCAAATAATTGCTATCGATGACAATCCAATTCAGGAAATTTGCGACACCACTCCTCTTCAAAAAGGAATGGTTGGTGAACTAATAGTACGCGGGCCAGTCGTTTCTGATCAATACGTAACTCGCACGGACGCCAACGCCGATCACAAGATTTCCGATGGCGATTCCTTTTGGCACCGAATGGGAGACCTCGGATACCTCGATGAACAGGATCGCTTTTGGTTTTGCGGTAGAAAAACACACCGAGTTCAAACCTCGCAGCACACCATGTTTACGATTCCTTGTGAAGCCATTATCAACACTCACCCTCAAATTTACCGCAGTGCTTTAGTCGGCCTTGGCGCGGCCGGTAAACATCGGCCCGTCATGATCTGCGAACCCAACCCCGAGCACTGGCCAACTTCAAAAACAAACGAGAATAAGCTGCTTGCGGAAATCAAATCTCTTGCGGGAAGATTTTGGCAAACCAATTCAATCGATGACTTCCTGCTTCATCGATCATTACCCGTCGACATACGCCACAATTCGAAAATATTTCGAGAACAACTGCGAGTTTGGGCCGAACAGAAAATTGGCTCTTAATTCCACCGGAGATACACAAGCTCCGCTCGCCCCGATTTTCATAGCGGTTGTGCTCGATACAGGCACTCAATTTCGGAGATCAACTCTTCAGCAATATCAACGCCCGTAACCCCCGCAATGGCTCTCCACCCGGGCACAGCATTGACTTCTAAAATATACTGGTCGCCTGTCTTCGTGTCGGTTATCAGATCAACCCCCGCAAAATGCGCTCCAACCGCGGAAGCTGCGGCTATTGCCAACTCTCTCTCTTCTGGCCCAACTTGATAAAACTCACCAACCCCACCTTGGCTGATATTTGTAATCCAGTGGTTGGGATTTTTGCGCTTCATTCCCCACACGCGATCTCCCAACACCAGTAAACGAACATCATATCCGGGGTGACTAATAAATTTTTGCTGATAAATCACCCGCTGGTCTCCGACCAATTCACGAAAATACCTAGCCGCCTGATCTTCTGTATTTAAGCGAACAATGCCGCGCCCAAGGCTACCGAAAATTGGTTTTACAACAACATCCTTGCCCAACTCATAAAATCCTTCCATCGCGATAGATAAATCTTGAGAAACGAAAGTCTCGGGGACGGGTAATCCAGATCGCTTGATCAGCGCGAGGGAAAGATACTTATCAACCGCCGCCTCAATCGCGCGCGGCGAATTAACTAATAAAACACCAGCGGTTTTCAATTGCCCCAGGCAATCCATTCGAAAAACAATCTGTTCCAACGATCCCGCGGGCATGGTTCTGGCAATAACACAATCCGCATCAAGGCTGAATTTCACATTCGTTCCAACCGACGCCGCAAGCGCCTCGAATGACACTGCAACAATATCATGGCGTGCTCCACCGGCGCGGACTAAATCCAAAAAGTACCAACTGTCTGGATTCGATAAAACCACGATCCGCATCGTTTACTCCATCCCATAGGAGCGTTTAAGGATGTCGTGTCTGATTTCTCCAACATCCCAAACAGTACCCGTTGCCTGATTCTCAATCCTTACACTGGCTGGGCTAAACAACATCTTATCAATTTTATAAAAATCTTTGTTGTATCGTTCGAAGATATCTAAAAAAGGTGCACCAAATTCTGGAGAGCTCGAACTTGGTAAACGCTCTACCACCGAACTAACAGCCTCATCAGCAGCATCAACAACCAGCTCTACCCGACCGCCGTACAAGATAGCGTCGTTAGTCCACCCCAACGCAGTCATGTCGTCTCCCGCCAAAGGAGGAAGCGGAGCCTTCCCAACGGCGGAGCGTATCGTGCTTAAGTCAAACTGCAATTCGTTCAATTTGTGCATCGCTACTTCGACAGATCTCGCCACCACCTGGACAGCACCCGGCCAGCTCGCCGTTCTAGCAACACAGACGTTAAGAAGGCTGTTTTCGATACCACACTCTGCTGCCATTTGCTCAAGCGTTGCATTAGACGGCAATTGATTCGACTCCAAGACTCCCACCGCCTGCTGCCGCGTGGCTGAAAGTCGATAAGCCGATAAAACATCCTCTTCACCCCGTAACAACCGAAACGGGCCACTCCCCATAGCAAAATAGTCACCACACGAAATCGGCCAACCGGCATATTGAGACCCAATGCATGCCAACAAAGGCTCATCGGTGCAAACTTCAACCGACCGAAGCCCCAGTGAATCATCGCCATCACTTACGACAATCTGGGCCAACCCGCCCATGCAAATTTTCCCCAACAGAACTCCAGCGTCCAAACATCCGGCACGTCCAACTGCAAAATCCAAGACACGGGCGCCACTTACCGATTCAAACTGAATCCCCAACGCCTCGCGATCCGCGATTGCCTTTTCAAATAACTGATGAGCCAGTTGATTCGGCTGGTGATCCATCTTTCGTCCTTGCAATCAATAAAAATTTGAAGTGTCTTTAAGTAGACCTCTGCCGACAGCCCCTGACCTTAAAGGGAGACTCGACCACTAGCCAAATCGATCCAACAACACTAGCGGTTTAGACGTCAACTTTATCGACCGGAAAATACTCCTCCACCACCGCATAAAACTCTTCTGCCGTACTTACCTTCGCAACGTGTGTACGAAAATGCCGAGCACCAAATCTGCCTTGTGCATAGCAACAGGCATATCTGCGCATCAACTGCGCCCCTTTGCTTTCACCGAATCTTTGCACAATTAGATCGAAATGGTGCAGCAAACAGGCCCTCTGTTCAGCTAATGAAGGATCCGGAGGTACTGGCTCACCCAACAATGCAGCTTTACACTGAGCAAAAAGCCAGGGCCTCCCAAGGCAGGCTCTGGCAATCATTACGCCGTCGACATCGTAATTCTGAAACGCATGCATTACCTTTTCATGACTGTCCAGATCGCCATTCCCGATCAGTGGAATCCTTTTCAAATAGGGTCGAATTTCAGAAATCCGATCCCAATCCGAATGCCCCCGGAACATATCCTGTGCCGTTCGCCCGTGAACGGTTAGCGCGGCAGCCCCCGAACCTTCCACCACCTGCGCGACATCGATTGCGTTAATGTTATCCCGCGTGCATCCCAATCGAATCTTTGCGGTGACAGGAGTTGGTGCGCAGGCCTTAACAACCTCAGAAATGATCTCGCCCATTTTGTCAGGCGTACGCAGGAGATAACTCCCGCTTTTTGCTTTCTCAGTTACCTGCTTTACAGGACAACCAAAATTAATATCGACAATGCTTACTTTGTAATCCTCAACCAACCGCCGACCGACTTTCGCCATCGTTTCTGGTTGATTATCCCAGATTTGCACGGCCAGCGGTCGCGGTTCGTCACGAACTCCCCAAAGCCGTTCCGGGTGCTCTGGAGTATTTTCGTCCAGCCAAACAAATCCGCGTGCGTTGACCATTTCTGTCGCAATCAAGCCCGAACCGCCGTACTCACGGACGATTTGCCGAAACGCATAATTGGTAAAACCTGCCATGGGCGCTTGTAAAATCGGTGGATCAACCGTAACGTTTCCAATGGAGATTGGCTTGACGTTTGGCAAAACAAAGTTCGGTACTTGGGAATTCGTGGCGTCCATAATTTAATCTTGAAAAACATCGGTCTCTGCGCCAAGAGCTAACGCACGCTATCTCACCGGAAAAGTGAACAACTTCCCATTTTGCGCTCGAAATGAAAACCCCTACCAATAACCATGCCGAGAGCGGCGACCAAATCACTCGATGCGTCGTCCTATTCCATCAAGTTGATGACATGGATCACTGGGATCTCATGCTGGAATTTCAAAATAAACTTTGGACATGGCGTTTGGAACAGCTACCTACCGCCGATCAAACTGTACTGGGAAAGAGAATCATCGATCATCGAATCCACTACCTCGATTACGAAGGTCCCGTTTCCCATAACCGTGGAACCGTCAAGCGAATTCGTTCCGGTCATTACCATTGGGGGCACAAATCAGAAACTCGATTGGCATTCCTTCAATTTGAACAAGAACGGTGGAACGTGTTGCTCGAAGATGATAATCAACTGGCAAAAATCAGCATCGTTACTTAGTAAGGTAACTTTATCAAGTTCAGCAAAGACAGATTCGTTTGTACCATTTTCGGCCAAAGAATCGGCTCGCAAAACATTCCTCACTCCACTTCCGAATCGTTTTCCTCTTCCGCAACCGTTTTCTGCTGATCCTCGATTGCCGTTCGATGTGCCGTATCCCCTTGATACCCTTGCTGGCGAAGATCAAGTTCTTCAAGGCGCAACCGAGGGCCATACACCGTGAGTACGTCCCCCAAGTGCACTTGAGTTCTGCCGTTGGGGCTTCCGATATATTTTCCATTAGCCCGGTGGATTCCAAGTATCAAAACGCCTTCCGCCGACAGCATTGCCTCGGCTAACGTTTTGTCACAAACCCAATCTCCCTCGTTAACACAAATTTCAAAAACAACAAATCCATCTGCTAAATGTAAAAGTGATACGTAATCATGGACGTCCAGATGAGTCCACCGACGTAAAGCATAAGCGATCAAACTCTCAATTCCCTGGTCGAACCAACGCCGAGTACCAATTACCCAAAGGGAAACCAATACGCCGGACAACAAGGCGACTCGATAGGCGATGTGCGTATCGCTTGTTGCCACCGTGGCAAAGGTACCCATCATCGATGCAATCACGACGGCAATACCTACATTACCTAATGTCATCAGCGTCGAGAGAATGCGTCGCCGAACCGGATGATCAACCACTTGCTCAGATTCACTCGTGGTAAAGCCGACGCCGGTGTACGCTGACTTTGCCTGAAATCGTGCCGAATCCTGCGCCATGCCGGTCAAAGACAATGCCACCGATCCGACTCGAGTCACCAGAAACGAAACGATAAGCGTGCAAATTAAAGCAAAAAAAGCCGCCACGGTATTCCTCCTGACAACAACCGATACAAATAGAACGCCTCTGCTCTATTTCTGAGAACAGCTAACCGCGAACCGCTGTGATAACATTTGAAAAATCACTACGCAAGACAACGATCGAATCGGTTCTTAGCAAGGTTCCCTGCACGAACGATAACATCTAATTTTTATAAGACGACCGCCCGATCGATGACCTGATCTTTTAGCGAATCTTCACGTATTTTTTCATCGGACTGGAGGGCTTAGCGCCAGCTTTTCGTTTTGCCTTAACCCGGTTTGCAGCTTTAGTTTTCTTAGCGGGCTTAGCGCGTCCTTTAACAAAACTTGATTTTTGACCGGAGTATTTACTTCCTGCTTCCCGAGAAAATCGATCTTTTTTCTCACCACGTTCAGTTCTCTGAACTGCCGCATTACTCTTTTTCTTTGTCGGTTTCCTATCCGAAAATTTCTTTCGAGCCGACTTTTCACTAAACGATTTCCGATTCTCCCCATCCGCTATTTTTCGATCAGAAGAATTCCCTTTTGAGTTTCTGCGGTCGGAATCCCGTCCCGTTCCGGCACCCAATTCCCCTTGATGCGATGCTGGCCGACGTGATCCGCGTTCAAAACGTTTTCCATTTCCACGCTTATCACCAAACCGCTTATCACCAAACCGCTTATCCGAGCGGTTCCGTCGCGACTGAGGCCCTCCATTACTCCTTCCACCGCTGGGTCGAGAATATTTTTGATCGGATTTACTAATTGCCAATGCCTGGCCGGAAACATAAACATGCTTGAGGTGGTTAATCACTTCAGAGTTCAATTCACTTGGTAGCAATATGGTACTGAACTTATCAAAAATATTTATCCGGCCAATTTGACCGTTCGATAAATCAGCTTCATTGGTAATTGCTCCGACAATATTACCGGGGCCAACACCATGCTCGCGTCCTACTTCGATTCGATAAAGAGTCATTGGACCGCGATCGCGGGCACTTTCCTTTTTCCTGTTTGATTTACGATCTTTCAACTCTTTGAGAAGCAAGGGATTCGGCCCCTGCGCTAAAACACCCAGAGAGGCGGCAATCTGTTCGATCGTTAATTCAGAATCATCTCGAAGTTCATTGACAATCTTTGTGAAGAACTTGATGTCGCTATGACTATTCGCCTTCACCACCTGCTCTTTAAACTTCTCGATTCGAACTTGATTAATCTCATCGATTGACTTTTGTTTAAACGTTTCAATTCGCTGATTCGTTGCTCGCTGCAACCGACTCAATTTTCCTTTTTCCTTCGGCTCAACAAACAGAATCGCATGCCCGACTCGTCCCGCTCGGCCGGTTCGTCCAATGCGATGAACGTAAGCCTCTGTATCGTGCGGGAAGTCGTAGTTAATGACATGACTGATGCGTTGAACATCCAATCCGCGCGCCGCAACATCAGTCGCAACAACCACGTTGATCCGCCCCGACTTCAACTGATTGTCGGTTCGTTCCCGCTGAGCCTGCGGAATATCACCATTCAACGGAGATGCGATGATGCCTCGCTGCACCAAACCTTCTGAAACCACGATCGTCGAATTTCGAGTTTTAACAAAAATAATCACGCCATCACTCTGCTCAGTCTCAAGAATTCGAACCAATCGTTCCATCTTTTCGCGAGGTGAGAGAAAAATACATGTCTGACTAATTGAATCAGCTGTCGCCGTTTTACTCTTGATAGCAATGTGTGCCGGATTCCGAAGATAATTTTTCGCGATCCTCTGAATCGGTGGCGGCAGGGTCGCGGAAAACGAAAGAATCTGTCGCTCTCGAGGAAGCTGTTCCAGAATCCACTCTACGTCATCAATGAATCCCATCCGTAGCATCTCGTCTGCTTCATCGAGCACGAGAGTCTTAAGTTGCCGCAGATCTAAGGTTTTTCTTCGCAAGTGATCCATGACTCGCCCGGGAGTTCCCACCACGACCTGAACGCCGCGATTAAGCGCCCGCAACTGAGTCTCATAACTCTGGCCACCATAAATCGTGACCGCCCGGAAGTTCTGGATTCCAGTCGCGTATTTTTCAAACGCAGCGGTCACCTGGATTGCTAATTCGCGTGTCGGCGCAAGAACCAAAACTTGCGGCTGATTTAATGACATATCGATTCTTGAAAGCAATGGCCAAGCGAATGCCGCCGTTTTACCTGAACCGGTCTCAGCCTGCCCCATAAGGTCTCGCCCCGAAAGAATCACAGGGACTGATTGAGCTTGAATTGGCGATGGAGTTTCATACCCAACTCGATTAATTGCATCGAGAACTGCGGGGCCAAGGCCCATTTCCTCGAATAAATTTAAAGGCGCTTGTTGATCAGCAACAGCCACTTCGCTCACCGACACAGCTGCGACATCCTTTTCCACCGATGGTTCCGCAGATTCCCGAACCAGAGCACTATCCTTGGAAGATTCCAAATTCTCTGTCGCTAAAAACGGATCGTCCACCATTCCTTCACTCTCCGCTTTAGGAACGTCTGACGGTACCATCGACGCAGCAGTTTCAACTTCCACAGAAGGCTTTTTCTTCGGCTTCTCACCGAGTAACAGAGCGACTTCTTCCGCTGGATCGATCGATAAAGAATCAACAACGAACGCTTCTTTTATCTCCACGGCATCCTCGACTGGATCAACGACGACGCTCTCCGCCTCAACCTGCCCTTCTACTACAAATTCCACGGGCACGGGCGCCTGATTGGAATTGCCTTCCTCTTGAGAAACGACCTGAACCTCCATCGTTTTCGAAGACGTTGATTTGCTGTTGACCGAATTTGAAGACGTAGAACCACCAGAAACATCATTAGACATTTGCGCAACCACTCAATTAGATTGTTAAAAATACACATCCCAAGACGTTTCGAAAACGAATGGGTGAGAGGCGACCCCTCTCTGATACCTAGCGGTCAACCGTGATTAGCAAAGCTAGCCCCGTAGATGCCGCAGAGTCTCGTGCAATTCCAACTACCTAACCAAGGTCTTTTGCGTGAGACGCGTTCGGTTCAATTCTCGCCGCGAATTCGTAAATCTCGATGGTAACCAAGGCACCATTTTCCAAGCATGTCGGTTAACCATGGATTTCGTAACTGGGGAAACCCGTTTTAGAAAAATGACAGCAACAAATTCTCTGTTGGCGAGCTAAAAGAATAGGCAAGCACATCAAAAAAGAGAAGGGCTTTCTAAAGGAATTAGCGAAATAGTCTCGCACTGACTCGTCTACCCGGCGATGAGAAGCCGGAATTATCGTTCTAACCACAACGAAAATGACAATGCGTTGCCCAACCGTTGGATGTTTAGACCCAATCGACACTTCCCATCTAGATGCCGGTCACCTGCCGCAGTCGTTTCCGCTGACTCTCGCGCCCAATTTCGTCGGTAATCTCATCCCATTGAGTCGCGACCTTATCAAGCGCTGCTTGCGCATCCTCTTTACCGGCCACAACTCGACGAACCGCCATATCCAATACTTCGAGATATCGGGATGCCTGCGGAATACGAGGGAACATTAAAACGACCCCACGCTCGTGATTCTGTTCAATTACATCCGCATATTCAAACGCGGCATCTTCAGGAACCCAACTCCCTGTCCAACGCGCCATATCGCCGAGATGGCTCGCCCGAAAGGGGCCGCTAACTGCAGACTCCGCCATGGTCACTTTACTAATGGCCTTGTCCGGAAGCCATTTCAAAAAGCCCCACGCCGTCTGCTCGTTTAGACTATCTTTCGCCACAGAAGCTACTAAACCGGAAAAACCAATCAGTCCCACCCGTTTCTCATCAGACTTTCCGCGAATGATCCAACGATCCGATTTTTGATCGTACCAACGCAACGCCCCGGGCAGTGGATAAACAGAAAATTCGGTAACTGTTTGCTCCGGGCTCGAATCGTCCACCTCCATTTCAACGCCCTCTCCCTCAGGTTCCGCACTCAAACTTGGATCAAAAGCAACTGATGGCCAAGATATTGCGATCGCAGATTCCCCTTTCTGCATCAACCGAAAAACCCCGGCTGGATCTAAATCGTACGAACGCTCACTTGCAATCAATTTCAACTGTTCGAGAGCTTCGACAAACGGCGGCAGGTTGATCAGGGGTTGAATATTTTCCCGGTCGAATACAGTCGACAATTTTCCCCGATTGCACACCGACGGTGCAGCCCTCGCTAGGAAAGTCCACGCCGCCCAACGCTCCGCTAAAGGCATATCGACTTTTGCAGGGAATTGAATCTCATCCGGATTCCCTTCATCCCATGAGGAAATCTGCGAAAGCGTTCGAGACATTCTCGACCAATTGCCAGGAATTGACTTTTCGCCCAACACCTTGGAATTGGCAAGTAATGAAAAATTTGGAGCTCCCAATGGAACCGCCCAGGTTTCACCTTCATGCCGAATAATGGAAACACGAAAGTGTTTGAGCAAGCCAAATTTATTAAAATCCGATGATTGAATTAATTCGGTTGGTACTTTTCGAATCCGCTCCCGGTTCACCAACTCGGCGACCATCGCCGGAGGGTAAACCATCACATCCACAGCTTCCCCTTCTGGAGCATTGAAGTCATTGGCAATGAAATCCTGAACAGACATTCCAATGATCTCCAGTTCGCCATCCTCGAGCGCTTGCCATTGCCTGGCGATTCGATTACCGACTTCCAACTCTCCGACGACCAACATTACGAGTGGATCGGGCTTCACCGCGACTGGCGCGGCGACTTTCTGCTCTGGCTCAACCGTCTCATTACAGCCGGCCAATCCGGAGAGAAGGAAGAATCCAATCAGTAAAATTACCAATGAAGCCGATGTCGTGTGGTTCAACGTTTTCAAACTAGTTGTTTTCAAGGGTGTTTCCATAACTAATCAATTATCTTGCCTTAAATGGCACCTTCGCAATTACCGTATCGCCTTTGCCACCAGCATCGGTGACGCTTTGTATTGTCCAAAGATCGAGGCCATTGTCACCGTCCACCACGCTACCGCTGTAATCTCCCCATGCCACTCCGTTCGTGGCGGCCTGCCCTTCACCGATCGAAACGGTAGGCTGCAGCGTCCCCAATGGATCATCGCTTCGACGAAACGCGAATCTTGGACTAATGAACATATCAGCGCCAGTTTCCTGAAAACCAACTAACACGTCCAACTGACGATTAACCGCGATAGTTGTTTGGATAAAACTCCTTTTAGCATCACTGATTAACCCCGTTTGTACAAATGAACCGTTGAGACGCATTTGATGCCACTGAACTGCGGAACGACCATCCACCGTCACCGCCTGTGAGAACCAAACGAAACCGCTTTGCAAAACAAGGTTCTTGGGATTTCGATCTCCCGAGGCCGTTAATTGATCGGTTCCTTTTTGAGGAGATTGCTTAGGATAACCCATGTACTTGAGTCCGTGCAATTTAGAAATCGTCTCAGCAGCAGGCGTACCGTCCTCCGTTTCATAAACACGTGTGATAAACACCTCACGCCCGTTCACCTTTACAAAATAAAGATCATCTATGGCATCTTGCGTCTGAACTGGATGCCCCAAATTACCCTGAAAGTGGTAAACTGTTGCCGGTTTTCCCGCTTTCGCCTCAGCCAGTTTCATGACGAACGTCTGTGTTGGACCACCGGGAAAACTATAGCCGATCCAGTGCCGACTGTATCCAATCCCACCACCATCTCTTCCTTCGGGTGCCGGCACCGGATATGTGCTCCACGCTCCACGCGGATCACTTGTTTCAGAAACGGAAATATTGACGGGCTTCTTCTTTTCTTTATCCCATGGATTCCATAAATCAAATCCAAAAACGCCATTGTGAGCGTCAAAGAAAAGTTTCGGATCGATGCCTTGGTTGAAACAGTTTTGGCTTACGCCATTTATAAAATTTCCTTGCTTGTCATAAATAATTAACCCATTATTCGTACCATGCAGAATGAAACCACCACCGACCGCAATCTGTGGGTCAACTTGCCGATTTCCATCCTGTGATCCGTCAAAGACCAAATAGCCACCAACTTTACGTGGATTCCCCCCCTGTCGACGAGTGCGGCACTTTCCATCTTGATCAAAACTCGACTTTCGAATCGGAACGATCACCTCACTCCGCAGAGGCAAATCGGCCCGCAACGGCGTTTCAGCGATTGCGAAACTGGCCGTAACAATCGCCCCTAAAAACACGCCTAAACCAATCAAATATTTCATAGTTGCCTTCAAATTTCACTCACTGTAATACGTACCAACTCATACCATTAGGCATCACGTTCACTTTTAGTTCAATCGAATAATCTCTCCGAACGTCAATCTGAACCGACTCCCCCTCGGAACTCGTCACATTCGCGACATCCTGCAAACCGGTATAATACACATTCACGTTCAACGTTTCGCTAACAGCCTTGTCAGTAGGGTTGTAAACCACCACCATACCACAATCATCAAGCTCCGGATTGACGTGCAACATCCAATCCAGCTTTCGACCGTCAGGTCGCCGCCCATGAATTAAGTCACTTTCGAGTATATCTCGATACTTTTTGAACCACGCAACCTTTCGTTTCACGAGGTCCCGTGTTTCGGGAGTATCAAAAAGTCTTGGTCCTCGGAAACAGGCCTGAACACCCAGTCCAAGATTTGAATCAATCATCTGAGCATAATGCTTTAGATGATCTTTAAGAGGCTCAATCGTAGCGGCACCGCCACCACCGTGGTATTCAGACAATGGAACAAACATCCATCCCATGGATGGAGTCTTGTACCAAGTGCCATCGTAAATATTTTGTCGCGCGTGCAGTAACTGCAATTCTCGTGGCAAAGACCAATTTACTTCCCGATACCCCATCCCACATTTGCTGGTTCCACTGAGGTAGTAATAATCCGGAGCGTTAATATAAATTCCGCGTTCGCGACACCACTTGTAGAAGTCATTGGAAATCTGTCCTTGCACCCACCGAGAATCAAATTCGCCCTGCTGCAGCGGCAACCTCTGAGTAACGTCTATATCGCCTGGATAGGGGCCATCATGCTCGAGACATGAGAAGCCAGTTCTCTCATAAAAACGCCGCAAACGTCGAAAATACTCCTGTCCCCATTCGCTTGTCAGTGAAGGACAATTTCCGTGAGTTAACTTCAGTCCATCTGGTGGGACAATGTCATTGCCATCTCCAATCCGCCGGCTTGAAAGCAACGAATAGCCTCCTAATTCAATCTGTTTACTCGCGGCATGCTCTGCCAAACCTTGCCACTGTTGAAGATACGCCGGCGTCTCATTTTCAATATTAAAGCCGCTACCAAAGCTCAAAATTACCATTTCAAACCCAACCTCAGCGGCATCATCAATCGCCCGTTTCACTTCCGCCGGGTTCGCGTCTCTCATGTGATGCATCAATGGATTCTCAGTAACCCACGGCGCAATCACCCGATACATTTTACGTAACGAAAGACTTCTCCTTTCGCGATCGTTACTGTCATAGACCAGTTCAAAAGTTCTAAAGCTCTCAAATTTCTCCGCCGCCTTGACGGTCTGCTTGGGGCCAATGGAGGGTGACACGTTCAGCAAGCACGGGGCGCCTTTCAAATAGTTCACCTGCGTCGTGTATTCCGGATCCGTCTGCCAATGCACGACGTGACGGTTCGCATTTTCAAAATTAAAACCACCAAACGCAAAATCAGTTTCTACATGAATTGAATCAGGCCGTGGATAACTGACCCCTTCTCTTAATTCCACCCGACTATCGTATTCCACAACAGCCAACATCTCGGAGGTAAACCGATCGACCACTAATGCACCTGAGCCAACATTTTCAACCGTTATCCACTTACAGAATACCGGCACGCCGTCGTAAAGCTCATAATTGACGAACACCCGGAATTCGGCCTTAGATTGAGCCGCATTTTTAGCTGAGGGGCTATATTCGAAAGAAACTTTCACACCGGCGGGAGGCCAGACAGATTGTTTTGATGCATTCCGAACACGCTTCCACTTCAACCGCTCATCAGGAAGGCTAACTTTCCAGCCAACCAACCCAAGCGATCCATCCGACGGTTCCATATCGGCAAGCCATTCATCTTTTAAGAACGCATGATCCGGCTGCCCTTCCAAACCACCAACTTGGTGAGATACACCATTGATAACAACCACCGCTTCTGGTTTCACCGCCCTCAGGACAGCCTCGCGATCCCCAAGGCTCTCGAGACCAACCGTTGCGCAAATATTGTCGCGTAGATAAAAAGAACGACTAACCAACCCGTTCGTCAATTCATACCGATCTGGGTCAGTGTTTGATTTTTTAAATTCGGCTTTAAAAACACGATTATTGATTAACCAATCCGCTCTCTCTTGCCCCCAAGAGACGCCAACCGCAAACCAAGCCAAAAAACAGGTCAGAAAAACACGAAATATCATAGGATGAACCCAGTTAATCCGAAATCAATACCAATCCCACATCCGCAATTCAGCCTATCGCTTTGTGCCAGCCAAGGGCAGAAGTTCGCCATCTAAAAATTCGACGATGGCAACACATATCCCATTCAGTTTGCGTCCAACGCCATCATCTTATCGACTCGGCGTTGATGCCGGCCACCTTCAAAGTCGGTAGATAGCCAAGCAGTCACAATCGCTCGAAATTGGATTTCATCAAAATGATTTCCAGCCAAACAAAGAACATTGGCGTCGTTATGCTGTCGACTCAACTTGGCGGTCGCGATGTCACAGCAGAGAGCAGCACGTATTCCACTCACCTTATTGGCGGCAATCGACATTCCAATCCCTGTACCACACACAAGGATTCCGAATTTCGCCCCGCCCAAACTGACCTCCCGGCAAACCTCCACTGCTACATCAGGGTAATCGCAAGCTTCCTCGGTGAAGGAACCTTTGTCGTCAACCTGATAGCCAAGTGATTCAATCGTTTCGGAAATAACCCTTCGCTGGGGCAACCCTCGATGATCACTGCCGATCGTAATTATCATAACGAAGTGTCTTTGCTTGATGAACGAATTGTTGAAAGGGAAATCTTAATGTTGCCGAGACGAGCAGTTTATTCAAAACGGGAAAGGTCGAATGTCTGTACCCATTCGGACAACTGTTGATCAATCTGCTCCGCTGTTGAACGATAAACGGCGAGCGGGCGTCCAATGGGATCACTGACATCGCCACCATCACGACGAATAGTTTTGGTTCTGGTTTCCAGCATTGGCCAATGCGAGATCAAGGCCTGCCGATGGCCATTCGTCATGGTTAAAATTACATCTGCAAACTTAGCCAACCGCCCCGTGATCGGCTGACTTTGGTGACCTGAAATATCGATTCCGGCTTGCCTCATCGCCTCAATTGCTTGATCCGCAGCAGGAGCACCTGGCATTGCCGCAATTCCAGCTGACATTACCGTTACGCCTTTCTCCTCGAGAGCCCCCATGGAAATCCCCAGCCGTTCAGCGATTCGCTGAGCCAACAACCCTTCTCCCATTGGGCTACGACACGTATTTCCAGTACAAACGACCAACGCAATAAAATGGGTTAACTTCTCAATCGTTTCTTCGTCAACTAACCCGGTTCGAAGAACATTGATTTCATTATCCTCGACCCTAACGACGGATGACGCTTCGCCAAATTTCACGGGGCCGTCATCAAGAATCAGATCAATATACTCTCCAACTTTTTCTTGAACCTCTGATCCGTTGACCGCGGGGGAATCTCCTGAAAGATTCGCACTGGTTAATACAATTGGCCCCGCACAAAGCCGCATTATCTGTAAAGTCAATTCGTGATCTGGGACTCTTAGCCCCACGGTGCCCTGAGGAATGGTTGCCTCGCGCACCGATGGATCAAGGCGATGAATAACACTGTCGGGATGATCTGTATCCAAAACCAAAGTAATCGGCCCTGGCCAACTACGACGTGCAATACGCCGAGCGACACACGACATGTTCGGGACGTAATCGAGAGCATCATCAGCACTCTTGATCGCGAAGGCCAACGGCTTGTCTGGAGATCGACCTTTAAGCTCAACTAAACGCTGAACCGCCTCGGGATGCAACGCGCTTGCCGCGAGACCGTAAACGGTCTCTGTCGGGATCGCAATTATCTTCCCTGCCGCAAGCGCTTCGACCGCTTGGTGGACGACGTCGCGAGGGTCTTCGGAACTTTTCAGGTCAAGAATAACGGCTGTCATACGGTTCTGTTTGTGAAGATGAACTTAATGGATACCAACGACGTCATATTAACAGCAAACGACCGCGACCGCCGTGCAAAAAAGCGATGAGGACGCTAGAATACTATATCGGTGCACGAGTAAGACGGTCAAGTAGCAAGGCCCGTGTCGGTTCACCTGTTAGCCATTCCATCGCATTCTAATAACCCCCAAAATACTTAAATTGAATTTGAATCCTGGGACAACTTATTTAAGCATCGGTCTGGCAGGCCTGTTTTGCCTCGCAACCATTTGCGGCTGCCTGGAAGGACCGACCACACCCGAACAGGACATCTTCGTTTGGGGGCGTCGCGGACTGGACGACGGCAGGTTCATGAAACCGCGGGCGATAACGATCGACGAACAGGATCGGCTATACATCGTTGATAAAACGGCCAGAGTTCAAGTCTTCGATCGAGAAGGGAATTTCCTCCATGGTTGGCGAATGCCGGAGTTCATTCAGGGAAAGCCCTGTGGACTTTCAATCAGCCAAGACGGACACCTAATGGTATGCGACACTCATTATTTTCGGCTGTTATTCTATACCCTAGAAGGGGAGCTGATTGAGGAACGAACGATCGGCGGAGTCAACGGTCGCGGGCCGGGTGAATTTGGCTTCCTGACTGATGCCGTACAAGACTCTTTGGGTAACATCTACATCTCCGAATACGGAGATTATGATCGAATTCAAAAATTCACTCCGTCTGGGGATTACGTGTACGAGTGGGGAGAACACGGGGAAGGACCCGGACAGTTCCAACGCCCTCAAGGTCTCGCCATGGATGAGAATGATCACCTCTGGGTCGCAGACGCCAGCAACGGCAGAATCCAGATATTCGATGTATCCGGAAACGAACCAAAATTCATCCGCACTTGGGGGAAAATGGGCAGCGAAGTGGGCGAACTAAGCTACCCTTACGAGATCATTCTTGATGGTGAAGGACACGTTTATGTTTGTGAATTCGGTAACCACAGGATTCAGAAATTTGACCTCAATGGTAAATCATTAGGCACCTGGGGTTCAGCTGGGAAAGAGCCCGGTCAACTTCACCAACCGTGGGCAATGTGTTGGGATTCTGAACGGGAACTTCACATAGTAGACACCTATAACAATCGAATCCAAAGGTTTCCGTCTTCCCAACTGGGCAACTCGACATTGCCCGTTACCGCCGAAAAATAAAACCTCCAATTAGAATTTTTAATTTGGCTTTTCCCGGTCAAATCGCTCTCCAAAAAACACCAAACGATTCTCAGGAAACAAACTGAATGTCTCTACAACCGACCATTGAAACTGACAACCGTTATTGGATTGGATTCGATCTCGGCGGAACCAAAATGCTGGCCACCGTATTTGACAGCCAATTCCAAAAAGTTGGCCGAGCCCGAAAAAAAACAAAAGGCCGCGATGGGATGGAAGCGGGCTTATTGCGTATCAACTCCGTTATTCAGGACGCGTTAGATGATGCGGACATCTCTTCAGACCAAGTCGGTGGACTGGGAATTGGTTGCCCCGGCCCCTTGGATTTAGAAAAACGGCAAATCCGCACTGCTCCCAATCTTGGCTGGGATGACGTTCCAGTCGCGGATTCGATCGAAAAAGAATTTAAGTTTCCGGTAGCCATCGCAAATGACGTTGATGCGGGCGTATTCGGCGAATACAAATTTGGTGCAGGAAAAAATGCCCGCTGTGTTTTTGGCATATTTCCCGGCACAGGAATCGGCGGCGGATGCGTTTACGAGGGCAGATTATTTCGTGGCGCGAATTGCACCTGCATGGAGATAGGCCACATTCCAATGATGGCATCCGGCCCCCTCGACGGCGCAGGAAACGCAGGGACTTTAGAATCACTTGCATCGCGTCTTTCAGTCGCCAGTAGTGCAGCCCAGGCCGCGTATCGTGGGCAAGCACCTCAACTTCTATCCAATGCGGGTACCGACCTTTCGGAAATTCGCAGCGGTGCGTTAGCAGATTCAGTCAAACACGGCGACCGTGCCGTCATGGATATTATCGAACACGCCTGTCATCACTTAGCACTTTCCGTCGTCACGGTGGTGCATCTGCTCGCGCCGGATGTCATTGTATTTGGCGGGGGACTTATTGAAGCGATGCCCGATTACATGTTGCCAATTATTGAAAAGAAAGCTCGCAAACGAGTTTTGCCATCCCTTCAGGACGTCTACAAAATAAAAGAAGCAAAACTTGGGGACGACGCTGGCGTTATCGGCGCGGCCGCGTTGGCAAAACAAATGGTCGATAGTCCGGAACGGTAACAAGACAGTAGCATGAAACCCGAGAAGAACTCACCACTTACCGACCCTAGATTCAACGCAGCCCCGGAACTGGTTGCCGTGATCGATATCGGTGCGTCTTCCCTGCGAATGCAAATATCAGAGATAGATCGATCCAATCACCAAATCCGAAACCTGGAGTCATTTTCTCAAGCTGTCAGCGTTGGAAAGGACTCATTCACCAAACACCACATCACCAAAAAAACAACCGAGTCTTGCGTCCGCGTGCTAAAGATCTACCGTAGCAAACTGATTGAATATGGCATTACCAATCATGAAAACGTAAGAGTCATTGCGACCAGCGGCGTCCGAGAAGCTACCAATGGAATCGCGTTCACCGACCGAATTTTCATTGCCACTGGTTTCGCAATCGAGCCTTTTGACGAAGCCGAACTGCACAGGGTCACCTACCTTGGCGTGCTGCCCTACATGACCAAGGAGGAAAAAGCATTTTCCCAACAGTCTGTCTTGTTCGAAGCCGGAGGGGGCACAGCAGAAATCCTTCTGCTTAACAAAAAAGATGTCGTTTTTTCAAAAACTTACCGTCTGGGAAGCCTTCGCCTACGACAAAAACTGGAACTGTTTGATGCGCCCTTCCTTAAATCGCGTTCTTTAATGGAATCCCAAATCCTTCAGACCATTAGCGAATTCAAAGTCAACACAAACAACCCAAGCCCAAAGAGCTTTATCGCCATGGGAGGCGAAGTTCGATTTGCGGCGAGCGTAATTGATCATAAACCAGCAGCAAATGAATTATTAGAAATCGAAATGAATGCGTTGGAAGAGTTCACCTCCGAAATTCTTCTGCAATCTCCTGACCACTTAGCCAGTAGATTTCACATGAGTCTACCGGACGCTGAGTCACTTGGCCCGGGACTTCTAACCCAGCTCGTCTTTGCTCGAGAACTTGGCGTTACCAACTTCTATGTAGCGAATGTCAACATGCGAGATGGGTTGATCAAAGAGATGGCCTCTGGCCGCAGCTGGTCTAAATCCATCCAAACTCAGATCATTCGCTCGGCGCTTCAGTTAGGGCGAAAATATCGATTCAATGAAGAGCATGCTCGCCACGTTTCTCAACTTGCCTGTCAACTATTTGATCAGTTGCAGGACCTGCATCAATTACCGGAGCGTTATCGCGGCATCTTGGAACTTGCCGCGCTACTCCACGAGATCGGCGTTTTCATCAGCACAAAATCGAAACACAAACATTCGATGTATCTAATTCTCAATTCCGATTTTTTCGGCATTGGAGATTTCGACCGTAAGTTAATGGCACTTGTGGCTCGTTATCATCGCGGTGCGTCGCCACTCCCACGCCACGAAGGCTACTCTCGACTAACGCGAGAGAATCGCGTACTTGTTGTAAAAATGGCCGCAATTTTACGAATCGCAAAATCACTGGATGTTGGCAAAGCCCAACGCATCGAATCCATTACCTGTGTAGAGAAGGAAGACCGAATTGTAATTTCCCCTTCCGATGTCGCTGAATTCTCCGCAGAGAATATCGAATTGAGACAGGTTAGAGGTCTGTTCGAAGATATTTTTGGCAAAGGAATTGTGCTGGAAACTGCAAGTAATCAATCATGAAAAAGTCGAAACAAATATATTTCAATCGAGAGTTAAGTTGGCTGAGTTTTAACCAACGTGTACTCGACCAGGCGAGCCGTTCGTCTAACCCTCTATTGGAACGATTAAAATTCATTGCGATCACTGCATCAAATCTCGACGAGTTTTTCATGGTCCGCGTTGGCGGACTGGCACTCATAGCGGATTCAGCGACCGCACTCGATATCAATGGCTGGACTCCAACGCAACAACTTGAAAAAATCCGCGCCCGCGCAAGGCAAATGTACGCAGACCAATCCGAGTGTTTACTCAACGAGCTAGAACCGCTTCTGGCGAAGGAAGGTATCGAGCGTGTCAAACCGGAGAGCTTATCGAAATCCGATTTGAAATTTTTGCGCAACCGGTTTCAAGAAGAAATGCTGTCCAGCCTTTCCCCTATTGCAATTGAAAACACAGAAACCTTCCCCGCTCTCAGCGGCGCGCGAATATGTATGTGCGTTCGATTAAAAAATGATTTCTCTTCGCGGCTTGACACCCCTACTGAAAAAGAAGTGTCACTTGAACAGGCTGCTAACCGACAAAACGATCGATACGTTCTGATTCCCATGGGAAAATCTTTAGCGAGATTCCAGTCCCTTCCTTCCAAAACCGGTTACCGGTACATGTTAACTGAAGACGTTGTCGGGATGTTCCTGTCGGATTTCTTTGGAGAACAGGAAGTCATCGAATGGAATACCTTGCGAGTAACACGCAATGGTGACGTTGATCTTGAGGAGGACGGACGAGCTGATTTGCTCATTGGAATGCAGGCGATGCTCGAAGCAAGAAGAAAGAGCGCGTGTGTAAGATTGGAAATATCAGATTCCACCAGCCTCAAAATGCAGACCTTTCTCCAGAACTCAATCGATGTACAAGAGGATGACGTCTATTCAATCCAGGGGCCGCTTGGCTTGTCGGATTACTTTACACTTGCCGGCCTTCGAGGCTTCCCCCGATTAAAAGACGCCAACTGGCCCGCTCAACCGTCGCCTGAATTCTCGAGCGCGGAAGGCATATTCCAAACCATCAGCAGAGGCGACCGACTGCTGTATCACCCGTACCAGTCCTATGAACCCATCGTTCAATTTATCCAGGCTGCCGCCACCGACCCTGCGGTTATTGCCGTCAAGCAAACGCTCTATCGCACTAGCGAATCCAGCGAAATCGTAAAAGCACTTTGCCTGGCCGCAGAGAATGGAAAACATGTAACGGTCATCGTCGAACTCAAAGCGAGATTTGACGAAGCGAGGAACATCAACTGGTCGAGAGAACTCGCTGACGCCGGCGTAGATGTGATCTACGGAGTACGCGGACTGAAAACGCATGCCAAAATGTGCCTCGTCGTTCGCCGCGAGCCTACCGGAATCAAACGGTACATCCACTTTGGTACGGGAAACTATAATGAATCAACGGCAAAACTTTACAGTGATGCCAGCCTCTTTACTTGCGACGAAAAGCTTGGCCGAGACAGCGTACATTTCTTTAACGCCATCACGGGACTCTCCGTGCCACAGACTCTCGAAAAGCTAATCGCAGCGCCCATCAATCTCCGAGAATCACTTATCGAGATGATTCGGATTGAGACCGAGAGTGCGACGCGCGGCAACGCTGCGGCGATTACCGCCAAAGTCAATTCACTTGTTGACAAACAAATCATTGACGAACTTTATCTTGCCTCACAGGCCGGAGTAAAGATTCGATTAAACATTCGTGGAATTTGCTGCCTTGTTCCCGGGAAAAAGGGGCTTAGCGAAAACATCCGTGTCATCAGTGTCGTCGACCGACTTCTAGAACATGCCAGAATTTTTCACTTCCACCACGGAGGAAACGAGAGAATCTTCATCTCGAGTGCGGATTGGATGGGACGAAACCTCGATCGAAGAATTGAATTAATGGTTCCGGTATTAGATAAAAACTGCAAATCGAGACTGACCAAAATCCTCCGTACTTATTTCGACGACAACGTCGCTGCGAGCGAGCTTCAGCCAAATGGGGATTACATAGCGGTTACCAAAAAACGCAAGAAAAAAGATTTCAGAAGCCAGTTAAATCTCCATCAGGAAGCCTGCCAAATCCACAGCACTCAAACGAACCCAAAACACACCGTATTTGAACCGCATCGCGGAGAAAAGCTTGACTAATCCGTCTAAATAATCTGTCTAAATAATCCGTCTAAATAATCCGTCTAAATAAAAAAACCGCCCTGTCACCAAGACAGAAGCGGTTTTTTTTATTCGAAATGAATTCAAGCCAAATTGGTTAGCGATCCAAAATCTTAACCTTCATACGATCGTTCACTTCCTCGTACCAATCCATCAACGCATCTCGACGATAAATTTGGGAAGCTTGCTGAACCTCATCAGGAATTCGGTTGAACTTAAAGAGTTGATTGGTCAAGAAATCTTCGCCGACAATATCAATTTCCTTGCGTTCTACAACCGGTTGGATGACATAAATGGTGTCTCGGGACTCGTTTTCAGCAACCGCCGCCTTGAACTGCTCTGTGTTGAAAGCGGCTTCCATGAATTTCTCACCCGCCGCAGTCACTCCAACTGGACTTGAGTACCGAGTAGAACCAAAACTACTAAACCAGGTAAATGCTCCGGTTTTAATTACATTAGCCGCAGGAACACCTTCGACTTCGCTCATCAATTTCCCGTCACTCTCATTAACTTTGGCCTGATACTTTTCGGCATCTTCCCGGGCCAAGTCAAACGCCTGTTGTTTCTTCCAATACTTGACGACTTCACTTTCAGCCTCATCGAGGCTCGGAATTTTAGTGTCTACTTTTTGGGCGACCCAATAGAGATAGCTATTCCGCGTATTCCAGTTGTCATCAACCGTGTTCGGCTCGTACTCATTTAGCCCGTTAAAATTACTGAACAGAATCTGACTCAACGGAATCAACTGAGGCGACGGACGCCCCTGTACCATCATATTTTGAAAGACCCGAATCGAGCCAATCGCGTCGGCTGACAATTCAGTAAAATCAACCAGACCTGTCTCTTTCTTCACCAAGCCGTACTGCTTTGCAATGCTGTCCAGATCCATCGGAGCCGGTTCGTTTTCAGCATTTTTGTTTTCCTCGAAATCCCACCTTAAACGTTTCTCGTAATGATCTTGAACCAAAACACTCGCCTTAGTGATCGCCTGCGTCATTGCCTCCAACGCTGGCTCTTCACACATCGAACGTTTGACTTCCTCTTTAATGTCTTTGAGCGGCTTAATTGCTCTCTCCTTAGGAGCTGGTTCCTGCGTGGATTCCGCACTTTCGCCAGCAGGCTCCTGCGGTTTCTCCGGAGACTCTGCAGCTTTTCCATCACCTGTATCAGTAGCTTCGGTCTTGGGCGCTTCTGTTGCTGGCTCAGCTACCTCAGGATTTTCCGTCTTCGGCTCCGCAGGTTTCTGTGGTGCAGATTCTGACTTCTCTTCCTCTTGAACCGATGTTGAAACAAATTGGTAGTCAGCACTGGTCCCCAAATTCGACTGTTTTTCCGGTTCTTCTTTTGGTGCTTCTTCTTTTGGTGCTTCTGCCTTGGGTGCTTCTGCCTTGGGTGCTTCTGCCTTGGGTGCTTCTGCCTTAGGTGCTTCTGCCTTAGGTGCTTCT
>JAPOIJ010000274.1 GCA_029979005.1 Planctomycetota bacterium | reverse complement strand
GGGAAGTTTCGGGAATTAAAGCCCCTCTGTAATTGTTTCCCACATTAGAATCCCTGCTTAATTACGTTAAAAAGTTTTCTCCAGCCTTCGTTTTCCTTTAGACTTATTCTGACTTGAGCACCAACCTTTGGGTATCGAGTTGATGATTTCTGGAACGCCTAGCGAATGCAGCGGAGGGGCTCAGCGTGGTAAATTCAATTTCAAGGAGGCGATTTGCCGGCGTCGCTGGCGGAGCTGTTGTGCCGCTACTAACTCCAGCTTGGTCTTTTTCTAATCGTCCCGAACCAGCGAAGGCGCTACGGGTCATTGCCTACAATATTTATGGAGGTAATGGTTGGCCAAAGGAACGCCCGTTGGCGAGGCAGGCGGTTGAAAAGAAACAAATGGCCGCGCGGCTAGCGCAGGCGTTGGAGCTGTATTCCCCCGACATTATCTGCTTTTCCGAATCGCCGTCTGAGACAATCACACGTGATATCGCCAAACGACTTGGTCTTCATCATGTTCGCTTTCCCAGCGGTGGAAGCTGGCCGGGAACTTTGTTGAGCCGGTTCGAAATTGCTCGATCTCAAAGTGTTCCATTAGGATTTCAACGCCCACCGAAATTATTTACTCGTCATTGGGGGCGAGCGGAGCTGTTGATGCCGGACAAAACGACATTAGTTGTCCACTCCGCACACCTTTATCCGACGGCTGATCCCACCAATCGCCTGGCCGAAATTCGTGCGATGGTCAAATCGATGAAGGCCGATTTGCAAGCCGGAAAACCAATGTTGTTAATCGGCGATTTGAACCACGGCCCGGATACGGACGAATATAAATTGTGGATGGACGCTGGGTGGATTGATACGTTCGCAACCGTGGGCGTAGGTGAAGGGCCAACTATTAAAGCTGATATACCTAAGTGGCGGATCGACTATGTTTTGGCTGCTGGAAAAATTGCCAAGCAAGTTGTCGAATCGAGACCGTTGTTCGAAGGTGGATTTCGTTTGAATATTCAGGATACCCAATCATTTGCATTGAGTGACCACCTGCCTCAATTGGCGGTTTTTGATTTATCGAAGTAAATCTGCAGGTTGTATGATGTACCGCGACTGTCGAATCGAAACGATAGCGTTCGCTGGATAAAAAAATTATTTGAAATGAGAATGAATAATGAAGCTGTTGCAAATAGGGATGGTGATTGGTTTAGCGTTAAGTCCTCAAAGTTTTGCTGAGGCGACTGACTTTTATGTTTACTATCTCGGGGGGCAGTCCAATATGGATGGGTACGGGTATGTCAAACAATTACCTGCAGCCCAAGCTGGAGCTCAGAACGATGTCATGATTTTTCATGGGAACACTTCACCCGACCGCGCCTCGATTGATGGCAAAGGGATTTGGAGTAAGTTGCAGCCAGGTCATGGTGTCGGTTTTAAATCGGATGGAAAAACCAATCAGTATTCCAGTCGTTTTGGCGTTGAACTGACATTTGCTCAAACAATGCAGGAACGTTTTCCTGATCGACGAATCGCGATCGTCAAGTACTCACGGGGCGGGACATCCATCGATGTGTCAGCTGCTGGAGGGTTTGGATGCTGGGAGCCCGATTTTGAGGGAGCGGCGGGAGTTAACCAGTACGATCACTTCTTGGCCACGGTGCGTCACGCTTATGCGGACACAGATATTGATGATGATGGTCAACCCGATCGTTTAATTCCTGCAGGAATCATCTGGATGCAGGGTGAAAGTGACGCAAACTACACCCCTGAAATTGCCAAACGTTATCAAGCGAATTTGAAACGTTTAATGGATTTGATCCGGGCGGCTTTTCGCGCAGATGATATTCCAGTGGTGATTGGTCGAATTTCGTATTCAAAAAAAGACCCACCCAGTTGGAAACACGGGGAGATCGTGCGCGCGGCTCAAGCCGATTATGTGAAGGCTGACGCAGTCGCGGCACTTGTGACCACTACGGATCAATACGGCTATTCAGATCCGTGGCACTATGATTCTCCAGGCTATATTGATCTTGGACGCCGATTTGCCAACGCGACAGCTGATCTTGAACAGGGTAAAAAATAAGCGAATCAGATTGGCAATTATTCATAGGCGAGCGGTTATCGGTAAGGTTTGCCTGTTGAACGCTGAATCGATTCTTTTGCATTTATGAATGAAAAAGATGAAGTCCAGTGGCAGATCGGATAGGATCAATCGCTACGCATTTTCCGTGGATGTCGATGATTATTTTTGTCTTTAATGGGAGGTTCTTGCATGAGTTCGACCAATCTTAGCCGTGGCTCTGCCAACCGCCGAAATTTTATGAAGGCTTCCACCCTTGTCGGTGCCGCAGCCTTGGGGCCGGTTCACCTCCTTGCGGCGCAAAATGATTTGACTCAGGACAAATTGAATATCGCGGTGATTGGCGCTGGCGGTCGGGGCGGTGCCAATCTCAATGGTTGTTCGGGCGAAAACATCTATGCACTTTGCGATATCAATAAATCAACGACTGCCAAAGTGAGTCAGCGGTTTAAAGATGCCATTGTGACGACGGATTGGCGTACTTTGATTGACGATCCCAAAATCGATGCATTTGTTGTGTCCACTGCGGATCATCACCATGCCTTGGTATCCATCGCCGCGATGCGTGCTGGCAAACATGTCTATTGTGAGAAGCCACTGGCGCATACGGTTCGCGAAGCGCGATTGATGCAAGATGAATATAAACAACGGAAAGGTGAGATTGCGACCCAGATGGGAACGCAGATTCACGCAACCGGAAATTATCGACGAGCGGTCGAGATCGTGCAAAGTGGAATGCTTGGTGCAGTGACCGAAGCCCATGTGTGGTGCAGTCGGGGCATATCGTCTGTCGATCAGGATTTATTGCCGGAACAACCCGTTCCTGAAACTTTCGATTGGGATGTCTGGTTGGGCCCAGCCGCAAATCGGCCTTACAACAAAAGCTATTGGTCGGGCGGCAATCTGAACTGGAATCGTCGATGGGAGTTCGGTAATGGAGTGCTTGGTGATATGGGAAGCCATTTGATCGATCTGCCTTATTGGGCGCTGGAGCTGGATCGCCCAACCTCTGTTGTCTCGGAAGGCCCTGAACCAGACCCTGTTGCTTGTCCGCCATGGCAGCAAGTGACTTGGGAGCACCCTGCCCGTGAAGGTGACGGTGCACACCATGCTGCTTGTAAAGTTGTTTGGTATCACGGCAATGAAGGGATGAGGCGGCGAGCGGAGTACCTTCAGCCGAAAGTGGGTAGTGATACTGACATTGGGAAATGGGGGATCGGTGTCGCGTTTATTGGAGAACGAGGCGTCCTGGTTGCCGACTATGGAAAAACAGTTCTTAGCCCATCAGCTGGTTTTGCCGACGTGCCTCGCCCTGAAGCGACCATCGCACCTTCGCTCGGGCACTACAAAGAATGGATCCACGCTGCCAAAACGGGTGGTGAATCCCTTTGCAATTTTGATTACTCCGGCGCTTTAATTGAGCACAATCTTCTCGGAAACGTTGCTCATCGAGCCGGGAAAAAATTGCAATGGGATGCAAAGTCGATGAAGTTCACGAATGACGAATCGGCCAATGCGTTGTTAACCAAATCGTATCGAAACGACTGGCGTGTCTAAAGCTGGCTGAGGCTTGTCCTGCGCATTAGTTGTTGTCCTCAACCGGGTCGGGTCGTTGGGGGCGTTCAGTTGGTGTTGGCAATTTCGAATTTGCCCAACTCGAATCGCTCACCTTAGTCGAGGAGAGCGTACGGATTTTGGGGGCGCCTGGAGTAGGGGAGTTGGTAGGATCGCGATTGGTAATGCAATAAAGGTGTTTTGAACTTCGCAGCAATAGTCGGCCATCGCTGACCGCAGGAGAACCCCAGAACACTTCCTTTTCAG
>JAPOIJ010000153.1 GCA_029979005.1 Planctomycetota bacterium | reverse complement strand
TGACTGGCCTGATGAATCTGGAATCACTCAATGAGCTACCAGAAATCAAGAGCTGGGTTAGTAAGAGTTCTGCGGTACTGGACCGTCTCGATTCAGATCAGGCGACACTTTGCGAAGGAATCCAGCAGAATGTTAAGCTTCAAATGGAGCATCTGCTTGAGTTCCCGTCGGTTGCCAAGGCGGTTGCCGCGAACGAATTAGAAATAGAGGGTTGGGTGTACCACTTTGAAAGCGGAAAGGTTGAATTCCTTGATTAAGGAAAAATCATTCCCTTAGGAGAAGCGTACAACTGATCTGATCTAATTTTTAAGCGGAGCGTAGTGATGAGTGATAACTTGCTCAAGTCGAGTGAGACGAAAGAGGCTAATGGTGATTCGGGGGCGAGTCATTTCCGAGATGATTTTTTCGCATCGATTGTTGTTTTTCTTGTAGCACTGCCGTTATGCATTGGCATCGCGGTAGCAGTCGGTGTCAGTCCTGCCCGGGCACTTTTGACGGGAATTATCGGTGGAATTGTAGTTGGATTTTTTGCCGGTTCACCACTTCAGGTGAGCGGTCCTGCGGCAGGATTGTTCGTGATTGTCGCGGATTTGCTTGCCCAAGGTAAGGAATCCTTCATTTCTAAACTGGGGTCGGGTGCTGAGGTTCAGGAGAGTGAGGCGCTGTCCTACTCGTTGATGGTTCTTGGCACATCTGTCTTCCTGGCTGGCATTCTCCAGTTTGTAGCAGGCAGATTTAAGCTTGGCCAATGGTTTCGCGCTGTCTCTCCAGCCGTTGTCAAAGGAATGCTTGCGGGTATTGGACTTTTGATTTTATTCAGTCAGTTTCACGTTATGCTAGACCATCAAGCGATATGGCATGGGGAGAAAGCGCATGGCGGTTTGGAATACATGGCTACGATTCCAGAGGCCATTCTGAAGTGTTTCTCTTCGGACACCTCGGCAAATCACCATCTAGCCGCACTCACCGGGATTCTTACCATTGCCTGCATTGTCATTTGGCCGTTGTTAGCACCAAAACAGCTAAAATCGGTTCCGGCGCCACTCATTGGAATTTTAGCTGCAACTTTGTTTGCCAACCTTGCTGGCCTGGACATCGTAAAAATCGAGGTAGAAAAGAATATTTTTAAAGAAACGACTCTCCCGGACAACACGGTCTGGTTTCAATTATTACTTGATCCCATCGTTCTTACGGGGGCCGTGGTTATTGCGTTGGTGGCGAGTGCGGAAACATTGTTATGTGCTTCTGCGGTAGATCAATTGCATACCGGTCAGCGAACCGACTATGACAAAGAGCTCGCCGCGCAGGGAATCGGAAACATTCTATGTGGACTAATTGGAGCGCTTCCGATGACTGGAGTCATTGTACGTAGTTCGGCCAATGTCAATTCGGGCGCGAAGACGAAATGGTCGACCATCCTTCATGGATTTTGGCTACTCATTTTTGTTGCCTTGCTGCCAATGTTGCTCGAATACATTCCAAAAGCGGCGCTGGGGGCACTGCTCGTCCATATCGGTTACAAACTGGTGAATTGGAAGCAAATCAAGAATTTGTGGAGTATCAGTGTTGCTGAGACTGGAATCTATTTTGCAACTATGATCACAATCGTTTGTACGGATCTTTTAATTGGCGTTGTATGCGGGATTCTTTTGTCCGGTATAAAATTGCTCTATCGATTTACATACCTGGAAGTAGAGCAGGAGAAGAAAGGCGATGTCACCCATTTGCAACTCTTGGGTTCTGCGACTTTCTTGCGTCTGCCTAGCCTAGCCAGAGCGTTGGAAGGAGTTGAACGTGGGACTGAGGTTCATATCGATCTAGACCGACTCGCCTACATTGATCATGCATGTTTTGATTTGATCAACGACTGGTCAAAGCAACACGAGAAATTGGGCGGTAAGCTTTGTATTGACTGGGAGGAATTACAGACTAAGTTCCTATCTGACCCTTCTCTTGAGGTTCGGTCGGTGGTTAATAGAAAATTAGACGCGACGACGAATTAGACGGGTTGGCTGTGTCGCAGTCGGTTTTGTGTTAACGCAGTCGTAACACTGTGAGACGAGCGGATTGTGGTCGGTCGAGAGGCCGGTTCAGGTTTTCCGACAAAGGCGGCAGTTCGTTGATGTTTAGGTCCCGCCGGTTTTAAATCAGCTGAACACTCGTTGATTGATTCCGGCCGGCCTGTTTGGATTGATACATGGCGCGGTCTCCGGCGGTTAGCAGCCGCCGGGAACCGGTGTTTTTTAGTTTTGATATAGCAACGCCGATACTGACCGATAATCCTGGCGGATAAAACACAGGTCGTTGTCGAGAAATGGTTTGGCAAAATTGTTCAAATCGACGCTCGGTTTCCTTCTCTTCGAATACCTCAAGCACGACACCAAACTCATCGCCCCCCAATCGCCCGACGCAAACGGCATCTGAAAATTCTAAATTTAACTGATCGGCAAACCAGGCGATGGCCTGATCTCCTGCGCCGTGACCGTGATTGTCATTGATCCGCTTAAAATAGTCGATATCTACAATGGCGAGTGCGAGTCGTTTCTCAACATTCTGTTCCAGAGTTGATTGGAATCCTCTTCGATTAAGAAGTTGGCTCAATTCATCGGTTCTTGATTGGATATAAAGCTCCGACTCCGTCAACGAAAAGGTTGAGAGTTCGGTAAAACGAATGAAGCGCCAAACTTTACCGTTGATTTCGTGCGTCTCAATTGTTCGATGATAGGGCTGCTGTTCGAATGGACCCGGGGAAGAGAGTCGCACCACCTCGGTTTCAACGGAGGGTAAATTGGGAGACGGCGATTCGCATTTTATTAGATCAATGACTTGTTGGTTTTTTGCGAAATCGTTCGAAGTCGCCCCAAATAGCCGTTCGGCTTTTTCATTCCAATAATAAGGGAGTTGATTTACATCGGAGATGATCAACGCCTCGGCGTATTGTTTAAGCAAAGCCTGAAACAGAGCGAGAGGAACAGAGTTGTTTTTGGTGGGATCCACAATCAATTATTTTTTTGATGAAGACTTTTTCGCTTTGGTCTTTTTGGACTTGGCCGATGCTTTGGGTTTGGTTGTTTTTTTCTTTTTCTCACCAAAGGCGGCGCCCCAGTTCTCAGAGTATTTTTTAGTTGTACCGCTGCGCAAGATAGTCATAGTTTGATCCTGAATGAAAGTTTATTAGTTGAAAGATCTTGAAAAATATTGAGTCGCAAAACGATTTTTGTTGGACCCGATTCGAATACCGGACGCCGGCATAAGGTAGCCGTCGAGGTTTCGGTGTTTTGCCACGTTCTAGGAATGATGTCAGATGTTATTTATACATCAAGTGATTAGCTTTTTGTATTTAAATCGCTTGGGTTCGTCTTCTTTCAGCCCAAGCCGTTCTCGTCGTTGATGTTCGTAGGTTTGGTAGTTACCCTCGCACCAGTGAAGATAGCCATCCCCTTCGAAAGCAAGGATGTGAGTCGCGATTCTATCTAAAAACCAGCGATCGTGACTGGTGACAACAACACAACCAGCGTAATTTTCAATGGCTTCTTCGAGGGCTCGCAACGTATCGACGTCGAGATCGTTGGTAGGTTCGTCTAACAATAGAACATTGGAACCGCGTCGCAACAGCTTGGCGAGATGAACGCGATTGCGTTCTCCACCCGAAAGAACGCCTACCTTCTTTTCCTGATCGGGTCCGCGGAAGTTGAACCGATTGACATAAGCCCGCGCATTGACTTTTCGCTTGCCAAGTTCGAGTGTGTCGTGACCTTCAGAGATTTCCTGGTAGACGGTGTTGTCGTCACCGAGACTGTCGCGGGATTGATCGACGTAGCCTAATTCGACGGTGGCCCCAATTTTGAGTGACCCGCTGTCGGGTTCCTGCTGGCCGGTAATCATTCGGAACAATGTAGTCTTTCCCGCTCCATTTGGGCCGATCACGCCTACAATGCCGCCCGGTGGAAGTCGGAAGTTGACATCCTCCATTAATATTTTCTCACCGAAACCTTTTCCTAGGTTCTCGGCTTCGATTACAACGTCTCCAAGATGTGGCCCCGGGGGAATCTGAATCTCGAGATCTTGCTCTCGTTCGCGCTGGTCCTCATTGAGCATTTGCTCGTAGGCGCCGATCCTCGCTTTGCTCTTGGACTGGCGTGCTTTGGGCGACATTTTAATCCATTCCGATTCACGCTTAAGTGCTTTGAGCCGCGCATCGTTTTGTTTCTCTTCGACTTTTAATCTAGCTTGTTTTTGCTCCAGCCACGAAGAATAATTTCCTTCGAACGGGTGACCCTGGCCCCGATCCAGTTCGAGGATCCATCCAGCGACATTGTCGAGGAAATACCGGTCGTGGGTGACTGCCACGATGGTTCCCGGATAATCTTGAAGCGTTCGTTCAAGCCAATGAACGGAATCGGCGTCCAGATGGTTGGTAGGTTCATCCAGGAGCAGTAAATCAGGTTTTTCCAGGAGAAGTTTACAAAGGGCGACTCGGCGACGCTCACCACCGGAAAGTTCTGTAACGTTTGCGTCTTTGGGCGGTAAATTCATGACCTCAAACGCGACTTCAATTTCGTGATCCAGTGACCAGCTATTGGAGGCTTCGATTTGATCCTGGACGCGAGCCATTTCATCGTAGACTTTCTGCATCGCATCATCATCGAGAGGCTCAGCGCACTTCGCGCTTAGCTCATTGTAACGATCCAAAAGTTGTCGACGCGGAGCGACGGATTCTTGGACATTGTCCCAGACGTTCTTTTCCTGATTTAGTTGAGGCTCTTGCGGGAGATAGCCTACGGTGAACCCGTCGGTTAGCCGGGCTTCTCCGTCGAATTCTTTATCGATGCCTGCCATGATCTTTAGAAGGGTACTTTTGCCGGTGCCGTTGCGGCCCAGTACGCCAATCTTCGCACCTGGATAAAATGAAAGCCAAATGTTGTTAAGGACTGCCTTGGTGCCGTGCTTTTTGGTCATGTCGACCATCTGGAAAATGTACTGTTTACTCATAGCGGTAATTATTAAGTTCGTGCGATTTAATTGAGTTAAAAGTTCTAATTCTAGGGTAGCGTCTTTGTCTAATTTTTATTCCCACTCGATGGTAGCAGGTGGTTTGGAGCTAATGTCGTAACAAACACGGTTGACGCCATTGACTTCGTTGATGATTCGCGTCGACATCGTCGCAAGGATGTCGTACGGCAGGCGCGACCAGTCGGCGGTCATAAAATCATCGGTGTCTACACATCGAATCACCAGTGCATTTTCATAAGTTCTTGCATCTCCCATGACACCAACGCTTTGGACGGGCAATAATACAGCGAACAACTGGGATGTCTTCCGGTAAAGGTTGGCATTTTTTATTTCTTCGATGACGATTGCATCCGCTTCGCGGAGGACCTTTAGTTTCTCTTCTCTGATTTCACCGAGACAGCGGACAGCGAGACCGGGGCCGGGGAAGGGGTGTCGCCAGACCAAATCTTCGGGCAGGCCAAGCTCAATACCAAGGCGACGGACTTCGTCCTTAAATAAATCACGCAGTGGTTCGATTAAATCAAAGCCAAGCTCTTCCGGAAGGCCACCAACATTGTGGTGCAGTTTTATGGTAGCCGCAGGTCCGTCCTCGGCGGCCCCGCTCTCAATGACGTCGGGATAAAGTGTGCCCTGGGCTAAGAATTTCGCGTCCTCGATTGTTTCGGATTCTGCTTTGAAACATTCGATAAAAACGTGTCCGATTTTCTTTCGTTTCTCTTGCGGATCCGTGACGCCCTGTAAAGCGGTTAGGAACTGTTCTTTTCCATCAACCACACGCAGGTCAGTTTTAAAGTGGTCGGTAAATTGTTCGGTCACCAATTCGGCTTCGTTTTTCCGAAGCAGGCCGTTATCTACAAGGATGCATGAAAGTTGGGGGCCAATCGCCTTGTAGAGCAACGCGGCGACGACCGCTGAATCGACGCCGCCCGAGAGACCGCAGATTACCCGCGATGTTCCAACTTGCTCGCGAATGCGTTCAATGGCCTCGTTGGCGAAATCTTTCAGCTTCCATGTGCCGGTGCAGTTGCAGACTTCGAACAGGAAGTTTTTCAGAAGAATGGAGCCTTCGGGCGTATGCGTAACCTCGGGATGAAATTGAAGCCCGTAAACTGGAAGTTTCAAATGTTTTACAGCGGCTACTGGGCAGGTGCTCGTATTCGCCAGCGCGGCAAAGTCTTCGCTGACTCGTTGAACTTGGTCGCCGTGACTCATCCAGACTTGGGCTTCCTGTGGAAAGTCCTTGAACAGGACATCGTCCGTGGCGACATTGCAGATGGCCCGGCCGTATTCACGCGTGCTGGTACTTTCAACTTTCCCGCCAAGGTGATCGCAGGCTAGTTGCATGCCGTAACATATTCCGAGGACTGGAATGCCCATATCGAAGATGCCGGGATCACATTTAGGTGATTCGGATTCATAAACGCTACTCGGACCGCCGGAGAGGATAAGACCGCTGGGTGAGTGGTTTTTTATTTGCTCCGGTGTAATATCGTGGCGGACAATCTCGCAATAGACGTGTTGCTCCCGAACACGCCGTGCAATTAACTGGGCATATTGAGATCCAAAATCTAAGACGAGAATCCGTTCGGAATTTGATTTGGCGTTTGTTTCAGTGGCCAGTGACATTCGAATTGTCCAAATGTTGCGTATTAAATAACAATACCCGCGATAAGGAGGCGGGTAGGGAACCTGGGATTATACGAATGTAAGGCGGGTTTTCCAACGAGTGTGACCTAAGAAGTCGAGAAGTTCGCACTTCCCGTTTTATACGTTGATAAAATCGAACAATTACGCATTTCTGAGGGGGCCAGTCAGAATAGATGATGGCGATACGCTATCGAAATTGGAACCGGCACGTATACTGGCTAATTATTACGCAAATTACGATTTTAAAATACGGATTTCCGGCGAATGAAAGTGTTAATTACGAACGACGATGGCGTTCACTCACAGGGGATAATTCAGCTTGCGAAATTGGTCCGCCGTCATTGTGATGAGGTTTTTCTGGTGGCACCTCGGATTGAACAGAGTGGTGTGAGCCAGGCTATTACCTTCCTGTCCCCTTTATTTCCACATGCATTAGGCGGCGATTTAGATACTCAAGATGATCATATCCCGGGATATTCGGTCAACGGTACACCAGTGGATTGCGTCAAATTGGGAATTCATGAACTGTGTCCTTGGAAACCGGATTTGGTTTTGAGTGGAATTAACGGAGGTTTGAATGCAGGTATCAATGTCGGACACTCCGGTACCGCAGGGGCGGCACTCGCTGCCGCGACTTTTGAAATCCCAGCGTTTGCCATAAGCTTGGAAAGCTCTGAATTTATGGACTTTGGACTCGCTGCGGACATGGTATGGCCACTGATAAGGCGGGCGATGGAAAGTAATCTTCCGCCCCGAACCGTGGTGAACATAAACGTGCCTACAGTTGCATTGGAAAAGTATCCTGAATCTGCTCCCGAGGTGGTTTTGGTTCCGGTCGAAACGAACCCGATGGCCTATGGGTTCGCTACTGGAACTGACCCGAAAGGACGCTCGTATTTCTGGTCAACGAACTTTCCGGTACCTGAACCCTCGAAATTTCTGACCGACACGCAAGCGTTGGCCGCTGGCAAGGTTACCATTTCAACGATTAGCTACGACTTAAATCAACCCGATTCTCTCGAGGTGTTGAAATCGGCCATGATTGAAAATTACCCGCCCGTGTAGGCATTGAGTGGATGTCAGTCCTTTCCAGAGCAGCGATATTATCAGTCAATAGTGGAATTATTTGAGGGAGATGGTGAAGAAATGGGTGCAGCAACAATCATAGGTGTGGTAACCGTTTCCGATCGAGCAAGTCGCGGCGAGTACGAAGATCGAGGCGGCCCAGCGGTTATTGAGTACCTTAAACAAACCGTGACGTCAGAGATAGAGTTGAAAACGGTGGTGATTCCGGACGAACTTGAACAAATCGAGGCGACACTGGTCCAACTGTGTGACGGTGAGAATTGTAGTTTGGTTATTACGACCGGTGGAACGGGGCCTGCGATTCGTGACGTTACCCCCGAAGCGACCGAAAATGTTTGTGATAAAATGATGCCAGGATTTGGTGAATTAATGCGTCAGGTTTCCTTGACCAAAGTCCCCACTGCGATTCTATCTAGGCAAGTTGCTGGAATACGCTCGTCCGAGGCAGGGGGCGCACTCATTATTAACCTACCGGGCAGTCCCAAAGCGATTGCCGAGTGCCTCGATGCGGTATTCGCAGCGGTACCCTATTGCGTTGATCTGATCGGGGGAGGTTTCTTGGAAACCGATCCCGATCGAATCGTTGCGTTTCGTCCCAAGAAAAAGTAGCGCAAGAAAAGCCCGGGCCGACGACAAACGTTGGGGCAATTTTGAACCCAGAGATTGTTAAATGGCGCAAGATAATGACTCGGCTTGGGGAAGTGAATTCAGGTTACGTCATTTCAAGGCAATGTTGTTTGGCGTCTTACTTACGGTCCTTCCCAGTGCGACGGCATCGGCCGTAGGCTCTTTGTTTACTCTCGAGAGCGTCAATTTTTTGAATGCTTTGCCCGTTTGAGCTTGGGTTAGCGAATGTATCAGGCTGCGGAGCAATCGTTTTTGGCTTAATTGTCTAATTACAAGTGAACGTTTTGAGTGAACGTTTCGATTTTTTTGAACGAAATTTGTCCACGAAAACAATCGGCGAAATTTAACAATGAAAAAAAAAATGCCTTTAATCAAATCTGGTGTTTAGCTTGCCGTAATTTGGTGAATGTTGATTTTTTTCGTTAAAAATTAGTTAATTGTGATTTTTTGCTTGGCGTTTAGCCATGAGTCAGGGCAGGGCGGAGAATTGACAATGTAGTGATTGTCAACATTAAGTGGAATCCAAAGGTCGAAAAGAATAACTTATAGCTGAAAATCTTCTAAAAAATGGCGGTATTGAGGATATAAAGGCTTCATGAATCACGAGAAGTGTATATACTATCTGAAACCGGTTTCAGGTGTCTCCGCGCTGACACTGGTTTTTGAAAGCGGTTTCATAATTGTGCTTTAAAATATAGCGGTGAATATTTCCATTTTCTTATTGTCCCCATGAAAGAGGTTCTCATGAAAACTAGACATCTTCGCAAGGGTTTCACCCTTGTTGAACTGCTTGTCGTCATTGCGATTATCGGCATCCTAATCGGGATGCTGTTGCCTGCGGTTCAGCAGGTTCGCGAAGCAGCTCGTCGTACAACCTGTATGAATCAGCTGCGCCAAATTGCTCTTGCTGCTCTTAACTATGAGTCAGCGTACCAGTACTTCCCATCTGCAGGTGATCACTCTCAGGGTTTTGACGCTGCTGGAACCCAGTTCCGCTCAGCAGTCGACCGTGAAAACTGGGGTTGGGGATACCAAGTTTTGCCATTCATGGAGCAAAACAACCTTTACGATATGCGTGTCAATGACGGAACCAACGGTTCACCTGGCATGATGTTGTCACGCGTAGTCCCGACTTTCAACTGTCCTTCACGTGGCGATCGCCGCGGTGTTCAGTCGTGGGGTGCAGACTACTTTCTCGGTGACTATGCCGGTGTTATGACTTCATGGAACTTCGGCGGCAGTTACCCTGCTGGCTGGGGTGGTTTCAACTGGCAGGATCAGCAGGCTAGCCAGCCTGAAGGTCAGACCATTTGGCGCGGAATCATTGCCAAGACATTCAACTCTTACCTCGACTCAGGTGTTCGCGTTTACCAAAACTTTGGTAAGGTCGGATTCGGAGGCGTAACTGATGGATCTTCGAACACATTCATGATTGGTGAGAAATCAGTTGATGCTCGTCGCTACAGCCCACCGCCAAGCGGTTGGGACTGGTGGGATCTTCCAGGTGCTATGCACAGTGCCGATTGGCCTAACATGCGTTGCTTTGTGTCGTCTGCCAGCGGTGCTTTCGTCTGGCCAGACAGTCTGCCTGCAGATCGTCGTCGTGGTAACTCAGATCACGCTGAACACTCGTTCGGTTCGGCTCACCCTGGAACAACCAACTTTGCAATTGGCGACGGTTCAGTTTCAGCGATCTCGAACAACATCGACGGATTTGTTGCTGATCAAGTCGGTCGGCGTGCTGATGGTTCAGTTCACGATATAACAGAATTGTAATCCAAACAGCGTAAGTAATTCGGATTCCGCGTCTTCGGATGCGGAGTCTTTTTTTTTGGAGAAACTATTAATGGTCGGTTTTATGGGAAAAGCAATGTCAATTCGAGGCGCTTTAGCTTCCGCGATGGTTGCCATCGCAATGGTAGCAGGTTGTGGTAGCGGGAATACAGTCGAACAAATCGTAGGCGAGATGAACTCAAACAATACGATGCGTATTGCCAGTAGCTACGTTTTGTATCAATTTAATAACAATTACAAAGGACCAAAGAATAAAGATGCTTTTGTAAAGTTCTTGAACGATCCCTCCATTGCATCCAATCTCGAAATGATGGGATTTGACATGAGCGACATTGAATCGGTCTTTATTAGTGAACGTGACGGTGAAGAGATTCAGGTGCGTTGGGGCGTTGCTGGAAGTCAGCGGGGATGTTACGAGCCTCTTGCTTTTGAAAAGACAGGTGTAGATGGTTCGCGAATCGTCGCCTTTGGCAATGGAGTCTTCGAAGAGGTTGATGACGATGCGACTTACGACGAGTACTTCTCTGGAAAGCACAAGCCAGAAGCGAACGCTCGTAAAAACAGTACCGCGCCAAAGTTTGATAAAAACGGTAATCAGATCGACTGATTTGAATTTTTTGAAAATGGAACGCTTTCGAGCGCATCCGTTTTAGAGCAGAAAATACCCTTGGTAAATTTGAAATTTAGCGAGGGTGTTTTTTTGCGCTACTGGTAGCCAGTGGGAACTTTGTTTTAGCTTCGAGTCAGAGAAATGTTCTCCAGTTCTGGCATACTGGAGTGTGGCTTTATTTTTCGACCTTCGCCGTCGATTCACGAACGCTAATTTGAACCGAGGGTTTAGGAAGCTCAATTTCTTTGTTCATTAGCAAATCGAGCATTGCGTTTCCCGCTGCGACTCCCATTTTGAAGGCAGGTTGTCTTACGCTGGTCATTGGCGGTGTCATGTAAGGAGCTTCCGTTTGGTCATCAATTCCGATCAGTGAAACCTCCTCGGGAACGTCGATGCCGTGACGGTAAAGCGCCAATCTAGCTCCGAATGCCGACATGTCATT
>JAPOIJ010000120.1 GCA_029979005.1 Planctomycetota bacterium | reverse complement strand
TTCGATAAAACACAAAATATATATTTTGGTTATTGACCACAGCCGAAAAAACCGGTAACACCACTTTCCGTAAACAAAAAAAAGGCCGCCATCCTCAGACAGCGACCCTTTTATGTAAAATTAAGTTGCGGGGACAGGATTTGAACCTGCGACCTCGAGGTTATGAGCCTCGCGAGCTACCGGGCTGCTCCACCCCGCACCGATATAGTAGCGAAAGGACGTTCAGTGTCGAGGCCAATTTTAAATTTTCTCAGATTTACTTAGGACACTCTCATCCGTGGCTGGAAATCGAGCGACAATCATCCCATCCAAAAATGAATGACCGTTAAATCTATCGCGATCGGAACGGCAAGAACCAATCACCCCCTATGTCTTCCATGGGCTTACGAAGGTTAAGGCTTACCAAGATTCAACTGCCGAACCGCCTCAAAAGCGGCCACCCCAACACTCGTTGCCAAATTTAAACTGCGAATATGTTCCGTTGTATTGATCCTGAGCAACCGATCGGCATTTACCTTAGTCAATTTGTCCGGCAAGCCAGATGTCTCGCTACCGAAGACTAAAGTATCCCCTTCCAGATATTGAATGTCAGCGTAACTCTGGGTTGCAAATCGCGAGAAAAACCAAAATCTTGTCTGACCGATCCGCTCGGTTAAATCGTCCCAGTGATCGGCTACCTCCCAATCAAGATGTTGCCAATAATCGAGTCCGGCTCTTCGAAGACTTTTTTCGTCGACACGACCCCCTAATGGCCGGACAAGCCATAGTTTCGCGTTGATACCAACGCAGGTACGGCCTACTGCCCCCGTGTTGCCAGGTATTTCGGGTTGGTGCAAAACAATATTGAGACGGGGGAAGGGTGAAGTCAAAACAAGATATTTCGGTTAAACTGAGGTCTTCGGGAATCGATCGTCAACGGTTGGCTTCGAACGTAAGTCTGTGGTCGCCTGACCATTAGGTTAACGCAGGATTCCCTTTTTTCCCAGCGACAGTTTAAAACTTCCATCGAGGTTAGTTCCAAACGAGTTGAATTACCCTCCGGCAACGTTTTCGTAAAAAGGCATTTTCGTGGTAGATATTAAACGAAACCAAACCCGTGCGGTAAAAATTGGCACGGTTGTGATCGGAAATGGTAACCGAATTGCCGTCCAGTCCATGACCGCAACCAAAACAACCGATATCGACGCAACCGTCAAACTTGTTCAGTTGATGCACGATGCAGGAGCCGATGTTGTTCGCATTGCCGTCGATAGTAAAAAAGACGCGGCAGCGCTTGGAGAAATTCGATCCCAGACAACCGCCAACCTCTCGGTCGATCTTCAGGAGAATTACCGACTCGCTGAAATTGTCGCACCACATGTCGATAAAATCAGATACAACCCCGGTCACTTATATCACCACGAAACTGAAAAACCGTGGCAGGAGAAAGTCCGTTTTCTGGCCGGAATCGCTGAACAAAATGACTGTGCCATGCGCGTTGGTGTTAACTGTGGCTCGGTAGATCCTGAGAAGAAATCAAAATATGATTCCTCCGATTCAATCACTCCGATGCTCGAAAGTGCACTTGAACATTGCGATTTTCTGGATTCACTGGATTTCACGCGCTATTGCGTCTCGTTGAAAGATTCCGATCCAGCCAAGGTAGTTGAGGTTAATCAAAAATTTGCATCCTCACGCCCAGAAATTCCACTCCACCTCGGTGTCACCGAGGCAGGCATTCCACCCGACGGCGTTATAAAAACCAGAATTGCTTTCGAACAACTGATCGGAAAAGGAATTGGGGATACCGTTCGAGTTTCTTTAACCGTACCCAATGTTCGCAAAGGAGAAGAGATCGCGGCGGGGCAGGGGATCATTGACGACATTTACGCCGGTCGGGTCAGGAGTGTCGTTGAATTTAACACAAATTCCCTCAACATTATTTCGTGTCCAAGTTGCTCGCGTGTCGAAAATGAAGCCTTTGTTGATCTCGCGGAACAAGTCAAATCAATGACCGAATATGCCAAAGAACACGCGATTACGATCGCTGTAATGGGTTGTCGAGTAAACGGACCCGGAGAAACCGATGATGCTGACCTTGGCCTTTGGTGTGGGCCCAAGGTCGTCAACCTGAAAAAAGGAACCGAGGCACTAGGGGCGTACGGCTACGACGAAATTCTTCCGAAACTGAAACAGGAATTGGATCAACTCATTGGCAATCGGTAGTGCACCGAAGTTCTCAACCCGTAACAATTCCACTCTGCCAGCAGGCCACCCTTGTTCAGCATAGGATAGGCGAACGCGCATTCCGGAACCGGAAATTTACCCGTTTTCCGCATTTACCGCGGAGTACGCCACCCCCTTCCCATATTCTTTTATCGCTACATTACTACCTTTTTTGGCGTCAGATTCGGCCTCTGACAAAAACGGGCATATCCAATTTAGGTTCGATTGAGCATAATTCGAGGAGGGTGCTGACCCGACTAATTTGATTCTTTCGAATCAATCCAGTGAGTTAAACGCCCTTCACTCCACTATCTCGAGATGTCTTGCTTTACTGGCATTCAGCAAAAATAAATCAGAGCCATGATTAACACGCTTTACTTACCGGAATTACGTGAGATGCTTTCGGCAAACAACGCCGATGGCTTGCGTGATTTCTGTGAAGCGATTCATCCTTCACGGGCGGCTGAATTCATGGCGGGCCTTAGCGCCAGTGAATCATGGCAGGTCATCCAGCATGGAGTGATGGAAGACCGCGTCGACATCTTTTCGTTTTTTGGAAAAGATAAACAATACGAAATTTTAGAAAACGAACCCCTTGCCTCGGTCGCCGCGATGGTTGCTGAGCTTGCACCGGATGACCGAGTCGATCTGCTTCAAGAGCTTGACGATGATCGGCTGGCAGAACTTTTAAAGTTACTTCCGGTAGAAGAACGACGTGATTTTCAACGCCTTAGTCAGTATCCCGAAGGAACCGCTGGCGCGGTAATGACCACCGAAATCGCAAAATTAAGTGAATCACTAACCATTCGCGAAGCACTTAATGAAATCGGCCGGCAAAGTGAAACATATGAGACGATCTACTATTTGTATATCGTCGACTCCGAGGATCATCTCCGGGGCTTGGTCTCGGCGAGGCAACTGCTGGCAGGCATGAAGCAACCGGAAACATTGCTCCACGAGGTCATGGAAACCAATCTGGTCTCCGTCGATGTTCTGGATGACCAGGAGGATGTGGCCAAGCAAGTCGCAAAGATGAACCTACTGGCTATTCCTGTCGTTGACAATCAACACAAATTGCTTGGAATCATCACCCACGATGACGTAATTGACGTTGTCCAGGAAGAAGCAACCGAAGATGCCCACCGAATTGGTGCGGTTGACCCGCTCGACGAATCATATTTAAGAACATCAGTTTTCACGCTGACGTGGAAACGCGGAATTTGGCTGGCAATTTTATTTTTCTTTGCTCTGCTTACCGCCATCGCAATTCGAGAATATGAGACGGAAATTGAAAAATGGGTTTGGCTAGCCCTCTTTATTCCGCTGATAATCAGTAGTGGTGGAAATTCAGGTAGTCAAAGTGCAACCCTGATCATCACCGCACTCTCACGAGGCCATATTTCCTTGAGTGACTGGTTGCGCGTGGTGTTCCGCGAGTTGGTCATGGGGTTACTGCTCGGTGCTGGACTCGCAGCGATGGGATTGGCAGCGTCAATCTTTTTTGTCCCCCCGTCGGAGACGTTCATCAGTGCCTCCCTATTTGTCGTCCCACTGACACTTTTATTGGTCGTTCTCTGCGGTACATTGACGGGTTCTATCCTCCCCCTCTTATTCGAAAAATTGGGCTGGGATCCCGCGATGATGAGTACTCCTTTTGTAGCAGGAATCGTCGATATTCTCGGCATCCTCATCTACTTTAAGGTTGCGACAATCTTTATCGCATGAGTATTTGGCGAAAAAAGCACGGCAGATCCGGATCGCCTATTGTCGCATGACGAGAACGCCAAATGGCGGAAGGCTTAACCCATCTCAAGAGTAGGATCTCCAACGTAAAGCCTCAACAATTGATTTTGGACTTTAATTGATCGAACGAGAACCCAAATCTGCTCCGAGGAAAAATCCTGAGGATCAGAATTAGTCAGTGCTTCAAGTTCCTCACTTACGGCAACGTGCTGGTCTGTGGCAGCCTGTAATCGAAGGTTGACCTCATCCCATATCTCTAAGAACTTCTTTTCGTCCGCCAGCGTCGAGATATCACGAACCGCGCCGCACATTAGGGTGCACATTCTGGCAACCTCTAACGCATCCGCGTAAGGAATTTGCTTTTCAACTCGTTTAGCGATCGCTGTAAATTTCATATCGGTTATCAGTTACGATGAGTGGGTCTGCAAAAACGTAGCTCATAGATGACAGAAAGTGCCCTCGTGCTTCAAAATTATGAAATCAGTTGAAACCGGTTGTGTCGACTTAGATTTGTGTTGTATTTTCGAATTTCCTATCGCCATTTTGTTCAATTATTGCATCCTAACTAGACAATGTTAACTTTCTGAAACAAGTGATGGCCGAATCAACTCGTTCAACAGCGACTAGTTTTACCTTGAAAATTCAGGCTTACTTACCCCAAACTGGCCTCAAGTTACGGCCGTCCTTTGATCAGATCACAGAGCGATTTTCAATCTTGCCCTTGGCAACACCTGCAAACATTTTGCCTTCGATCGGAACACAACTTAAAAACAGAATAAAATGGGTTCCTTAAGAAAATGAAGTGTCTATCCGAAAACCCCTAACCAAAATCAACTGTTTTGACAGAAGGTTTAATTGCAGGTACTATTCGGGCGAAATCTGTTAGTTTTTTGTTTTGTCGATATCATTTTACGGGTGTAATTTTGCAGGTGTAGCTTTATGCGATTAGCCCTCATCATCTGGTGCTTAATTTTCTCAATTGATAAGCAAGCGCGCGGGCAGCAACAGCAGGGCGGATTCAAATTCTTTCCGTTTCCTAATGTGCAATTTGATTTCGACCGCGAACTCCCTTTTAAACAAGCTGATTTCGGCGACGATTTTCTGCGACAACTCGTTGGTGATCGCGACGAGCAAAAGCAGCAGTTAGCTCGGATTAAAGTTTCTAAAGCTGACGAAAAAAAAGTTGGAGAAAATCAGTTTCGCTCTTATGCTCAACATCTCAATTCTCAGCGGATCAAACTGACCAACCAAGGAAAAGATGTGGTCTATCTTCGGCAACTTGTCGAGAAACTACACCCCTTAATGACCAACAAAAACCGTTATGAATCGATAACCATTTTTGTTGCAGATTCACCCCTCACCGATGCAAGATCATTTCCCGGTGGCAAGGTAATTGTCTATCGCGGACTACTGAAATTTGTCGCCAATGAAGCTGCCTTAGTCGGGATCCTCGGCCACGAACTCAGTCATATCGATCGTCAGCACCAACTGGAACAATTCAAGAATTCACTATTGGCACAGGATGCCTTGTCCAAAGGCGGACAGAACTTTGGACAGTTCGCCGGCTTCGGTCAGTTGATGATGAAGTCGTTTATGACGCCGTATGCACTGGACCAGGAGAAAGAAGCGGACTCCGACGGCTGCCGTTGGGCATTCCAAGCAGGCTACGATCCCCATGAAATGGCCGAGGTTTTTCGCCGACTAAGCATTCGCGACAAAAAAACACAAATTCCCGTTCCGAGTTTTTTACGCAGTCACCCCTACCATATCGATCGATTTACGGCGATCCGAGACTCGAGTCGCAAGCTTGTCGCGGCGGAGCCGAATAAAAAACTGATCACCGGTCGTGAGAATTTACGCAAGCGGAAACCGCACCAGTAACGCGTTTTAAAACAACCGGCATGACTACTTCCCCTCGTCAGGTTCCTCAGGTTCCGATTTTGAACTCGGCGGAGATTCCGACTTTGATTCCCCCGATTCATTTTCAGGATTAGTAACAGCCTCACTTGGATTCTTGGATTCTTTAACTTCACCCTCGACCTTACCGGCTTCGTTAGTGGCATCCTTTTCCGAAGCCTGAACGTCACCCGGACTAGCGGCTGGATTTTCAGCAACCGGCTCATTCATAGGTTTTTCTTTTTCAGGATCAGCTGATTTTTCACCTGGGGAGGAGTCACCATCCTCCGAGGACGGTGGCGGTTCTGAATTGGGTGGAATCGGCAGGTTCGGGAACGATAAATTGGGTCTTCCTGCAGGTCCTCCACCGCCTGGCGCAGGTTTGGTTGTCACCAAATCACTTCGCTTTGACTGTAAAGTGCTTAAGTTCTCACCACTAATGACATAATACCAATCGCCGAACCTCTCATTTAATTCAGCAACTAATTTTTTTCCCTCTGTAATTTTATCTTGGAATTCCTTCGTTTCGGTTTCGAATCGAGTCTTGGCAAGTTCATAATCGAGTTTTAATTCCTCGAAGGCAGCAAGGTCGGTATCATATTTTATGAACGCGGGATCACGATCCGGAGCAGTCTCGCCGGGCGGCTTTTCTGCAGGATCCTCGCCCGGTTCCTCGGAGGGTTTGGAATCCACATCCGGTTCAGTTGTTTCCGTAGCTGGCGTATAACCATCTGGTTTTTTGGGAGCAATGGGTTCTACCGGTGCCACCGGTTTTGGCGAGATTAGACTTTCATCGAACGCAACCCGTACCATCATGTACCTATCTTGATTCTGAACCTCAGCCTCTTTTGTTGCTTCTTGAGTCTCATCATCGTCGCTGTTATCTTCGGCCGCCCCGATTTCGATATCCGTTTCCTCACCTTCATAGGTCGCGCCAACGCTAAGCGTGTATAGAACACCTTGCTCCGTGCCAATCGAAATGTCGCCATTTTGAGCAACCAGTTCCATTTTTTCCGCCGTACCAGCGAGGTTGAACCCCTTCTGATCAAGCTCCCCTTGAAGTTGCTGGATCGCCTGAGCGAGCCCCTGTTTGTCCGATTCAAATTCAGGCTGCAGGTTCAGTTTCAAGTCTGGCGTTAACAGGAAAAACCCTTTGTACTTGGATTTAGGGCGAACACCTGCAATTTTTAATTGATCGAATACCCCTAACATCTCCGTAATTTTAGCCGTCTGCAGGTCCTCAACTTCGGCAATCAAACCATCTAGCTTCCAAGCTTCCGTACTGGACTCCCGCGTCATCTGAATCTTGTCGCCTTGGGCCTTAAACAAAGATTTATTTGGAGAAAGCGGATTGGATTGATCTTCCTCCAATGAATAGTTATCAATCGTAACCGCGGTAACTAAATTGGGATCAATTCTCAGGAGATCAGGATCTATCCAATCAGAAAATTTAGTGGAAAGATCAATCTTCAATTTCACTTTGTAGGTTTGCTGCTCTTCCGGATTTCGGACGAAATAATACTTCTCTCCCGATGAATTACCAAAAGGTGCTTCCGCGCCCGTTAGCACCACGTCTCCTGCCTCTTTACCAACAATTAAATCAACAACGACTTCATCGTCAGCTCCTTTAAGCGTGATTCGTTTGCCAACACCCTCGGGGTCCTCGATATCATCCGCAAGGGGATCAAGAACCCCAAGTTTTGCGTGCTCATTACTCAAACGTCCGGCCAGAGACTCCCGAACGATCCCCATCACCGACGATGCCGTCGTCGCTAGTCGATCAGCTGCTTCCGCGGGATAGTTATATTCCGATGGAATTCGCCACAAGCCATTTTGGTTGTTAACTTCAAATCGCTCGAGCCTTCCGGATTCACTGTCAACCGCCGATACGGTAAGCGATTGAGCTTGAGATGCTGAATCAAAATTCTCGAAAAACGGTTCGCCAACGAGTTCAAAGTCCTTGGAATCGGACGGCTGATTCATGAAATGGCTGCCTAATGCCGCCGCTGCAAGAATCGCTGCGAACACCAAAAAAGTAAACGTTGTTTTAATCTCATTCATCGTATCAACTCAAAAATCAAACTTGTTTTTCTAACATTGCCATTCCATGAATAGCACTCATTAAAGTCAACTATTTAGGCAACCTAAACACGTCGGTTGTCAGAGATACCTTTTTCTTCATTTACCTTTCGGAACCAAAGAACAATGATTCCAAGGAAAAGGGCAGGAAGCGGTGCGGACAGAATGGATAGATAACGCGCTTTGTTCTCCAGCCCGGATATCTGCTGGCTCTCGCGGGTATCCAATTCTGAAATCGTCTGCCTCAAGTCCCGATCAAGTCTCTTCTTTTTGAGATCAAACCGGCGCTGCGAATCCGATGCTTCCTGAGACGTTCGCTGGAGTTTTTCGAAGAAACCGATATTTGCGTCCTGCTGAATCTCTTTATTAGCGTCCTGAAGTTTTTTCTGTTCTTTTTCCAACTCGGACAACATTTCCTTCTCAGCCGACTCTTGTTTTTGAGCTCTTTCCGAACGAAATTCTTCAATAACGCTCTCTAATTTCTCCAACGTCCGGGGTGTGGCGCGGCGATTACGCAACGCGACAAAATCTTCATTCCCGGCAAGAATATCAATCGAGTTTTGAAGCAATGACAAGTTATCTAATTTCTGGCCCAGCGCTTCCTGCTGCGAATAGTACAAGTCAGAAACAAAATCCATATCAGCGATCAAAACCACATCAATCTTATTCTCGCCCCCGGTAACACGGGCAGCCACCACCTTATCTTCATCATCTAAACGAGTGGATGGAAACGGCTCCAGGACTTTCAATGGATCCATGGTGATTTGACTAGTTGCAGGTTGCGTCTCCTTCGTAATCCTACCGGTGCGAGGATCAAGCAGTTGGCTCGTTTGAACGGGGGTCTTCGTCAAGCGATCCCACGGAGTTGAGCCGGATTGAGTTCCCAGTGACACAAGCGGCGTAAATTCAAACGCACTGTCCGCCGACTTGGAAATCGAACCCGGATAGAACATCAACAGTTCTTTTAACCCGTTTGAGATGGGTTGATCGGCATCGAATGCATTATTGTCGCCACGATTTCGAATGAACACGAACGCTTTGTCCTGCGGTCCATAATACTCAGGCCAGCGAGTGCCAATATATTCAGGCCACGTCGGTTTAAATCCCGGATGAGGATCATCAACGCCCCAGGCCGCTGCACCGCTGTTCCAGTTCACTCCGATCGCCTTCATTAGTTTCGCCGCAGAACCGCCATCAGCTTTGGGCATTTGAGAACTAGAAAGAATTTGCGAATACGGTGACCGACTACCTACGCGAGGCTGATTCGGAGCATTCAGGACCCCAATCGAAACAGGATTCTGGAAAGTCCAAAAGAAGGGCAGGGGATCCGTCAACAAAATAGTAGGATTACCAGCCTTGATATAACTAATCAAATTTGCCATCGAGGGCTCATCCAGACTACTCGGATCAGCAACAAGCAACACATCGGGCGCTTTTTTCACTGTCTTTTTGTCCGCCTTTTCTTCCTCAGTCTTTAATTCGTCCTCTCCTTCGGCAGGCACATAACTTCCTAATTCATTTGCGCCAATTTGCTTTAATTTAAATTGTTTTTCCAGCTCCTCCAACGTCCTTGAATAGGACCACGGAATGCGACGACCCTCAATTTCAGGGCCACCGAAATGAGCATCCGTATCCAAGATTCCAAGCGTGATCTGTTTACTTTTATCGACCGTCGAAGCAAGTGACCGACTCAGCTCATACTCAATGGATGCGTCATCATTAATAAACGGCAGCGTTACGTCGCCAAGGGAGCTGGATACCGTCGCGCCAAGGTAAACCTGTTGCTCAACCGTCTTCCCCCCAATCTCAGACCGATCGTCCTCCGGCTCAATCCCGAGCTGTTGCGCTTCGAGTGCCGCATCACTATTGGGCTGAACGTCGACAAACCGCACATCGACATTGTTCCCGCCATACTCACTGTACTGCCGCAGCAAACCCTCCAGCTGCTTCTTTACGTTCACATACTTCCGGGGTACATCTTCACTGATAAATGCCTGAACGGTAACCAGCCGATCGTCATCCTTTGCCTGTTCCAGCGTATCGACAGTAGCCTGATCGAGGGTAAATAATCTCTCCGCAGTTAAATCAACCCGCGACCACACGCTGGAAATCGCGTTATTGCTAAGAAACGCGATCGATATCAAGGCGACACCTAACGAAGCTGCCCGTACAAAGTACTGTCCAGCCAGACCGAACTGCTGCCCTCGACTCCAATGACGCTTACTAATTACGATCAAATTCAAATAGAGCATAAATACGGTCAGCGAGATAAAATAAACGACATTGCCCAGCGGAACTAAACCGAGCGTAAAATCGCGGAGGTTCCAACTAAATCCAAATCGTTCGATTCCAACCCAACCGTTGAAGTAGTAGCCTATCAAAACCGGGACCGCGCAGAAAAGAGAACCTAAAACAAAGGCGACCGTCGCACTTCCCGTCAAAGAAGACGCAAACATCCCAACCGATAACAAGGCTAAGCCAGACAACCAATAACCAATATAGGTCGAGACGATAACGCCGACATCCGGATTGCCCAAGATTTCAAGCACGATTACCTGAGTCAATGAAAACAACAGAGCTACCGTGTAAACGGCAGCGACCGACAAATACTTTCCCATCAAAATGTCAAAATCCGAAGCAGGTAAAGTGAACAGAATGGAATCTGTACCCTGTCGTTTTTCATCCGCCCAAACGGACATTGTAATGGCTGGAATGAAAAACAATAAAAGCAAAGGAAAATACAAACTAAGCTGATCCAGAGTCGCTTGATTGTCGGCAAAAAATTGCGGACTAAACGCCATTGCTGCGCATATCGTCACAAAGACAACAATGAACAGATAACCCAGAGGACCAGAAAAATATTGCTTTACGTTTCGACCAAATACAGCGGAAACAACGTGCCATCGGAACATGTCGTGTTTACACTCCCACCAAAAACATTAAACGAAAAAACTTATCAACAACCAAACGCGGCAACGCCAAAACCCCAAGGTTTGCTAACTCGTAGCCGACTCTACCTGTGACTGAAAACCTGTCAGCTGATGAAACTTTTGCTCCATCGCATCCCTCGCTCCCATCTCAGCAATCGACTCATCAAATACAAGCCGTCCTTGGTCAATCAGAACTACGCGACTGCACAAAAACTCAACCTCTTGCAGGATATGAGTCGAGAGGAGTACAGTTTTCGACTCACCCAACTCCCGAATCAAATTCCGAATCCCAACGAGCTGATTGGGATCTAAACCGCTTGTTGGTTCATCAAGAATTAGTACGTCCGGGTCGTGCAAAAGTGCCTGAGCCATTCCCACCCGTTGTCGGAATCCACGAGAGAGCTTGCTGATTGGCTTATTCCATACCTCACTCAGATCGCACTTATCAGCTACGAAATCCATTCGATCTCGCTTCGCCTCGGGGCTAAGTCCACGAGCTCGACCCAAATAAGAAAGCGCGCTTCTCGGCGTCATTTCTTCATACAACGGCCCATTCTCGGGTAGATAACCAATATGCTCGCTACCTTGGATACGATCTTTTTGCATATCATGGCCAGCGATCGCGACAGTCCCTTTGGTTGCCGCTAAAAATCCGGTCAGCAATTTCATCGTCGTCGATTTCCCGGCTCCATTAGGCCCAAGGAACGCACATATTTGACGCCGAGGCACCGAGAATGTGACGTCATTAACCGCGGCGAAGGGACCGTAAAACTTACATAAACCGACCGCCTCAATCATGATCTCGCTGTCCCCCGCAGGCTCCAGCGGGGCTGAGTTATCTTCAGTCATTGTTATCGTTGATCCTAGAGTTAACTAACGATGAGGAAAGAAATCAAATTATTTGAACGCAATCAACGACGCATCCAACTACCTAATTTTATAAAATCCCCGTTAGATTCAAATACCACTGTGGGAACCAAATCGCGAATCCAGCGTAAATTTTTAACAGTGTCTACTGGCTCAAAGCCCTTAGGAAATCGGTGAACGGCTATCACACAGGTAGTTCGATAGAATACAGAAAGCAATCCCAGCAACAAATCGCCTGTCAATCGGGCCCTTAAAGAATGTCCGTCGCATTTAAAGAACTCAAGCTGAGCTAATCCAATGGCCTGGACATCAACAACCCTTTGCCCACCTCTTGGAAACCGAGCTTACGAAATACTCCGATCGCCGGTTGATCGGACTCGCGGGTTTGCGCTTCAACGAGTCCAACACCTTGCTGCATCAAATGGCGCAACGATTCGCCAACCAGGAAAGTCGCAATTCCACCACGTCGCAACTCTTCAGGCACATTGAGGTCATGCATCCCCCGCGCCATGACGCCATACCCGCTGGCAAGCGGTTGCATATCCCAAAACTGAACGCTGCCGCACACATTCTGATTGGCTTTATCGTAGACGCTAAATCGATCACGCTCGGCCATCCCCAGCGTACAACTTTCCCACCAGGAAGTCTCCATCGGATCGGCAACGGCATTAATTTGATACCGCCGACGCAGTGACATTTGCTCTCGATCAACGATCGTTCGAAAACCCGCCAAACGCCGTTCCATAACAACAATCTTGTCATCAACCTCAAACCCGCCGCGGCGTGCCGTGTCCACGGCCATTTTATCGTCGACGAGCAATCCAGGAATCTGACTTCCTCCATACAAACCCATATAAAACGGCGCGAAAGGAAATTGCGAACCGAAATGCGCTCGAGTCGCACCGGCTTGGCCCAAATATTCCAACGCACGGCTCAGTAATTGATCGGCAACTTCGTCCTGCCATGCTCCGGGCACTACTTTTAAAATGCTCACGACACCCGTTCGATGATCCAAATCGGACAGATCAGATTTTGCTGCGAATCCGGCATGCACAAATCCAACAGGAATCAAATTGTCGCCTTCCCGCATGATCGCCATAATCAAGCCGCGCGAGTCAAAATAGGGCTTGCCAAACACCTGATGGTCAAGCAATGTTCGATTGATGCAGGAGATTTGACCACGAAACACAGGTTGCTGTCGCCAAATGTCAACAATCCAGGGAGAATCAGTATTGAGAAAGCTACGATACTCAATCACGGCAAAGTCGGTCTTCTATCTCGTTTTAAATTATTTAGGTTACGCGTGTCTTCACTTAGCAAGCTTAGCCGCTTGACTCTATAGAAGATACACGGTTCAAACATCTATTGAGTTTTTCTAAAGAAAATCCACGGCTGTTAACCTCGTCGGTTGCCTTTTCCTACGCCGCATTTTCCAGCGCTCGTTTTTGCTTTCTCGTTTTGCGAACGGGTTTGTCCTTCCAACGACGATGAACCCACCAATACTGTTCAGGAAAATCATAGATCGCGTCTGCGAGGCGATCGTTATACCACTGGGTCAACCGGGTGACATCTTGAAGCTCGGGTTGCATATCCAACGGATCGGCAACACCGGTGCATCCTATTTCGTAATGCAATGGCCGGTCAGTCTGTTTGCAATATGACACCATCATCGGCGCGCTTCCTGACAGCGTGAACAGAGCGACGGCCTTGTGACACGAAGCGGCCCGCCCTAAAAAATCAATCCAACACCCTTTCGTCCCAGCATGTTGATCACCGAGGATTCCAAGAATCCCTCCACTATCAATCACCTCTTGAATCGCAACCGCAGAACCATCCTTGGGCAAGATAAATTGGCCGTTGCGCCCACGAAACTTGTTGATGAAGTCATCCAAATAGGGATTGTCCAGTTTCCTTGCCACCGTATACGAAGGCATCCCCAACAATCCTGTAATGAATCCCCCCATTTCAAAATTGCCTAAGTGACCTGAAACAGCCACAAGCGGGCGATAATCAATCAGATAATTCGTCATCTGGACCTTATCGCGAATGTAAACATGACGCCTCCAATTGGAATCATGAATTTTTCGCGGTGCCTGTGCAATCTCACACCCCATCAGAAACAGGTGATACCACATCTTACGAGACATTTCACGACGCTCATTCAGCGGCATCTCGGGGTATACGCCAAGTATATTCTCATCAATCACTTTGCGCCGAAATTTAAGAACATCGTTTGCCAACCAAGCAAACCCGCGGCAGAAACGCGCGCACGTCTCGATCGGCAAAACTTGAACTAAGCTCAAGATTACTTGCAACGCCAGATATTCGGCGAAAGTTCGTAACTGCATTCCATTGCCTATATTTTGTTCTCGATCAGGCACGATTGTCGCAGTTATCTAATTTTACGAAAAGGGAAATCGCCGTCGATTCTGAATATAAAACGGACAAATATTGGAGTTTTTTTTAAAATAAATTTGGGAGCAGCCGCCGTTCATTTGCTCAACGCCCCTTTAACCTCACTCACCCCACTTCCGTTTAGGCGAACCCAACCGCAACCGAAGACCAACCCTAAACGAACACGGAAGTAAAACTAATCCCACGAACTTTTCCATTGATCATAGCGAAACACCATAAAACGCATTAGCAGATACCATAGCCAAACAATTAACGCAGCCGCTAACAGATCAAGAACCAGATACCCCCAATTCCATTGCCGTGTCTCCGCCGAATCAAATGGAATAGGAAAATCGTTTGTATTATCTGATTCCAAATAAACCGTGACGTTTTTAAATTCCCGTTGCAGATAAACCAATGGCCAACCGTGTAAACTAGCCCCGCGTCCTATTTCGCGTGCTTGCTTCAAATTGGTTGCCCGGTCGGTTCCAATCACAAACAACAGCCCAGCCACGAGACTTGCCATCACCATTGCAAATAACACGTGGCGGTCTTTAGGCGGCCGCCTACGGTTTCCCAAAGCTGCAATAATTCTCTTCTTTATAGTCAAAACTAAATTCTCGCTTTTCAGCTCTAATGGCCTGAGATTGCATTCTTTTCAATACGGAACGCCAATTCACGTCTCGTGCCTTAAACTCAGGTCTTACGAACGCATCAAAAAAGACTTGTTTCTGATCATTTAGATTTTGACTTTAAAACTGGATCTCTTTTAAGTGGCAGTTGCACCACCCGATTTGTTTTCGCGGCCTGATAAATTGCTAAAATAACTTCCACACTTCGTCTGCCTTCGACTCCATCAATCGCAGGCTTGGTCCCTTGCTTAATGGATTTCAAAACATCCTTGAATTGATGAGCATGGGCAGCATGACCAATGGCAGATGGATCCGCGGCTCCCCCTCCCGTCTTGGTTTTTGCGGCGAACTCAGCCGCAATCTTTTTGTCTTTGGCGGTCATTTTGGAAAATTCCCAAGTCTTGATATCTTCTTCCTCAATTACCGCCGTACCTTTACTTCCAT
>JAPOIJ010000294.1 GCA_029979005.1 Planctomycetota bacterium | reverse complement strand
TTTTTTTTGTAAAGAATATTGCCTTGAAATTTTGCAAACAGGCGAAATTCGAGGGATCGAACCTAAGTCTAAAAATCCTGCTGGCCTATTTTTCGCTTTTTTCTGCTTTTGAGATGCGAAAAATCGCAAGAAATTCGATTAAGAGGCGAAACAGTAAGTGTGGAGGTTTTTGTCATTCTGATTAAAGATCTAACGCTGTGGAGTGAAAATGTTTGGCTTCAGTTTTCTATCCTTACTCGCTGCAGGCCTAGGGACCGTCCTTGTTGGGTCAATCGTTCTCGTGCTCTTTTTAGCGATTAAGCAGCAAGCAGCTCCGCCCAAGGCTCCATCGTCGAAGCCAGCAAGCTGTTTGTTTACCGGTTGTTTGTTGTTGGTGTTAATTCATCTTGTCGCTGGAATCGTTGGAGCTTGTTGGCTCGCGTTGTATCCCTCTCAGTTCTAAGCAAACGCTGAATGAGGAGAGCGCTATCAACCATGTTTTGGACACGATCCAGCTGCCGCGATGAAGTATTAAAATCAACCGGCTTCCGCAACTATTAAAAGAGCGTTAGCAGTAGGAGCTTGATTGACCATCTAACAAAGCCTGCAAAAAAGTATCACGTAACTGCCGGTACTTAGAGGTAAGCAGAGGAATTAGAAATCTTCTGAAGGCGAGCAGAGCGTAAAAACTCACACATGCGCTAGTCGAAAGCTTGCCTCATGAGTTATGTCATGCTTTCCAGATTTTCCCGTCACATATTGGAAAGAAGTTAGCTGACTTGGTCGGGGCTTGTTTCATTCCTCCTTTAAACGGCCCGAAGGCTGGGAGAGTGATGTGATGTAAGCCCGAGACAAAACAGGGCAAGCGCATTCTGTCTGCACCTCGGCCAATAGAAATGACAGGATGCCAATGCCCACCGAATTGGAACATCGCTGATTCGCCAGCGTTTTCGAGTTCGTCCGGCGTGAGCGAGTCGGAGATTTCGTGTAATAATTGAAACGGACCTACGGACGACGATGTTGTTTCGTGAAGCCCCCATGGTTCCGGGAATTGTCGAACGTGTCGGTCGTGGTTGCCTCGTACAAGCGTCATGTCGATTCTGGAATGCGCCTCACGCCAATGGGTGAACTCAGCAATTAGCGTGGGCGTCATCGAATCGCGATTATGAATCAGGTCGCCGAGGAAAAAAACCTGAGAAGCTTCCGTCGTTTGTAATGTAACGGTTAAGGCTTCGAGAGTGGTTTGATCGATACCCTCGGGGACGGGGATGCCTCCTGCGCGAAAGGAAGCTGACTTACCCAGATGTAAATCGGCAACGAGGAGTGCGTTGAATTTTGGAATGATTACCGTTCCATCGCCTCGTAGAATCACTGATTCACCGGCACACTGGATTTCGATTTCTGAGGAAAGAGACGAAGACATTCCTTAAGTAAAACCGAAAAATTCAGGGGTGTATAGGCCACCGTTGCAAAGGTCTTTGGAATTCGGTTAATCGGATTCCCTCCAAGATTGGCCGTTAAATTCACACATTGCTACCAACAAGAGAAAGGTTTAGGAATTTCCTTTCGATCAGTAAAAATGGTTTCGAGTAACGAACTACTAACAATGACTTCGAAAGGGCTGTTTTGCGAGCCAGGGAATTTCTATGTAGATCCTTGGCGGCCAGTTGACCACGCAGTCATTACTCACGCTCATGCTGATCATGCACGTTGGGGTTCCAAGAAATATCTGGCTGCCGATACGAGCGCTGAGGTGCTGCGGATAAGAATGGGAGAGAAGGCAGACCTCCGATTTCAGCCGCTTGGTAAGTCGCAAACCATCAATGGGGTTAGCGTTACGTTCTATCCTGCCGGTCATATTCTCGGTTCGGCTCAAGTGAAAATCGAGAGAGCCGGTTACGCGACGGTGGTTTCAGGAGATTATAAACGGAATCCTGATCCGACTTGCCAGGCGTTTGAACCAGTTCGCTGTCATACTTTTATTACCGAGTCGACCTTTGGCCTGCCGATCTACCGCTGGCCCGATCCGCAAACTGTGTTCGATGGAATTAACCGTTGGTGGAAGTTGAACCAAGACTCCGGCAAAACAAGTATCTTGCTTGCGTACTCACTAGGCAAAGCCCAGCGGCTGTTGTCGGGGATTGATTCGTCGATTGGTCCCATTTACACACACGGTGCCGTTGAGAAGCTCAATGCCGGTTATCGTAGATCAGGTGTTGAGCTGCCCGAAACAACTTATGTCGGTGAAGTTGATTCGAAGGAAGTGGATTGGAGTCAAGCCTTAGTCGTTGCTCCACCCTCTGCGGTTGGCGGACCTTGGTCAAAGCGGTTTGGAAAGATCAGCGTTGCCATGGCATCGGGGTGGATGCAGATTCGAGGGACCCGTCGTCGTCGCTCGATGGATGCCGGGTTTATTCTTTCAGATCACGTGGACTGGGCTGATTTGATGCAAACGATCCAGGACACCGAGGCAGAAAATATTTGGGTGACCCATGGTTACTCAGACGTCGTAGTTCGGTATTTAAAAGAGAAGGGATTCAATGCAAAAGTTGTCGAAACAGAATTTACCGGTGAGCAATTGGAGGGGGAGACGGAACAGGCGAGCTGAGACTGGCGAGATGATACTCAGAACCTAAGTTCAAAATTCCAATCACCAAATCATGAGAGATTTTTGCGAACTTTATTGGCGACTTGACTCGACTACCAAAACCACCGAAAAGGTTTTGGCTTTGGAAGCGTACTTTTGTCAGGCGGCACCCAAGGATGCGATCTGGGCAATCTATTTTTTGACCGGCAGTCGTATCAAGCGGTTGGTGAAGACGGGATTGTTGCGTCAGTGGGCAACCGAGGAGGCCGGTATGTCTCAATGGTTGTTCGAGGAATGTTACGATCGCGTTGGCGATTTAGCGGAAACGATATCGCTGGTTTTACCACCAAAGCAACCAGTCAAAGGTGAAGCAGCGCCTTCGCTTCAGTCCTTAATCGAAAATCAACTGATGCCTCTTCGAGAGATGGAGGAGGCTGAGCTTCGGGAGAGCGTCGTCAAGCTCTGGCAACAATTTGACCAGCGCGAGCGTTTTGTGCTTGGCAAATTGATGATGGGTGGGTTTCGCGTTGGCGTTTCCAAGCGATTGGTTATTCGGGCGCTCGCAAAGTACACGGGGATTGAAGCAGCAACGATCCCCCATCGGCTGATGGGGCATTGGAAGCCGAC
>JAPOIJ010000003.1 GCA_029979005.1 Planctomycetota bacterium | reverse complement strand
CCCATTTTCTTTTCGTATTGCTGTGTCTGAAAAATCTTTCGGGTCCTCGCCGGAGGCCACGAATTCTCCAAAGGCCCTTGTATATTCACCCATTTAATTGCCACCCCCTCACCGCCATAATTTTTTTGACCCTGGTTTGCAAATATTTCTCGGCCATCAGGCTGGCAATCGTGATCACCCGGAGCAGGATAAAAGAAATCACCCGGTGTGAAAAAATGTATCAACTCAATTTGTCGCGTTTCGCCGGGAGGTAAGTCAAACGAGCCAATTAGCTCAGCACCACCTTGCTGATCCGAACCCTTGTAAATTTGAAACGAAACTACGGTCTCCGCTTGATACCCGTACGCTTCCGCGGTAATCCTGTACAGCCCCGGCTTCCGAGGCCGATACCCCATATTATTAGACTGGGCCACATGTGGCCTTACATCAAAAGTAACCCAGGCGCCGTCACCCAATTTGACATTCTGACCGCCATTTCTTAACGGCCGTTCAAACCACATTGTCGCATAGGGATGTGTTTGATATTTCATCTCAACCGGCTCGAGATTTGGCCTCGACCCTAACTGAATCGCTTCCTCCATCGCGACATCCGCCGCCTTCAAAAAACCCTGCAGATGAACGGCAGACATTCCCTGTTGTTGAGCTACCGTATCAAAGGAAGCCGAGCGATTTTCGGGAGGCAAATACTTGGCAAGATCTCCGTGAATTCCGAACAAATCATGAAGTGAATATTCAAACTCAAGCGGCGTCAGCCGGCGAGTTGGTACGCGTCCAAATTTCTCTTGATAATTTTGACTGGCATTCCGAAGGCTTGATCCCAATGCAACTAACGCGGAATCTAAAATTTCAGCCTCCGGGCGATCTTCTGTCGCAGGAGGCATTTCGCCAGTTCGAACACGATCAAAAACATGCTCCCAGTTTTTAAATGTCGTCGCATCCGAGAGATTACCGCCCAATGTTGAAAGGTCTAACCCAGACGCCTCTGCGTCGTCATGGCAGGCAAGGCAGGACGATTCAATCAAAGGCTGGACTTGCTTGAACCACTTGTCTTCGGCGAATCCAGAGTTGCCGCAGAGGGAAATTCCACTCCACCAAAAAACAACCAAGCCTAAGTTGATAACACAACGAGTAGATTTCATTTTTCCACCTCTTCACCAAAAGCAAAAAGGGCGGAGTGAGTTCGCACGTAAATAATTCCATCGACGATGGCGGGAGTCGCGAAAACCTCTTCTTTCATATCGTTGACCGCAAGGATTTCCGGATTTTCTCCCGTCGAAATGACACTTATCTTTCCCTCTCCAGCAGTGCAATAAATTCGATCATCCGCAATTAAAGGAGACGCATAATGGGTTCCCTTGCCTCCCGTCCGTTTCCGGTAAACTCGTTTTCCGGTTGCAATCTCAAGACAGCTTAATATTCCGCCGTTCTTGACAAAATAAAGAAACTCGCCGTCACTGACGGGAGAGGGCACCTCTGATATGCCCTGCGTTTCCAAAGTCCGAACCTGATCGACTCCCAACATCCCTTCGCTTTTCAGCGGAATGGCAAGAATTCCATGGGTCTGATAATTCGCTCGAAATTTCTCGATACCTTTCAGCTGGCGACTCCACTCGTTCGCCGACAATTTAGAATCTTTATTTTGATCGGCACGATCAAATCGGATCTTTGCTCCGTTCATTGGCGCTTCCATCCCATCGGGGCGATGAAAAATCCAAAGGTCAGGAAATTCTCCCCGATTAATGAAACCGTCAGCGTTACGGTCATGTTCGCCAAGCAGTTTTTCAAACGATGGAAACTCGGGTCGAAGAGAAGGTTCTCCCATTTTATTCCAAGCGGCAACGAGTACCTCATCTCCCACCAGCACCGGCGTACTTGTCCCGGTCGTCGCACACTTCATCTCCCATGCCTTCGTACCGTTCTCCAGTTGGTAAGCCTGGATGGATCTAGCGGAATGAATGATGAGTTGATCACCCGCGACAATTGGACATGCCGTGCACGCCATTTCGCCGGTAAACTCCTCTTCTTGTGCTACCCGCCACTCCTCTTCACCCGTTCGTTTATTAACGGCCAACAAAAAATGATCGACGTAATTTCCTCGATATAAAATCACCCGGTCGCCAACAATCGCGGGGGAAGTTGCGTTTCCTCCAAACGACTTGGTCATTGGCATCTTAATTTCCCACATCAGTTTCCCGGCAATGTCATAACAAACCAAACCATAAGAACCAAAATAGGCAACAACTCGCTCGCCATCGGAAGTTGGCGTACTACTCGCTGGATTAAAAGACGGGTGCCCTTTTTCAAATTGTTTGACCTGAATTTCATTTTTCCAGGCCAATTTTCCGCTAGCCTTCTCAAGGCAAGTGACAGCCAGTATTTTTCGCGGCTCATCGTACGACGTCACGAACAGATAAGGCCCAACAATACATGGTGAGCTATGCCCTGCCCCAACCTCCACTTTCCAACGGCGATTTTGATCGGCAGAAAACTTAATCGGTGGAGACCCACTACCAATTCCGGATGAATTAAGCCCCCGAAACTGCGGCCAATCAGCATGGGTTTTATGATGCCGAAAAGAAAAGATGCAAACCAGCAAAACAATGCATCGAACGGCGACTATAAATTTTGACTGTTTTTTGATCATTGACTTTGCATTGCCGGATTATTCAATTCATAATTTAATTGCGTTAAGTTATTAAACGTTGCCGCACCGAAAATTGCTCTAACCCATGTTGTCCCACATAGTTGCAACCTTCTGGCGAGGAGGCGTCCACCTGTAATCATACAGGGGTGCGGCAACTTTTTTTCTCCAGCTCAGTCCACTGATGCCGCTTCATAAAGCTCGACACCTTCCAGCTCAAGTCCCGCGGAATCCCAAAGCGTATGACACCATATATCGGTGACTATCAAACCGAGCGGCGAATCCGCAAGCTTGTGTCGTATTTCCCACAAGGAAGGATCCAGTTTGAAATCCTTGACATCTAGATCGAGTTCAAACTTTTCGTTGACGTTCACGCTTTCGCCCGGCAGGCAAATTTGAAATCGACCTGCAAAATCACCGTTGGGATGTTGCAACGTCACTCCAACGAACAAGAGTTTCGTCTTTTTAGCAATCCTGCCTTCAACGACCAACTGACTGTCACGACGCAGTACAACCGGTGGACTCTCGCCGCTGACCACCCTGAGAGCAATACAATAGATCGTCTTCCCGGTCTCCTTGATCGTGTGAGGAATTGACTTAACCGCAGGCTTGCGTCCCTCGCTCGCGTCCCCGGGCAGCCAATCACCGTAAACACCTTTCGGTCCAAGGGCCAAGCGATCTTCCCAAAAACTAACCACCTCCGGGGTTGCCTCTAACTCAAACGATTGATCCGCCGCCGCTGTGACTCGATGATTCGCCGGAACGTCGAGTGACCGACCATCACTCAAACGCTTCACACGCACTTCCCCTTCGGTAACATTTAAAAAAGTTGAGGCCAGCTCTGACTCCACTTCAAATTCAGTCCCAAGCACTTCGAGCACCGCAGTTCGCGTGTAAACCAGCATCGGCTTACCTGCGGGCTGTGGTTCCACGCTCGCAGCAAAACCGCCCTCGATTAAGTGGAGCTCCTTTTGCCCCAAATCAGAAAATACCAATCTCGATTGACCCGCGATTACTACACGCGACCCGTCTTTAAACATTAACTCGAACCATGATTCAGGCGATTGCCCCTCAATAGTCCCACCCGGCAACTGAGCACCAACCGTTAACTTGTTGGTAACGAAGCCACCATCTCCAATCCACTGCAGTGGGCCACTCATGCCCGTTATCTTTGCAATGTACCGCTCCTGTCGCTCTCCAGAATTCAACGACTCAAGCACCCACTGGATTGCCAAGAAACTTAAAACTAGCGCTGCGACTGCGAGCAATACTCTACCAAGCGAACCGGTAAACACCCGACCACGATCCAACTGGAGTTTATCCTGCGAAACTTCTTGACCACCAACTTCTTGACCACCATTTCGCAAAATGTCAGCCAATTGCACATCAAAAAGACTGGTGGCAACCAAACGTCGTCGCGCTTCGGGATGAAGATTCAGAAGTTCAATCAATTCTTCCATTTCCGCTTCACAGAGTTCATCGTCCAGCTGGAGCGAAACGAGGTAATCCAGTCGCTGTTGTTCCGAATCTTCCATTTTCGATTTATCGTTCATTCGACATTTCTCGCATTTAGTTCAACACAATTCCGCAACTGTTTCTTTTGACGATAAAGTGACTTTCGGACGGCCTCCAAGCTCATTCCCACCTTCTTGCCAATCTGTGCATAGCTCAAACTCTCGGCAAATCTACCCTGCAATACCAACCGCCCCTGCTGAGTTAACTTGCCAAGACACTTTACCAGTGCCTTTCGTCTCTGGGCATCTTGGTTCGCGAAATCTACCGAGTCATACTCATTAAACGCCTGGCCGATTGAATCCTCTAACAACCGCGCCACAAGCGTTCTATCCCTGTGCTGTTTTTGCCTGATCCGGAGCACTTCCAAGCGTACGATGGAACGGCACCACGCCATGATCGATGTACCTTCAGTAAACTGGTCGTACTTTTTCACGACGGTCAACATCGCGTCCTGCACGGCATCATCTGCCGTCGAGTAGTCCCCCAGCAGAGCATAAGCGTACGCAATCAACTGAACGCGGCACTCGAAAGCCTGCTTGACAACCCGGTCTCGTTTTTCTTCTTCTTGTGAGTTCATTGGTAATAACCAACGGGTCGACCGTTTCGTGGACATGCTAATCTTCTATTTTTCGATAAGGCATGCAAAACCTTGCTCTATTCCCGCCTCTAACTATTCCCGCCTCTAACTATTCGTACCTCTAACTATTCGTGCCTCAGCGCCTCAATTGGATCCATCGCAGCAGCTTTCATTGCCGGGTATAACCCAAACACCACACCTGCTCCTACTGAAATAGACAGGGACAATCCAATCGACCAAGGTGCAATCCTCGGCTCCAATGTTGAGACGATTGGCGGAAGCGTATCGGGAGATGCAATCGACATTCCCCAAACAAACAATTGAAACAATGGGCCACACATAAGACCAAACACGACGCCAATCATGCCGCCCGCCCCGGTAAGCACTAGGGTTTCCGCGAGAAATTGCTGAACAATATCAAATTGTTTCGCACCTAACGCTCTTCTAATTCCAATCTCTCGCGTCCGCTCAGTGACCGTTGCCAGCATGATATTCATGATCCCAATTCCCCCCACTAACAGAGAAATCCCCGCAATCACCACGAGCAACACATTGAACATCGCTTTGGTTCGCTCCGCCTGTTCCAACAGCTCCTTGGGAACGACAACGGAATAATCTTTCGTCTTGTGGAATTTTTTCAGATCAGAATTGATAATCGCTGCGGTCGCATCAACGTCCTCGAGGTCAGCCACTCTGACTGTGATCTGATTCAGTTGAACGATCTCTCCTTCAAACGGAAACGAACCTCCACTGGATGTCCGTCGCATTACCCAGTCACCAATTCGCATTCGAAAAGTTTCCAAAGGGATATAGGCATCGAGGTTATAGTCACGCGCATCGAGACTGCCACCAATCGCAGCAGAAGCCGCCCGCTGTCGCGTCTGCCCGATTACCGTATAGAACTCAGAGCCAACCCAAATTGTCTTCCCGATTGGGTTCTCATGCAGGAACAACCGTTTCGCGGTTTCGTCAGCCAGTACAATATATTTTTGACCTTCGTCTCGCGGCTTAATCCATCGGCCTCTCGCAATCTCTAGGCGATTCATCTCAAGATGCTCTTGTCCGCACCCAATTAGCTTAGCCTCCACCCCTCGATTTTGATAACGCAACTCGAACCGCGTCTCACGCATGGCAATGACTTCTTCAACTCCCGGCACTGTGGAGACAATCCGTTCAAAATCCTTTCTTAACAGACCGTATCTTTTCACCCGGCTATTCGCGGATTCATCGGTAGCTCCGGGATCCACTGTACGAATGATGATATTGCGCGCCCCGAGTTCGAGAATTTGCTGTTGAGCGCGGTAGCTTACACCCTCGCCCATGGCTACCAGCCAAATCACCGTGGTTGTTCCAATAAAAATACCGAGTGCCGCCAAACCTGCACGCATTTTTTGCAACAACAAACTTTTAACGCCAAGTTTTAAAGGCCGACTAAAATTAATATTCATCATGGATTAAACCAACGAATCAGTTTTCACTTTTCCCTTGGTTCCTCCATCTGCAATGGGATACTATTCATCTGTCAGCGACTCCGGCGGAGCAATTTCAGACACAGCATTTTCAAGCTCTGCGTCGACCGACTTCATTGCCTCGACCTGAGCTTCTCGCACAAATGCGATTGGATCTAACACCACTTCATCACCAACATCGACCCCGCGATCAATGACAACAAAAACCTCATTGCTCTCGACAACTTCCACGACCCGCCTCTCGATTGAGTTGGCGGTTTTTACCCAGCAAAGAGATTCCTGGTCAGTCTCTAAAACAGCAGAAACCGGCAACTTCAATACATCTTTGTATTGCGAAAGAACAATTTCGACTTCCGCACTCATACCCGGCTTGAGCCCAGGCGTACCCTCGGGCAGCCTAACAATCGTATCGTATTTGACCATGTTGCCCGTCCACCAACCGGCAGGCGTAGCCACGGATGCTATCGAAATTACTTCACCTTCGATTACGCTGTCAGGAATCGAAACCTTCGCCTTCATTCCCAATTTGACTCGGTCCACGACCGATTCGTGAATTGCAACCTTAACTTGCATCTTCTGGAGATCCGGCATTAGCAGCATCACCTGATCTTTATGAACGGTCGCTCCTTCTGTGATGTCAGGCGATGCCTTCCATGCCGCCGCAGATGGGAAAATTACCATCCCGGATTTTTCTGCTTTGATCACGCAAAGCTCAAATTCCGCTTTCGCCAAATCACGGCGTTTTGCATCTAAAACGGCCCTCTCTTGATTAGCCGCATGAGTTGCTTCCGCTGCTTTTAAATCTCCTTCGAGCGTTTTCAACTCCATTGCCTTTGTGTATTTCTTCAATACCTCAATTTGCTTCTCTTTCGCCTCCACTTCCAACTTGGCTTGCTCGAAATCCACCTTCTTTTGCTCGACCTCTAAAATATTGGCAAACCCTCGGCTTTTCATTTTTTCCGTGTGTCGATACCTACTTTCACTCGTTTTTTTATTCGACCTCGCGAACGCTAATTCCTTTTCCAGTGTCATTAGGTCTGAGATGAAGCGACCGTCTTTGTATTCCGAGATGGCCAATTTTGCCCGCGCAACCGTTGCGCTTGACCTCTCTGCACCCGATTGCGACCAAAAGGCATACTTCGAGCGTTCATTAATGGCATCTTCAATGGCAAGGGTATCGAGCTGCACCAAAACATCACCCTTTTCAACATAGGTTCCGTTTTCAATCACCCAATTCACCGTATTTTGACCGCGAACAAGGCATTTCACCTCCGTGTTCTCGGAACTTTCCAGACCACCCTGCTCGATCACCGTGACACTTAGATCGCCACGATCAACGGAATGCACCGGCAACTTATCCACTTCAACGAGTATCTCAGCGTAGGCCGACCGATCGACCCGATAAATCAAGTAACCCGCAACCGCTGCAACAACCATCCCGATTAACAGCAGGCGAATGCCCCAAACTTTAAAAGACACGCTCGCCTCCTTGAGAACTCAAGGCTTTTTCACCAACCAATTCACCCTCTGCATCTTCCGAGGTTCCAGGCTCCGCTGGTTCAAATGCCTTAAAAGCCTCGCGTTGAGCTTCTTCGAGTGAATCCAAAGGGTTTAACAGAACCTCATCTCCTTCAGCCAGCCCGGATTTAACAACGATATAAACATCATCACTGTCACCGAGCGTCAAAGTGCGTTGCTCGATTTCGCCCGTTCGATCCTTCACCCAGCACAGCGAAAACTTACCTGTTTCGACCACCGCCGAAACTGGAACCAACAGCACGTTCTTGTACTCAGAGAGAACGACTTCTATTTCCGCACTCATTCCAGGCTTTAGATCCTCCGATGCCGGAATGCCGATAACCGTGTCATACTTCACCATGTTCCCAGTCCACCAACCCGCTGGCTTCGCAACGGAAGCCACCGAAGTGACCTCTCCTTCAACAGCAAAATCCGGAAGCGTCACAACCGCTTTTTGACCTTTGCTAACTCGGTCAACAAGCGCTTCGTGAATTCCAACTTTGACTTGCATTTGGGTTAGATCCGGCATTAACAAGAGCACTTGATCTTTCCGAACCGATGCCCCCACTGCAATGTCCGGCTGCCCTTTCCACGCTTCGGCAGATGGGCGGATCACAAGACCTCCGCGCTTGGCGCGTATGACGCAGTATTTCAATTCTTCAATCACACGGTCTCGGCGTCCTTCATCCATCGCCAAACCTGCAATATCTGCCTGGAGCTTTGCCTTACCTGCCCTCAGATTTCCTCGTAACGTTTCGAGGCGCATCTCCTTGGTGTAGTTATTTAAAACATTGATCGCCGTTTGTCGAACTTTTAAATTGAGCTCTGCCTGTTCCAGCGCAAATCGCTTACTCTCAACATCGAATTGATTAGCATAGCCCTGGCGGAATATCGCTTCAGCATGCCCCATTTCTACTCGCGCCTTTTCGTAATCAGCCTGAGCTTTTGCCAACTGTTTTTCCAAAGAATTTAATTGCGTCAAATAACTTCCTTCAAGGTAAGCGTCGATCGCAATTTCTGCGTTGGCAACATCAGCCTTCGTTCGCTCAAGATCCGCCTTAGCTGTATGTGCATCCGTTGTCGCTTTTCCAATTTCATCTTCAAGCCGCTTGGTGTCGAGCTTCACCAGCACGTCCCCGGGCTCGACAATCGTCCCGCCTTCAATCACTTCAATAACAGTACTGCGGCCACGTACCCGACATTTGATTTCCGTGTTGTTTGAACTTTCGACCGTTCCCTGCTCCATGACTGAAACGACGAGGTCGCCACGCTGGACTTGATGTGTCAACACCCCCTCCCGCTCTGAACCGACGCGAGGAAGGGCAGACCCCTGTACAATCACCAAGCAGACGATCACAGCGAAGCCTAGGGAAATCAGCAGCCACCACCTTGCTCGCTTGCCACGAGAAGGAGAATTGCTATCCGAAACTGAATTTTTACCAGACCTCATATTCTCAATATGCCTACTTAAGAATCTCTGATTAACGCCTACTTACTTTCAACCAAAAACAAACGCCGACCGGCATCTGTTTGCAGTCCACCCAAACTTGCTTTTCCCAACAAGCTCTGAATAACATACACACATTGCCGTCCGTTTAAACCAATTATAAATTGGTTTGATGGACATTTAATTTTGTTTTTTACGAGATCCAGTCAATTTTAGAGAGTCGCTCATAATGCAATTCAGCGTTCTACCAAGTGTCAGTTACGCTCAAAGCTCATTCACCTCAGATGGCCTGCAAATCGCTGGATTGCTTGAATCTGCAACATGTGACGAATATTCCGCTTTTCAGCCAGTAAAAAGCAGACGCACACACCCTTCGTTACTTCGAACGTTTCTAGTCTATACCTCTACTTTTCTCTGTTTAGCATTCTTGATCTTGAGCGGTGGTAACCATGCGAATGGACAGGCTCCGCTCAAAATTGATCTCAAAACTGAAGCAATCGACGGCACGACCACGTTGAAATCAAGTATTAAATTTCAAGCAGAAATAAAAAACGAAACCAAGGAACCCTTCTTGGGCAACCTGCAATGGTCGCTTTGTGATGCCCAACAGAATTCGTTAAACAAAATCGATCACCCTGAAGCTCTCGAGCTAACTGCGGGTTCTGTTGTTTCCGTCGTACACGACTTCAGCCCGCCGGAGGCGGGATTCTATTTCGCAAAAATCATTTTGAATTCAGGTCAACAAAAGCAATCCCAACTTTTTCGATTTGGAAGCAACCTCTCCGCAATTCAAAGTGCCAGAACCGCTGAACTAGATTTTGAGACATTCTGGACGGAGACCCAAGCCAAACTCCGGAAGATCGATCCGCACTATCGCGTTACGAAACAGCTTGAATCAAAAGATAAAAAACTGACGCTCTTTGAGGTTGAATTTCGCAGTTTCGAAAATGTTCGCGTCAGTGGCTGGCTGGAAATCCCGAACACACCTGGCCCCCACCCCTGCGTTATGCGGTTACCCGGTTACGGCCAAAACATGAAGCCTCTCAATAAATTTGACGATCTTGCCGTTTTTTCATTTAACATCCGGGGCCACGGCAACAGTCAAAAAGACATTCCGGGAAAACCAAATAACTTCTGGATTCGCGGACTCGAAGATAAAGATGACTATTTCTATCGCGGCGCCTACATGGATTGCGTTCGCGCCATGGAGTTCTTAAAAACCCACTCCAAAATTGATCCTCAAAAAATCGCGGTCTGGGGAGGAAGTCAGGGGGGTGGCTTAGCTCTCGCCACCGCGGCATTCGATCCCGCGGTGGCATACTGTGTTGCAGACATTCCTTTTTTGGTGGACTGGGATAATTACTTTAAATTGACTCGCTGGCCGGAGATGAACCAGTGGATCGAATCCAAAGAGGATCAAAATTGGAATTCAGTGTTAAAAACGATGAGCTACTTTGATGTAATGTTTTTGGCACCTAAAATCGAATGCCCTGTACTCAGCGGCGTCGGGCTTCAAGACAACGTCTGTCCACCGACCACTATTTTCTGCACACTAAATCGAATCAAATCGCCGAAAAAGCATGTGATCTATCCTACAAAAAAACACGCGACCGGTCGGCAACATTCTAAATTGGTCTGGCGCACGATCCGAGATTATTTCCACTTAAAGAACTAAATCTCCAAAAACGGTTGGTTCAATCTAGTCACTGCAAAATTGAACCAAGCAAATATTTAAGCCGTCCTCTTGATCGCTTTGATATATATGCCGGTTCATACGATAATCGAATCCGCCAACGTAACTCATTAACACCAATGATCCATTTGGGAATTAACATGCGTCCCCTAACCAAATCCGTGACTTTATCTCTTCTGAGCGTAGGCCTGATTGTTTTGGGTTCGCTCACAGTCGCCGATGTCCCAGCTGCCGATCAAATTCTAAATTCCGGCCGCTCAAAAACAGCACTCTTTGATGGCGAAACGTTGAATGGCTGGCAAGCGGTTCCGGCTGATTGCGCCGCGGATTGGAAAGTCAAAAACGGAGTGATCGTTGGTACGGGCACTCAAAATCGCGTTTCCTATCTGACATGGAAAAACCAGAATTTAACGGACTTCGAGTTGTCACTTAGCTACCGATTGCATGGAAAAGGGAACACAGGAATCGAAGTGCGCTCGCAACCCGACCCCTCCGGCAAGCGTCCGCTGATCGGCTACCATGCCGATTTAGGCCATCCCGGAATTGGCAAACACATTCTCGGTGCGTGGGATTTTCATTTCACCAATCGCAAAGAACATCGCTGCGATCGGGGTACCAGCCTCGTCATTAATTTGAGCGATGAGGCAACCCGATCAGAACTCGTTTCTCCAGTTGAGCATAAAGATGTTTTGCCCGATCAATGGAACCAGGTTCGAATCGTGGCTCGAAAAAACCACTTTAAATTTTTTCTCAACGGCCAACTCTCCTCTGAGTTCACTGACAATCGTACAGACGGGCAATTTAATCAGGGCGGAATCGGGCTGCAGGTTCATGACCCGGGGATGAAAGTTGAATTCAAAGACATCTACCTAACCGATGTTTCAATTCCATCCCCCAACAAGTCGCCAAATGTTTTATTGATTGCAATTGACGACCTCAATGACTGGGTTGGCTGTATGGGCGGTCATCCGCAAGCAAGCTCTCCCAACATCGACCGTCTCGCTAAACGTGGCACATTATTTACCAACGCCCACTGCCAAGCTCCTATCTGCAATCCTTCTCGGACCAGCATCATGTACGGGTTAAGACCCTCCACCAGCGGCGTTTATATGAATGCTCCTAAACCATGGACCGTCGCTAGTTTAAAAAAGAACGTCACACTCTCTCGCCATTTCGCGGCACACGGATACAAAACTTATACGACTGGCAAGATCTATCATACTTCAGGACTACCGGATGGCGATTTTGACGTTATCGGGCCCCGACCAGGGCAGAGGCTTAAAATTGACAAACGCCTAATCACTCCTGAAAAGAAAGGAGCAAATGGCCTTTGGGATTTTGGGGCACAGACTTACAAAGAAAGTTCATTTCAAGACCATCAAACTGCGAGCTGGGCGATCGAACAAATCAAAGCCCATGAATCCGCTAAGGGCACAAATGCGAATCCCCAAACCGTTAAACCATTTTTTATGGCGATTGGTTTTTATCGACCCCATGTACCTTTCTATTCCCCGAAACGAGTTTTCGATCAAATTCCACTCGATGAAATCGAACTGCCTCTGGTAAAGCCAGGTGACCGAAATGATCTACCAGCCATCGCCAGTGAATTAATGGTTGCCCAGGCTGCGCCCGATCATGCCTGGTTTGTAAAGTCATCTAATTGGCGCCGTGCGGTTCAATCCTACCTGTCCTGTATTCGATTTACTGACGAGCAGGTTGGTCGACTACTCGATACGGTTTATCAAGGTCCCTTGGCAGACAATACGATCGTGATTCTATATTCTGACCATGGCTTTTTTCTTGGCGAAAAAGAACGATGGGCAAAACAATCACTTTGGGAGCGGGCAACACGGGTTCCGTTCATCATTGTCCCACCTGGTGGCAAAAAGGGGCAAGTTTGCTCGCAGCCTGCTGAGCTACTCTCTATTTATCCCACGCTAATCGAGCTCTGCGGATTGTCGCCACGCGACGAACTTGAAGGAAACAGCCTCGTTCCCTTATTGAAAGACCCGAAAGCAAATTGGCATCACCCCGCATTAACAACACACGGAAAAAACAATCACAGCGTCCGCACCAATACGCATCGATATATTCGCTATCGGGACGGATCGGAAGAATTATATGACCTTAGAAATGATCCGAACGAATGGAACAATATCGCCAACCAGTCGGAAATGGAGACACTAATCGCTCAACTGAAAAAACAAATTCCAGTCAGCAACGCAGAGCCCGCAATTGGACCTCAACGGCAAAAGAAAAACAGAGCAAAGCAAATACCCGGCATTCAATAATTCAGGCCACTCACTCAGGGTATGCACTATCTTTGGAATATTAAAAAGTAGAAAAATCAACAGCTCTCATCGATTGCCAATGACGATTCAAAAACCAATGCCGTATTCAGTTTTAAAAATTAGCCTCGGCTTCGGGTTTTTAATTTTTTTGACGTTAACCTGGCCGTTCAACTATGCTGCCGCCCAATCCACCAGCATCAATTCGAACACTAATGCTCCGCAAACCAACCAACCCCTTCAAGAGACTGTAAAGATCATTGTTAATAGTGAGACCAATCAAATCACCTTGATCGGTAACGCCGCGGACATCGCGATCGTTAAGCGAGCTATTAATGCTATCAATCGAATAAAGCCTCAACCTCCTTCGTCAGTGATTAGCAAAAAAGTGGTCTTACATCGCCAGTTATCAGAAAACGTGGCAACCGCCATTCGAAATGCACAGCCTTTACTAACCAACCGGCAAGGTAAGCTAACGATTACAGCCCTTCACACTCCGGAGGCGATTTTTTTATCGGGACCACCAACGCTGGTTGAACGTGCAACGAAATTTATCGCAACCTTCGATCACCCAACAAAACAAGACTGACTATTTGTCTCACCGCCGCTCTAACGCTGGTTAGTCTCAAGAACTTTTCGCCACGATTTCCGTGGCGAAAACAATCAACCAATCGGCAAGCAAAACTTACTTAGCGTTTTTATTCAGTGGCTCAGGCACGACGAATGCTTTCGGGAAATCGCTGGCGCCATCTCCGTCTCGTGTTTCTAATCGTTTGTTTTGAGAGCTTCCTCTTGGTTGGTTCATTGGAATATCCATGCCACCTAGATCCGCCATCATTTTGTAGAGCCGATTTTCCATTGCTTTGGCTTCCTTACCAACGCTTGGATCACGGATCAGATTATTCTGTTCCATTGGATCAGCTTGAAGGTCAAAAAACTCGTCGGTATCCCACAGTCCGTAGTACGTTGTGTACTTATATTTATCACTACGTAATGAAAACACCGTCGGCGATTGCGGAAAGTTTTTTTCCCAGTAATAGGCATACAAGAAATAATCACGCCAAGGCACGGCTTTTCCCTGAGCCAATTGAATAAAGCTATCTCCATCCATATGAGCAGGCTTTTCGAGACCCATCGCTTCCATCACGGTAGGAGCAATATCGATGTTGGCTACCATTTTGTCGATCACCGTTTGACCTTTAAAGAGGTCCGGGCATTGCATCAACATGGGCACCCGAATGGACGTCTCATAAGCAACCCGTTTGTCAATCAAGCCGTGCTCGCCAAACATAAATCCGTTGTCACCCATATAGATAACAAGGGTTTCATCATAAATCCCCATCTTTTTAAGTTGCTCCATCACCGCGCCGACACTGTCATCAACCGAGCACAGCGATTCGCAATAGCGTTTGTAATATTGCTCAATATTCAGATCGCTGTGATAAGGAAAGTCGACTCCGTGCCAACTATTGCGCTGGTCGAGCAACCAGCGGGGAAGATTTCTCTGATTGTCGTCCAGTTTTTGTTCGCTTGCCGGTCGGGCAAATGGCTTGTCGGCAAACTTCTGATCGTACTTTTTTTCAGGAGTAAAATTGGCGTGAACTGCTTTATGAGAAAGATACAAAAAGAACGGCTGATCACTGTCTTTTTGGTCTTCCAAAAATTCCAGCGCATAGTCGGTTAATTCCGTTGTGATGTATCCCTTTTGTTTAACTCTCTCTCCGTTGACATTCAATGTGTAGTTCGGACCCGGTGCCAAATAATGCCCTTGCCCCTTGAAACTCACCCAGTAATCAAACCCGGGGCGCGGTCGATCATGGTGGCCTCCCATATGCCACTTACCTATAAAACCGGTTGAGTAACCGGCTTTTTGTAAATACTGAGGGAAAAACAGGGTTCCCTCCGGCACCATTCGGTTGTTATCAATGACGCGATGGCGAAACGTATAGAGCCCGGTCAAAATCGACGCCCGACTCGGCGAGCAAAGCGAGGTCGTAACCAAAGCGTTCTCAAAATGAACACCGTTGGCAGCCATCGCGTCCATGTGTGGTGTTTCCGCGAACTGATGTCCTAAAAAACTCATCGCATCGTAGCGATGGTCATCGCTCAAAATGAACACAACATTCCGAGGTTTCTTGTTTTTAATTTTGACTGGTACAACATCGGGAGGAACAGGTTGAACTGTATCGTCATTGGCTTGCAAGCCGATGTAAGGCACGAAAAGCAAAACCAAACTACAGGTCAAAAAGAATCTAATCACAACAATTTATCCTTGGAATACAAAACGTCGAACGAAGCCACAATCATACCCGAGAATGCTTATGGGACGCCAATGGTTTTCGGTAAAACTGAACTTTACTGAGTTTCTATCTTATATTTTCGCATTAGAGATTCAGTAACTTCGTCGAACTTTTCTTGCTCCAATGCTCTGTTGTACATGACAATTTCCGAAATTTGTCCTTTAAAAAAGAATCGATCCCGGCGATGCCCGCACCCAATGACTTGAGATGAATTGACCGCCAGGCTCCCGATCGGATTTCCAGATGCCACGACTTTCCCATTGACAGACAGTTCAAAAATACCTTGGTCGACACTGTACCGCACTGCACAAACCTGCGGCTGATGAGACGAAACCGATTTTACATTTTCGAGCGCCTCCATTTGAAATGGCGGCACCTTCTTGTTTTGCCAGGATAGCGTATAGCTACCCGTCTCACTGTTCTCTCGACGCTCTAAAATAAACTTAGTCTGCCCTCCCAAAACCAAAAGGTGGCCATAGCCAATCTCTTCCACCGGATCAAATTGGCAAACAACCAACGCCGTCGCATCTGCTTTTAAACGAAGAGGGGTGGTGGCCAGGAATTCTTTTTTATCGTACCCACCGAATTGAACGGCAGGAAAACCGCCAAGCCCGTTCTCAGACCAACCGGGGCGGCGACTTGCGCTGACTTGCCAAGCGGATGATTCCAGGGGTGGCTGGTTACGATTCGATGAACCTTGCGCGAGATTTTCCCACGATATTACCCGACCGCTCGAGTCTCGCTGAACCCCCTGCCCTGCTTCAAACCACATTGCCAAATGCTCTTTATCAACTAATTCAGTCACCTCATTTTGATTCTCAAACCGCCGGGAATCTACAACGGAAGTACGGATGAACTGACTTGGATTGGCATCGATCACCTCTGCCGCAACTTCACCTTCTCTCTTGATCCGAATCCCCATCGCGTCTGTCAAACGCTGGCTACCAGGATTTGAGTTAGCCGCTTGACTCTTAGATTGACTTGAAACCAACTCAACCTCACCCTTAAAAACATGGGTTTCGGTATTGCCGTTTGCATCAACACTCACTCCAAACTCAGTCCCGTGATCAATCAAACGGCTGCTTGGAGTCAATATCTCAAATCCCGTAGCCGAATCTGGAATCACTGCCGTCAACTTTCCCGACTGAAGAAATCCGCTATTGTCAGACAAAAACTCAAGATTAGCTGGCCCCTCCAAAGTAACTCTCGCTCCTTTTCGAAACTCAACCACCACCACACCTTCTAGTAAGGTGATGGACTGCCCCGGCTCGAAAGAAGAATCAACTATGCCCCATTTTTCATTTTCTAAAACACAGTCAATTCTTTGAATAACTTCAGCAACACCTTTTTTACCTGGGATCGATGGGGCCGGCTCAACCTCACGAACCTGCACAATCTCGGTCCCACTCCACGGTCGCGCGAAGTAAAATACAAGTGTCGTCAAAACAACTGCACTTGCAGCAATCGACATATAAGACAGCCAACGCCCTCGCAACGACGTGTTTGTTTTTCCATTGCCGCTTGCGAATGAATTCCAATTAGCTTTCGGTCGGTCGACAATCTCATCTCGCGCAGACTCGGCCAGCTCCGCCACAGATTGGTCGAGAGATAGCATCCGCAAATAAAACACTCGCGCGAATTCGTTGACTTCCAACACATCTTGGAGACGCTCAAATTCACCCGGAGAAATCACTCCGTCAATCGCGCGGAATATTAATTTTTCAGTCTCTTTATCCATTTAAGATTCCTCAGCCAACCGACGTTCAACACAGTTCAACAATTGCTTTCGCAGCCCGTTCATTTTTCGGTACAGCCGACGTGATTTTTCACCGCTCTCTCTTGCAATCCGCTTCACAGAATCCCCGGGTCGATAAACGCTCAACAAGAGCCGTCGCGATTCCACGACGAGCTGACTCAGACAATCTTCTAATGCCATCCGTTCCAAGTCACGATTTTCAATTTGCTCAAACGCATCTTCAGCAAATTGCTCAATAATATGCTCTCGAAATACGAGTCGGTCACGCGCCCAGTCTCGTTGACAACTCATGACCTTGAACCTCGCAATGACACAAGCCCAACGTATAAACTCATCGCTTCCTTGAGTTTGATCCGGGTGATCTGCATCACCCAATTCAAAATCTGAAAATTTGCGCCAACACTCCAGCGCCGTTTCTTGAACCACGTCATCTACCCCCTGGGTCGATGGTAGTAGTGAACGAATAAATCGTCGAATCGCTTGATCATTGAGCGCAAGGAGCCCTACGAATCGCTGATACCGATCATCCTGTGAATTTGATTTGCCCAATATTTACGCCCTCTGATTTATCATTCCATAAACCCGGAGTTTTACCGCAATTTATATTTTTTTTTCAAAACCCAAAATTTATCGGCGAAACTCAATATAAACGTAGATGTCAGCACATGGATCGCGTTCTTCAAAATCGGTTTATGCAAATAATCAAATAAATATTTGGTAAAATTTTTGATTCAACCGAAAATCAAAGTCTCTGTGGAATAACCTTTCTAGACAAGTCTCTCCCTGCTCGACTGACACCCAGATTGGTGTTTCATTCAGCAGTAAATGACTCTCTCCTTTTTTATCAACTTGCTTTTAAAGGCGTCCGCCTCGTGCGAATCGCATTAAACGCTTATCCGCTGACCTCACCGATATGAAAACTAAATTACTACTTCTGTGCTTAGCTTTTACGTTTCAACCGCTGAATGATGCTCTGGCAGTTCAACAACCTAACGTAATTTTGATCATCTGCGATGACCTTAATGACTATGTTGAAGGCTTTGGTGGACACCCCCAAACTCAAACACCCAACATAGCCCGTTTGAGTAAGGCGGGAGTTACTTTCACTCAGGCTCATTGCAACATCCCCATTTGTGGTCCCTCTCGGGCAAGTCTTTTTACTGGAATTTACCCCCATCACTCCAGTTGCTTTGGATTTACAAAATGGAACGAGTACGAAGTACTGAAAAATTCCCGAACATTGATGGACCACTTTAGGGCCAATGGATATCTCACACTTGGCACCGGAAAGTTAATGCACCACCTCGTTCCCAAAGAATGGGACAAGTATGGTAATCCCGCTGACTACGGGCCGTTTGCTCTGACCGGCAGTGATCGCGTGGCCCACCCGGACGTCCCTGCACCGTATCGGGAAATTGGAGCTGTCGACGGTTCGTTTGGCCCTTTGGTTGACATTTCCGGACGAACGAACAAGGACGGTGTTCCCTATTCGTGGCTCACCGGTGGCTGGGCAAAGACGCGCGCGCTTAACATCACTACACAAGAAAACCGGGATCTCACTGCCGACGAACTCAATGCACAATGGGCGGTCGATCACTTAAAAGAGTTCGCTGAAAAACCCGGAGATCAGCCTTTCTTCATGGGTGTTGGTTTTATTCGGCCTCATACTCCGCTCGTTGTTCCCCAACGTTTCTTTGACCAATTTCCACTCGACACCATTGAGTTGCCAGACATTAAGAAAGGAGACGCCGAAGATACTTTTGCTCTTTCAATTCGTGGGAACGTAGCGGAGAAAGAACCCAATTCACAACGAACGATGGACATGGGAAGCCGGTTGTATCAAGACCTTGTCGCCTCCTATGACACGCGAGAGGAAGCGCTCAAACGATTCATTCAAGCGTATCTCGCCAGTGTTGCCTCAGTAGACGAGTTGATCGGAAATATTATGGATGTCGTTGAGCGAACCGCTCTCGCAGACAACACCATCGTTATCGTAACCAGCGATCACGGCTGGGGCATGGGAGAAAAAGACTACCTCTACAAAAACTCGCTATGGCAGGAAAGTACGCGAATCCCGTTGGTTATTCGCGCGCCTGGAGTCGCACAACCAGGGACTGTTTCAGAACATCCCGTTTCACTCATAGATATCTATCCAACATTAGTTGATTTGTGCGGACTGACGGGTGAAACCATGAAAAACCCGAAAGGCCGGTCACTTGATGGATTCAGTCTTAAACCGTTTTTAGAAAACGCGCAAACCCAAACCTGGGAAGGACCTGAGTCCGTGCTCACCGCCCTTTATAAATGGCGTATGAAGTACAATCCGGCCAAAGAGAATTATTCTCTCCGGTCAGGAAACTACCGTTACATTCGCTATGAAAACGGAAAGGAGGAACTCTATCAAACCATCGCCGACCCGCATGAATGGAATAATTTAGTTGCTGACCCAAGCCATGCCGGACCTCTAACCGCGCTTCGAAACGAGCTGGTCAAACGGATTCCCACGGAAAAAGACTCGATTCCGAATCAACCTGTCTTTAAACCCAAGAAACCAGCCCAAACCAAGCCTCCGGTCAACGGAAATCCTGAATCTGAAAAGAAAACCGCTGAATATTGGAAAGACGAATACTTCAAAAAACATCCAGACGCTGATACGAATGGAGACGGGATCTTGTCCTGGCCGGAACGCAACGCTCACAAGCCGGAGATGACCGTTCAAAAACCAAAAACAACAAATAAAAAATCAGATTCTTCTCAGCAAGAAAAACAAACGTCGGATCTGCTATGGAAAGACAAATTCTTCAAACTTCACCCTGAAGCTGATACCAATCACGATGGTGATTTGAGCTGGCCCGAATATAAAAAGTTTAAAGCCGAGCTGGATAAAAAATAATTACCAATGGGTTACCGACCTGTTCACTCAAATTGAAAATCATTGGTTCACGCCCCTGACTTTTTATTCAACTGTATCTCTCAAGAGACCCAACCACCAAACAATCTCCATCCTAAACCCAATGAAATCTATGCAGTTTTTAATCGCCATCTTTTCCTTTGCCAATTTATTGTTGGCAACTTCTACGGATGCGAGCGCGCACGGCCAAATGCAAACAGCGCCAAACTTAATCGTGATAATGACCGATGATCTTGGATACGCCGACGTTGGCTTTAATGGGTGCACCGACATTCCCACGCCTCATATTGATTCGATCGCCAACGCCGGGGTGAAGTTCACCAACGCTTATGTTTCTTACTCGGTTTGTGGGCCCAGCCGTGCCGGTTTCATCACTGGACGATACCCCCAGAGATTTGGATTCGAACGCAATCCACAATATTTACCGAATGATCCCAATATGGGACTCCCATTGAGCGAAACCACCATGGCTGAAGCGCTTAGCAAAACCGGTTATCGTTGCGGAGTCGTTGGTAAATGGCATCTTGGTGCCAATCAAAAACATCATCCACTCAATCGTGGATTTCACGAGTTTTTCGGGCACCTCGGTGGCGGTCATCGTTACCTACCGGAGGAACTCACGCTTGAGGACAGTGCCGCAGCCAGTAATGAAAATGAGAGTTACCGAACCTTGATTTTGAATGGTCGCACACCGGTCAAAACGACTAAGTATTTAACGGATGAATTTTCAGATGCTGCCGTCCGGTTCGTAGAAAAAAACAAAGAACAACCATTCTTTTTATTTTTATCTTACAACGCACCGCATCTACCTCTTCAGGCAACCCCCAAATATTTGGAACGATTTAAGGGTATCAAGAATCCTAAACGCAGAACTTATGCTGCTATGGTCAGCGCCGTCGACGACGGCGTTGGAACGCTACTCGAAACGCTAAAAACTAATAACCTCGAACAAGACACGCTCATCTTTTTTCTATCGGATAATGGTGGACCAACGCCAAAAAACGCCTCTCAAAACAATCCGCTTCGCGGCAACAAAGGAGATGTCTGGGAAGGGGGGTTTCGCGTTCCCTTCGCCGCCCGCTGGCCTGCTAAATTTCCCCAAGGCATCGTTTATGATCTACCCGTCAGCTCCCTTGATATTTTTGCCACCATCGCTTCGCTTAGCGGTGCCACCCTAGATGAGCAGCGCCCACTCGATGGCGTCAATCTCGTGCCTTACGTCCGCGGGGAAATCAATACACCGCCCCACCACGCTATTTACCTCCGAAAATTCGATCAACAACGCTATGCCGTACGGCGTGGCGACTACAAGCAGGTCGTACCTTTTAAAGGAGGTAAATCTCAACTGTACAATTTGAAAAACGACGTTGGCGAATCTAAAAACCTAGCTCTTCGGGAGCCCGACATTTTAGCTGAGCTGGAAACGTTGAGAGAAAAATGGTCTGCAGAATTAATTGATCCGATTTTTCTGGGGCTAATCCACTTGCCGTCATTTCAGAAAAAACAAGATCGTAAATCATCTGAAAAGGCGGGTCGGTAAAAATGAAACTGTTCTTACTTAGCACGCTCGCAATCGTCAGCTTGTTTAGCCAATGGGTTGCCGCCGATGAGCGCCCGAACGTCGTCCTCATTGTATGCGATGACCTTAACGACTATGTCGAAGGCTTTGACGGACACCCTCAAGCCAAAACACCTTCTATGAAAGCACTGGCCAAGTCCGGTGTCTCTTTCGATTGCGCTTACAGTAACAATCCCGTATGCGCGCCCTCACGCTCGAGTTTTTTAACGGGCATTTACCCACACACTTCCGGCAATTTGTTCTGGGGTAAATGGTTTGAAAACCCCGTCCTGAAAAACTCAAAAACAATCATGGAGCATTTCCGAGATAATGGCTATCACGTCGCTGGATCCGGTAAATTAATGCACCATGGCAAGCCTGACGAATGGAGTGATTTCAAATATCGCGCGGATTATGGGCCCTCTATTTTTGATGGGACTCAGCGAGTCGCACACCCGGACGTACCAATGCCATTCCGATCCATCGGACCCGTAGACGGCTCATTCGCGCCGCTTTCAAGAGTACCTTTTGCCAATGACGGTAATCCCGAAAGTGGATGGATTTATGGCAATTGGAAAAAACGGCAGCGGTTTCGATACGTTTCAGAAAACGATCGAGATCTGACCCCTGACGAACGAAACGCAAAATGGGCAGCTGAGCAAATTCGTAATTTTTCAGATCCAGAATTCAAATCTCCATTCTTTTTAGGAATAGGATTAATCCGTCCGCATACACCTATCCATGTCCCCAAAAAGTTTTTTGATCTATTTCCAATCGAGGATGTCCAGCTACCTGTTATTCGTTCCGGAGATGCCGAAGACACCTATTACGCAGACGTCTATGCACCCGAGCAAAAAGGTTTGAGATACTATCGAACATTATTAGACTCGTACCCCACTCGAGAGGATGCTCTTAAAGCGTTCACTCAAGCCTATCTTGCCGGAGTCGCTGCAGTGGATGAGTGCATTGGAAAAATCGTCGATGCGATTGATTCATCCCCCGATCCTTCTATTCGCAACAATACCATTATCGTGGTAACGAGTGACCACGGATGGAACATGGGTGAAAAGGACTACTTATTCAAAAATTCTCCGTGGGAGGAGAGCACCCGTGTCCCGTTCATTATCCGAGTGCCCGGACTGAAAGAGACAGGGGTCCGCTGTCAAAAGCCAATTTCATTGATCGACCTATATCCGACGCTTGTTGATTTATGTGCTCTCGACGGTGATACACGCAAAAACAACCAAGGGGCAAAACTGGATGGTCACAGCATCCGCCCGCTAATTGAAAACCCTAAACATGGAGCGTGGGAAGGGCCGGACACTGCTCTCTCGATGATCTTTGTTGGCGAGTATTTGAAACTCGACAAACTTCAAAAGTTCGATCTTAAAAATCAAAATTGGTCTATCCGATCAACGGACTGGCGATACATCCGGTACCGGAATGGAAACGAAGAACTCTACGATCACAAAAAAGATCCCTACGAATGGGATAATCTTGCATCTCATAAAAATTACCAACCTATGCTGCGGTCCATGCGAACTCGTTTGAACGAAATGGTTCCTGAACTTCAAATCAACACTCAAAATTCTGACTGACTTTTCTTTATGAACCCTTTGAAAATAAAATCATCAACCGCATCTGCTTGCCTGGCAATGATTGTTTTGAGCATCGGATTTATCACGTCGACAGTGTCGGCCAATGAACCTCCCAATGTCATTTTATTTCTTATGGACGACATGGGGTACGGTGATTGCCGCTCTTATAATGCAGACAGCAAGGTTGCTCTCCCCAACCTCGAACAACTCGCCACCGACGGAATGCTCTTCACCGATGCGCATTCTCCTTCATCCGTTTGCGCGCCTACCCGATACAGCGTTCTAACGGGTAACTACCCATATCGCGGCAGACTGGAAAACGGCACATGGATCTTCCATCAGCCTTCCCAGGTCCTTGACGGTCAGCGAACCCTTGGACACTTGATGCAAAAAGCGGGTTACCACACCGCATTTTTAGGGAAGGTACATCTTGGCGGCCAAATGTACAGCAAGACCACAGGTGAACCTATCTCGTGGAAGTACGATTTTCGAGATATTGATTTTTCCCGACCGATTGAAGACAGCCCATTCAGTTTCGGGTTCGACTATGCCTACGAATTACCACAGGGAATTCAGGGGCCGCCTTATATCGCTTTTGAAAATGGTCTTCTCGCTGGGAAATCCAGGGAATTAAAAATTTGGAATGAAGGAACTCATGGTAACTCCGTCATATTAAAAACCGGATTTGGAACTCCCGACTGGGACTCTTCCCAAGTTGGTCCAATTCTGGCAGACAAAGCAATTCAGTTTATCGATCGTCACATTTCCAACAATCAAGCTACCGGTCAACGCAAGCCATTCTTCATGCACTATTGCACCGAGTCTTGTCACAAACCGCATACGCCTCCGCGGGAACTGGACGGCGTAGAAATTAAAGGGGCAACGGGAGACGCTCACCTCGATATGCTATTCGAAGCAGATGTAACGCTCGGGAAAATGATCGAGCGACTCCGGCATCACGGAGAACTAGACAACACCCTGATTCTTTTCGTAAGTGATAACGGTGGGCTTTCACGAGGCAAACCGGGGGCTCAAAAACTTGGACACGACTCATGTGGCGGACTTCGTGGCAGCAAAGCTTCGATCTGGGAGGGAGGCCATCGCATTCCTATGATTGTTCGCTGGGGCAACGGCACGCCAGCAGGATCAGTCATCGCTCCGGGAACTCGTTCCGATGCCTTGGTCGGACTACAGGACATTTATGCGACATTCGCTGATTTGACAGGTCAAGCCGTCGAACCCGACCAAGGCCTCGATAGCGAATCTTTTCTCCCAGTGCTCAATGGTGACCGCGATGACTCCACCCGAAATTCAATGTTTGTTCAGGCCAACTCGGAACCTCGCTATGGACAGCAACTGGCAAAAATGGTTCGGATGGGTGACTGGAAACTAATTACGTCTCGCGAGCAGAAGCCTCTTCATTTGTTTAATCTGGCCTCTGACTTAAAAGAAACGAATGACCTGCTGAATGACGAAGAACAGCAGGCCAGAGTTGTTCAAATGCGCAAAGAACTAAAACGGATTGTAGAATCTACACGAAGTACTCAACCACTGGCGGCCTCTGTTTTTGAGCCAACGAATTCAGCCGCCGAGCTAACGTCTACTGCCAATCAAGTTCACACCGCCGATTTATTTCAACCAATCCAAACGCTAAAACTCAAAATTAGCGATCAATTCAAAGGCACCATCAAACGAGATGGGGGCGGTTGGATCGTTCAGGGAAAATCCCCACTGACAATTGAATTTGTTCCTGACGAAGGAGAGAAGTGGGATGTGTCAAAATTCCGACTCGTTGGCGTTCCCCTCTTTAATCACGAACCTGGAGTGACGATCGTCGATGGTAAGCTAAACAATAGTAATGTGACGGGTTGGTCCCGGCATTGCGTAGGATTTGGCGTAGCACCTTCCCAAGAGGAATCGATGCTGGGATTTGTGTTTCCACAAGACGAGTCTACGTATCAAGGTCCGGCTGTGTTCCGAGACCAACTGTCCAAACCAAACGGACACAGAATGCATTGGCGAAAATTTTATCCGGCAGATGTAAGAACTTTAAAACTGGAGATGCAATCCTCCACAGGAAATATAAACCTTCGCGTTAATGATCCCGTCGCTTGCTGGGAAGCCACGGAAGAACGGGACGAAGCCCTCCATGCAATGCCTTATTTAGATGAACTGGGACAAGTCAATTCTCTCGACTGGCCGGGTAAAATTAAACAGACATCAGACCTCAAGGCCACACTCGCGAAAGAATTGGAAGACGCCAAATTAACAGCAAATTCTAAAAACTGGACTCGTTTCGGTGGCTGGAAAGACGGGCCCAAGCGGGAAGCTACAGGTCATTTCCGGACTGAAAAAGTGGATGGCCGTTGGTGGCTTGTCGACCCCGAAGGCTATCTTTTCTTTTCCGTTGGCGTCTGTCTTGCGGGAGACGAATCAGCTACGCCCGTTACCCCCTCTCGGCGCGAGACTGGCTTTTTCGAATGGCTGCCGGATGACAATCATAAACTCCGCTGGACCGGCCTCAAAAAGAATCAAGGCCGGGACTTTGTTAACTTTCCGGCCATGAATTACGCAAGGGCCCTGGGCCCCAACTGGAAGAAACTCAGTCGAGATGGAATCCATGACCGCATGCGGGCATGGGGCATCAACACCCTTGGCTCCTGGAGCAGTAAACCGCTTCAAGAGGACGCCAAGACCCCCTACACTCTGATCGCATCCATCTGGTGGCAGGCCGGAAAAAAACTTCCATCACCGTTTCGGGATAATTACGAATCCGACTTGCGGAAATGTCTTGAAAAATTCTCTTCTGTAAAAGACGACCCGTACTGCCTTGGCCTGTTTCTAGGCAATGAATTTGAATGGCCAGATCGATTGACTCCCATTATTTTTGAAATGCCGGATGATGAATCAACGAAACAGTGGGTGCTTCAACAACTGAAGAAAAAATATTCTTCCCTCGACGAGCTCAATGAAGTTTGGGAAACAAATCACTCGGATTGGAATACTGTTCTGAAATCTGAAGCAAGTAAGATCCCAGCTGCCGCGAAAAAGGATATCGAACCTTACTACTTTGATTTTGCTAATGCGTTTTTTGCCAAATCTAAAAAAGTAATTAACGAAGTGTTGCCCAACAAATTATTCCTGGGCTGTCGTTGCCACCGAGGCCCGAATGTTCTCGGACGTGCTGCCGCCGGTCATGCTGACGTATTCTCTGTTAACGTCTATGACTCGACGGTTCGAGCCTGGCAGGTTCCAGAAAATGTGGACATGCCGATTCTTGCCGGTGAATTTCACATCGGCTCGGTCGATCGCGGTGTGCCCAGCCCGGGGCTTGCCTCAGCTTGGAATCAACGACAGCGTGGACTCGCCTTCAGCAATTATCTTTCCACCGCACTTGCCGACCCTCGGTTTGTTGGAGTTCACTGGTTTCAGTGGATTGACCAATCCGCTGCGGGAAGAAGAGATCGTGAAAACCACCAATGCGGCTTCGTTGATGTGACAGGGCGATCCTACCCCGAATTCGTTCATTCCGTTACCACCGCGACTCAAAAAATGTACCCTGCCCGAACTGGCAATAACATGAACCGCCTGAAGATTCTCGAGCAACTCATCGGACCGCCACAAGAGGCATCGAAGACAAACCAACCGGCACCCACAGAAAACCAGCCAACCAGAACTTTGCCTGCCCAATCAAAAAAATCGGTCACCGAGCGAGACGGGGAGTATTGGAAAAATAAGTTCTTTGAACGTTTTCCTGATGCCGATACCAACCGTGACGGTACTTTGTCTTGGCAAGAATACAAAGTGCATAAAAATAAGATTGAAACTGAAAACAGCGATCGAAATGAATAAGCTGTAATCAAACCAACGTTTAACTTTCCTGGAATTCCCATGAAATCGTTTTTTATTTTACCGACAACATTTGCCCTTCTCGCACTCCTCCCGGGGAGTCTCTACCTCAATGGTCAGGAAATCGACTTTGAAAAACAAATCGCCCCTATATTTGCAGAGCACTGCAACCATTGCCACGGAGAAGACGAACAGGAGTCTGGTCTAAGACTGGACCGTCGATGGCAGATGCTCAAAGGGGGAGATTACGGCCAGCCTACCATCGTGCCGGGGAAGCCCGAAAAAAGCTATTTGCTTAACGTAATTAACCACACCGAAGAGGGCATGGAAATGCCACCGGACGAAGATAAAATTCCGGCCGAAGAAATCGCGCTGCTAACTCGCTGGATCACAGAAGGTGCGAATTGGCCGGGGCAGATGAAAGCGGTGGAAGCCGTCAAATCCGATCATTGGTCATTTCAAACAATCGTCCGGCCGCCCGTACCGGAAACCAAATTTACAAATCCAGTGGACGCTTTTCTGGCAAAAAAACTAGCCAACGAGAATCTCGAATTTTCTCAACCAACTGACGCCATCTCTTTAATTCGCCGTGTGTCAATTGTGCTGACAGGTATCGCGCCTACTCCGGAACAAATCTCAGATTTTAAGGTGGAATTTGAATCGGATGCTGAGGCGGCTTACGAGAAACTTGTCGATCGATTGTTAGCGTCACCCCAGTTTGGAGAACGCTGGGCACAACACTGGCTTGACGTAATTCGCTGGGCAGAGACGAATGGATCTGAAAGCAATCTCTATCGAAAGAACGCGTGGATTTATCGCGACTACGTAATTCGATCTTTCAATGAGAACAAGCCGTACGATCAATTTCTCCGGGAACAAATCGCCGGTGACACTCTTGGCGTAGGTGAAGCCACAGGATACCTGGTTTCCGGGCCTCACGTGCCCGTCGCTACCGTCGGCCAGGAACCATCGGCGCGTCGCCAAGCTCGTGCTGATCGCATGGATGAAATTTTACAAACGGTAGGTGCCTCGGCACTCGGTATGACGATTGGCTGTGCGAGGTGCCATAACCACAAGTTCGATCCAATATCCATCACTGACTATTACGCGATGACAGCGGTATTTCAGGATATTGAATTCGGAAGCCGTTTTCCCGAGCTTGGCTCGGATCACCCACGACGAAAACGGGGTGAAGAAATCTATCAGCTAATCCGTGAACAACGTGCAAAACTCAAAGAAACCAAGTTCTGGGAAGAGGATTGGATTGGTTATCGAGAAATGCATTTTCCGTCGACAAAAACTCAATCTGTCCGGATTTCGTTTCATTGGGGAGGGGCAAGACTGGATGAACTCGAAATCCTTGGCCCTGTAGAATGGAACAAAAATCTCGCATTGGCCTCGGTTGGCACCAAAGCAAACGCCCCTGAAAAGTTTGCACAGCCTCGCGGTGAACTCTGGAAAATCAACGACGGAAAATACGGCACCGAGGGATGGGCAGCCAAAGCTCCAAAAGGGAGCAAGGAAAAGCCCTGGGTCCAATTTACTTTTGATAAACCTCAGTTTGTGAATCGCGTTCGAGTTAGCTCCAACCGACAGGACTTCATGCAGACTGACTATCTGATCAATATAAATAAATTTAACGTCAGCCCTTTTGATGTAGAAATCCTCAACGAGAAAGGGGATTGGGTAAAAGTTTACATGGCCAACAAAGTCAAACAGTTGGATAATGACGAAAACCATCTCGCAATCGTAAATCGGATCAAGCAACTTATACTTGAGCTTAACGATGAGGGGCCAAAACCGAGTTTTGTTGCGAAGCTTATCAAGCCCACAAGGACCTTTGTGCTTTCTCGTGGAAGCCCTGAAAACCCGCGTGATGAGGTGTTCGCAGCCGGTTTGACAGAAATCAATGGCGAGCTAAACCTCTCTCCGGAATCAACAGGTAAACAACGCCGTCAGGCGTTTGCGAATTGGCTTACCTCGGCTGACCATCCCCTGTCTGCGCGCGTAGCCGTTAATCGTATTTGGCATCATGTTTTTGGCACAGGCATCGTCGCTACCACCAGTGACTTTGGAGCGGCGGGAGCGAAACCAACCCATCCGGCACTACTTGACTGGCTCGCCAGTGAATTGGTTCAACCCTCTGTAAATTCTTCAGGCCAACCAGTGGATGAATCCTCGGAAAAACCATGGTCTATGAAACGAATGATTCGGTTGTTAGTTATGTCTGACGCGTTCCGGCAATCCAGTGCTCCCCGAGCCGATGGAATGTCCCGAGATGCCGGCTCAGCATTATTGTGGCGATTTCCACCAAGGCGTATGACTGCAGAGGCAATTCGAGATTCGATCGTTCAAGCCTCCGGTTCGCTCGACCCGTCTATCGGTGGCAAGAGCTACCGGATTCATAACGTGAAAAAACGTTACGCCCAATGGGAAGTCACTGACAACCACAGTGAAAAAACCTGGCGCCGCATGATCTATCAGGAACGCATGCGACGCGTCGATGATCGAATGTTCACAGCATTTGATTTTCCAGACTGCGGTCAGGTTCGTCCTAAACGGCCTGTTTCTACGACACCACTTCAGGCACTCAATCTTTTGAACAGCGATTTTGTCATCGAACAATCCAATTTAATTGCCCAACGTGCTTTGAAGGATGCAAACAATCAAATGGCGGTAGCGGTAAACCGATGCTTCGAGTTACTACTTGGTAGAAGCCCTGACGCAACAGAAAAGGCAGCATGTACGGCACTTGCAGAAGAACAGAGTCTTGCACTTGTTTGTCGTGCCTTGTTGAATTCGAACGAGTTTGCCTTTCTACCGTAATTAACATCTACGTCGTTATCCGGTTGATTTTTTCCTTCGCTGAAACACCAATCTCAGGTCTATCATGAGCCACCCAGAAAAATTATCTTTCCAAGGTCGCAAGCTACTTGATCGTCGAAACTTCCTTCATACGGCAGGACTTTCGACGGCCGGTATCGCTTTAACCAGCATGCTGGCTGCTGACGGGTTACTCGCCGAGGATAAACCCCTTACCGCTGGGGGAAAATCACCGATTCGTCCAAAAATCGACCCCAACAATCCGTACGCCGCGCGAGCCTCACACTTCGAGGTGCCGGCGAAACAAGTGCTGGTCATTTACTGTCCCGGCGCAGTCAGCCATATCGACACTTTCGATTACAAACCGGCGCTAACAAAACTACACGGGCAAAAACCCCCGGGTCTTCCCGCGGTTACTTTCGAAGGACCCAGCGGCAACATTGCGAAACCTTTCTGGGACTTCAAACCTCGCGGTGAAACTGGGAAAATGGTTTCTGATTTACTTCCGAACCTCGCCGAACAAGTCGACGACTTCTGTTTTTTTCACGCCCTTTCAACCGACACCAGCGCTCACCCTCAGGGTGAGAATTTTATGAATACCGGTTTTACGATGGAGGGATTTCCTTCTTGCGGCGCGTGGATTACTTATGCACTCGGCACTGAGAATCAGGAGCTTCCCGCCTTCGTAGCCATCAATGATCCTCGCGGCCTTGCCCGCAGTGGGAAAAACAATTTCGGCAATGGATTTTTACCAGCCGCATTTCAGGGCACCGATTTCACCGCCAAGAACCCTCCCTATAATTTACAGCGCCCTTCCGGCATCTCAGCACAGGCTGATGCGGGTACGATTAATTTGCTCCAACGATTGAACGCTCGTCACCTCGAGAAATATCCAGGAGATGCCGATCTTGCGGGGAGAATTGCAAGCTATGAATTAGCGGGCAAAATGCAAACATCCGTACCCGATGTCATGGATCTTGCCGGCGAAACAAAGGCAACACTGAACGCCTACGGCGTCGAAGGAGGAAGTCAGCTAAGGGGCGAATACGCAAAAAATTGCCTTCTAGCCCGCCGGCTCTTGGAAAAAGGAGTCCGGGTTGTCCAGCTTTTTAATGGAAGTGATCCGGCTGGAGGCAATGGAATTACCAATTGGGATTCTCACGCCAACATCGCCAACACACACGCCATGCAGGCAGAAATCATGGATCAACCGACCGCGGCACTCATCGCAGATCTAAAACAGCGGGGAATGCTTGAACATACCTTGATCGTCTGGGCCACTGAATTCGGCCGCATGCCGTTCCTTCAAGCAAATGGCTCGGGGCGAGATCACAATCCAGGCGCGTTCACATGCTTCATGGCCGGTGCCGGAGTCAAAAAAGGGTTCAGCTACGGCGAGAGTGACGAGTTTGGATTCAAAGCAGCCGTCAACAAAACCAGCGTTTATGACTTCAACGCGACACTGTTGCACTTAATGGGGCTCGATCATGAACGCCTCACCTTTTACCACAACGGGCTGGAACGCCGACTCACGAATGTCCATGGACATGTCGTCAACGAAGTTCTGGCATAGCATCAGTAAAGCCTGTTGATTACACGGCGACCGCAATCATTCTTTTAACCTACCGAACTGCGGGCCGACCTGCGTCTCAATTGACTAGTCAGCATTTTTCACACGCACCAATTTCATGATCCTACCGTCAACGTTCCAGTCTTGAACGTAAAGATTCCCGTCTGCATCCCAGTAAGATCCATGGGTTCCGTTAAATACACCCTCAATCCATTTGTCTTGTGGAACATTAAAATTAACACGAGTTTTAGGATCAGGGTTGTGACCAAGCACTGCCATAATCGTGTTGCTTTTGTCGAGGACAACTAACCTACCGTGAAGATCAGGCACCGAGACAAAATCGCCCTGAATTGAAACTGAAGTCGGCATGCCAAGCCCGGTAATCACTTCCTCTAGAAAATTTCCATCAAGATCGTAATGGAGCAACCTTCCTTTCGGTTGATGATTCCGGTCACAAATTAGGAGTCGTGGCGGTTCGTACCGAGTATCGAGTGTCATTCCGTGGGCGGTGTTGAACTGCTTCATTCCATTACCCTTCTCTCCAAAGTGCATCAAGTATTTTCCGTTCTTATCGAACTTGAAAATGTGATTACTGGCATAGCCGTTGGAAAGAAAGATATCTCCATTAGGTGCCACGGTGATGGCTGTCGGGCTGAATCGTTTCAATCCCAAGCCTGACGCCTCTGGGAACGGTAAACGCATCACTATTTCACCGGTTTTCACATTAAATTTGATCCCCTCTGCGTCATTGTTTCGCGCACCATAGATAAATTCATTTTCTCCCTCAGCTCGAATTTCCATATCATGTAGATTGGAATAGTCTTTGCCCAGATAAGAGTGAATTACTTTCCCATCAGGTGAAAAAACAACCACACCTTTCTTCGCGGAAGTATAAATGTTCCCCGCCTTATCAATCACCACACCACCGTGGGTAGATCCCAATGCGGAACTCCCATCAGGACGCAACCCCCATCCCGGAACGGTATCAAAAGTCATCATGCCGCAGCCCATGCGAACTGGTTTGACTTTTTCCTGAGAAGATGCCGGTAAAGTCAAAACTACCAAAAGCACAATCGCTGTAAAACACGAACAACATCTCATAGTTTTAGTTCCTGAAATGATTCCTAGGGTCAGTCTGGTGAGGTCTCGAATTATGATAACCCAGAATCGCACTCACGTCTCGTCAGAATTATCAATCTACGAATTATCAACCCTAGCGAACCGACCTAATCGAACGGACAGGCAACTCCGCAGGAAGGTTACCCAGCCTAGCTGGCAATAATCTCGCTGATGTCAATTAAATGAATTTGACGCCCACCGCCAGCGTGAGGCGAATCAATGGCAACGATCTTTCCGTCGTTGCTGCATCGGGGATGAGTATCACATCGCCACTCTCCCTGATATTCTTCGGGAGAGTGAAATGCTCCTAAATCGACCCGGCGTCCTGAAGGAACATGATAAAGATAGGGCACTTGCTCACGCTTGCCACGACTAGGGTACGTATCGTTTAAAATCCACGCCTGCTCCGTGTTGGGTACGTACGTATTGTGGCCATTTTGTGTCATCACTCCTTTGCCCACCAACGAACTATCGGTCGTCTTATCCCGCAAGAGGTAAAATCCAGCGGGTTTGTTTTTTGGGCGAGTCCAAGCACAAACAAACTCTGGATTCTTCCAAATAAAATGAGAAGTGTTCCCCGATGGATCAAGATTGCAGCGATCCGATCCATCCATCGCAACGGTGAACATTCGAGTTGTAAAACCTCCTGTTGGCTGTGGATTTTTTGTATCGCCATTATCTTTTTTCCACCGATGAAGCACGATAAACCGAGAACTGTCCGGGCTAACCAAAAGGTGATTGAAGTAGTTCCAATGGTCTGTCAGCGGTTTTCCCTGATGTTCAATTCTCGCTGCATCTGCAAGTGAAAAAATAAGTTCCGACTCTCCGGTGTCCATATCCATTCGCCAGACGCCCGATGCTTCCGGAGCACGCTCTCGTGCGGTTGGATCGGTCAAGCCCACATAGCCATACCCCGCTCGCATTCGCTGAATTCTGGAAAAATCAGTTGTGATCGCCCAGCGACCATCCTGACTTAATGAGTAAATCGGCCGCGGCAATGTGCGTACATCTTTCGTCCTAACGTCCATCACTCGGCAAACATGGTGATCTCCTTCGCGATCATTCCAAACAACCTCAGACTTTGAATTTGGTCTCCACTGAAGCATGCACCCCTGCTGCCATCCCCATGCTCGACTTTCTCCCAATCGAATCCACCGGTCCTCATCCGCTGTATCCACCATCCCTACTTGAATTGCGTCGTTCGCCCTTGGTGTTCGATGCTCAAAACTGACTTGATTGGAGAGTACAAAACGGTTGGATTGATCAAATTCAAGTTTGTCGTAATAACCGAACCAATGATGGGCAGGACCGTGAGTAATCGTGCGAACGGGAGGATAACTACTTCTGTTTTGACGAACCGCAAAACTTGAGTCGACTGACAGGTTAGGCAATAAGATAGCTGTCGTGGCTTGGATCGCCTGCCTCCTTGAAATTCTTATTGAGCTCATTTTCAATCCGCTTTTCTAAATTCCCAAATCGAATGGACATCTGAACGTCCATTTTTAATTGTATGTACCAGACCGCCTTAAGCTATTTTGTGCATGGCTCGACTCATCAAACCACAGCTACGGGAATGCTCGATGTTGTTATTTTGCATCATTTGAGCCATCACCCGCACCCTCTCACGGTTAGAAATTTCATTTCCCCGGATTTACTCGAAAAAATGCCCAAGTTCCGAGGGATAAGCTACGGTTCAGCATGCCTTTTTCAGGAAATTTTAAAATGCCGACTACGTCCTCCCCACCCTCACTTGCAACACTAAACAGCGGTTCGATTGCCTCACGTCATCCAGCGAATCAGCCGGACAAATTGACGGTGCGCTGGGTTGATTCCATCGAAGAACTGGAGTCGCTGAAACAACCGTGGAACCGCCTTGCTGAGCGATCACTGTATACCAACGCTTCTTTTGACCCAAGCTTTTTGATTTCAGCGATCCGATATTTTGGCAACTCCAACGTCAAGGTCTTGATTGCTGAAGAACCTGGTAACCCGCCCGAAAAAAACTCCAAGAGAATCTTTGGATTGATGCCTCTTGTCAAAAAATCGTTTTACCACTTGCCAGTTAAATGTCTGGAAATCTGGTCTCACGACCAGAGTTTCGATCACACTCCACTGCTGTGCAAAGAACACGCTGAAAAAACTTTTGATGCGATGTTAAACTTTATATCGCAAGAAAAATTCGGCTTACTCAGCCTCGATACCGTTTCCATGGAACCGGAATTCCAATCTGTCATCGACAGAGTAATTCAACGTCCGGGAAGATCCCGATTTCAACGCGATCAATTTTCTCGCGCTGCTTTTCGCCCAGTCTTACCTTTAGAGGATTACAAAAAACAATTTATTTCCAAAAGTGTCAAAAAAAATTATGGTCGACTCAGCAGGCGATTGGCTGAATTAGGAGACGTCCAGATAACCGAATCCGATGAGTTCTCGAATTATGATCAACTGATCCAGCAATTTCTTGATATGGAAGCCTCGGGTTGGAAAGTCGAATCCGGCACCGCGCTCGCCTGCCAACCCGATACACGGAAATTTTATCGAGAACTAATTCAGTCGGCCGCCGCCGATGGAAAAGCCAGATTTTTATCACTCACACTGGATGGCAAACCAATTGCGATGCTTTCGGATCTGCGTTTAGGGGAGAACATTTATTCCTTTAAAACAGCATTCGATGAAAACTACTCTTCATTTTCACCCGGATTGCAAATTGAAATAGGCAACATCGAATCGATGCACCAAGGTGGAATTCAGTTAGCAGACTCCTGCACCGCTCCGGACAATGCAACGATCAATCGCATTTGGGGGCAACGTCTTGATTTTCAAAGTCTTGTACTGGGGTTGCGACCCGGCATCTCAAACTGGGCCACGCAAATCATGCCAAGTCTTCAGTCTGTCGCGCATAAAATCAGAAACATGCGATCAAAAAAATAGCCGCTCTTCTAACCTAAACCATCTTTCCTCCGCACAATAGAACTCACAACATGATCAAAAAGATAACCAATCCCGGAGAAGCAACGTTTCAATCTGACATGGTACAGATCGATCCGGCCACTTTCGAAAGCCAGGTTGACACCCACCCATTTGCAATCCAGCACAAACTCCAACAGCACCCCCTGTTTCAGCTGGAAAGTCTTGTTGAATTGTCAAAACGACTTCCCCGCAAGCAGAGAGAATACGTATTTGGTAAGCAGGAGTTTGGAACCCACGAAGATCTTGAGCACTACAAACATGCGGCTGACAACGATGAACTTTCGACAGACGAATTGATCGGAGCAATTGAGCACCAGAACATTGTAATCGTCCTTCGGAATGTGGAATCCGATCCGGTTTATGGACAATTTGTAAATGAATGTCTCGACTCGCTTAGTCAATTTGTCGAGCCGGTGACTGGCAAAATCAGTGGGCGTGAGAGTTTTATTTTCGTCAGTCCTCCACAAGCCTATACTCCCTATCACTATGATCCTGAACAAAATTTCTTCATGCAAATTCGCGGTAAGAAGCAGATGGCGATTTACGATGTGAACGACCGCAATATTCTTCCGGAGAAGGCGTTGGAGAAATTTTACAACGAAGGTCAACGGATCACGAACTGTGATGAATCCCTGTTCGACCAGTACCAACTTTTTGAGATGAATCCGGGGGATGGTGTTTATGTCCCGGTAACCGCACCTCACTGGGTACGAACACTAGACGAAATCTCCGTTTCAGTCAGCATTAATTTTCGCACCCCAAGTTCTATTCGCCGCGACCGCGTCTATCGAATGAATCGAATGCTGCGTCGAATCGGGCTCCGTCCGCATCCTGTCAGCCCGCAAGCTAATCACTGGTCAGAATTGGCAAAGGCTGCGATTCTTGGCGGTCCAGCAACAATAAAAAATCTTGTTCGTAGATAAACCTGGGTTGTTGGGTTTTGTTTAAAAACCAACGCGAACCAATTCGCTGTTTTAATTGACATTAATTAAAACTAAGATCACTGGCTTACGTAATCGCTGAATCGCGCTTATTCGAAGCATTGTATTTCTCGGAATTGGACACCATGTTTCTGACATCAAACTTGCCAAAGTTATTGCTTAGCTGCTGCCTTGCCTTTCTTTTCGCTAATTCATCCAACCTTTATGGTCAGGATTCAAAACAAGCGTCGGCGCCTTCAGATCCCGTCAAGAACTTAATACTCCCTGGAGAATCATTCCTTGTCGATCAACGGCCCGCGTTTATCATGTGGCCCGAGGAATCGAAACGCCAAACTCCTCAACCCTGGGTTATGTATTCGCCCACACTTCCACGGTATCCCGATCAAAACGAAAAATGGATTCACGAACAATTCCTTAACGCGGGCGTAGCAGTTGCTGGAATCGATATCGGTGAAGCCTATGGAAGCCCTGAAGGCCAAAAATATTTTTCATCTCTCTACAAAGAGCTTACTGAAAACCGGGGCTTCGCCCAACGCACCTGCCTTCTCGGAAGGAGTCGCGGGGGACTGTGGTCGAGCAGCTGGGCAATCAGCCATCCAGAACGAGTTTCCGGGCTCGCCGGCATCTATCCTGTATTTGATCTCACCACCTATCCAGGTCTCAAACGAGCTGCGCCTGCCTATGGCCTTACCGAATCCGAATTGAATGCTGCGTTAAATCAGCACAACCCAATTGCGAAAATTGATGAGCTTGCTAAAGCTGACATCCCCGTTTTTATTATTCATGGGGATATCGATAAGGTTGTACCCCTCAAAGAAAATTCTGCTGAATTAGCCAATCGGTATAAGAAGCTAGGTCAAGGAAAATTAGTCAATTTGATTGTCGTCGAAGGGCAAGGACACAATCTGTGGCAAGGTTTTTTTCATTGCCAACCACTCGTAGATTTTGCAATTGATCGCGCTCTAGCAGGTGCAAAAAATGACTTTTCATTTTTACCGGATCAAACCAGCTTACCCGTGGCTCCTCCCAAAGATGCGGTCGTGCTCCTAAGCCCGACCGAGAACCTGTTTCTCGGTCGCGAAGGAACTGAATCAAATTGGCCCAATGAAAATGGTGTGGTGACGTCGACACACGGTGGATCCAACATGAACCACCTCGTTTCTCAATATCATTTTCGAGACGCGGATATCCATGTTGAATTTATGCTTCCCGAAAAAGGATCTGGAAACAGTGGTATCTACATCCATGGCAATTACGAACTTCAAATTCTCAATACGCACGACAAAGATAAAATTACGATGAATGACATGGGTGCGCTCTATGGATTCAGCAAGGCTCTCGTTAATGCCGCTCGTCCCCCGGGCGAATGGCAGGTGTATGACATTCGTTATCGAGCGCCGCGACGAGATAAAAAGGGCAACATCACCAAACCCGGTTCGGTCACCGCGTTTCTCAATGGCCAAAAAGTTCAAGACGAGACTAAATTTGAAGAAGCTCGCTCTTCATTTCATCCCTACCGTCATGGTGTGACGAGCTATCTCAAGAAAATCGGCAAGCAACAGAAACAGACCATGACGGGGCCTGTTTTTCTTCAGGATCACAACAACCCTGTAAAATTTAGAAATGTCTGGATTGTTCCTCTTGACGATCAATCGCGACTCTACCAAACGAACTCGCTGGACTAAATCATTACTTTTTCAAAGTTCGCTCCAATTAACGATCGGAATGCCGGCACGGCAAAATGCTCCCAATCGAAGTTGTGACGAGACGCTCGTGGTAATTAATTTTGCAATTTCTCAAAACTCTGTTGCGCACGAAAGAAGTTTCGGCGAGAGAATTGAATAGCGCACGATTTTCAGTCAACCATCGAACGAAGTTACATAGCAAAATAGATGTAAATCCCAATTACTAATGTGATCAACGCTGCCCCCACATAAGGTGCCGGCTTCCACGGTGTCAAATCGACAAGACCCGCATCTACCTGCATGTAGGGCTCTGCGCGCCTCATTCCTCCACTACTCAGAACGAGCTGCAGGACGAGTAAGAAAACAAAAACTCCGCCCATGTAATGAAATGGAGAAACAAAATAGTCTTTCAACCATCCGTTTGTTCCCGTTTCAACCACCTCTCCCGTAAAGAACGTTCCGAGGACCATAAGCAACAAACCGACCAGTAACGTAGTCAAAGCTGATTTTTCATCAGCATAGCGATTGAACATTCCAATCATAATAATGGCGAGCAGAGGAATAAAATAAACGCCATTGAGCGTTTGAAAAAACCCAAAAACACTTTCCTGTTGGTAGAAAATCCCCGGCGCTGCAACCACTGCAAAGACAGCCACAATAAAACTGCAAATTTGCCCCGAGCGAACAACAGTTTTTGTTGATGCCTGAGGATTCAAATACTGCTTATAGACATCCAGTGAAAACAAAGTCGCCGCAGAATTAAGAACCGAGTTAAAGGTAGACAGGATTGACCCGACAACAACAGCTGCAAAGAATCCCAGTAACCACCCGGGGAGCACCCGGGTGACCAATGCCCCGTAGGCTCGATCAGCGTCCCAATCGCCTTTTTCGTTGGTTCCGACTGCCTCCATCATCTGGGGATCTTGAGCAGATATCACCAAATAGGCAGCGATGATACCGGGTAAAACAAGCACCAGTGGTGCCAGAATCTTAAAAAATGCAGCTAACAAAACGCCCTTCTGGCCCTCGGCTAAATTTTTTGCTCCAAACGTCCGTTGAATAATTTGCTGATTGGTACACCAATAGAAAAAGTTCAACAACAACACGCCCGTAAACAATGTCGGCCAGTGTGTACCTTCATCCTTTTTCCCGAGAGATTGAAAGGCATCTGGGTCAGCAGCCTTAATCTTTTCATAGGCCCCCAGGAAGCCACCTTCCTCACCTGCAACCACTTGGATAGAAAAATAGGTGATCATCAAACCACCGACCAGCAACCCTGCTCCATTTAAAGTATCCGAAACGGCAATTGCACGCATTCCACCCCAAATTGCATAGCCTCCTCCAAGCACGGCAATGAAAATGATTACGGCCCAGATCGTCTGTAATTCGGTAAGCTGGAATCTCGTCTCGAGGCTCAGCATACCGTTGAGCCCCTTCGCTCCGAGATACAAAACGAATGGTAATAAAATCAACATGTAAGCTACGATAAAAATACCCGCAGTAATCGCCCGGACAGAAGACCCATAACGTTCCTCAAGGAACTGAGGAATGGTCGCGATCCCGGACTTAAGATACCTTGGGAGAAACACCAGCGCGAGCACCACTAACGACATCCCGGCGACGACTTCCCAACACATGACCGAAAGTCCTTCATTGAATGAGCCTGCATTCAGCCCAATCAATTGCTCCGTTGATAAGTTCGTCAACAATAGCGAGCCGGCAATAAAAATTCCGGTAAGACTTCGGCCGGCCAAAAAATAACCTTCGTCGGTGTCCAGATTCGTGTCGCGGGTTATCCACCAAGTCAAAACAATGACAAGGGTCGTAAAAAAGAGGAAGGTAATAATGGTCATAGCTCAAGCCGTCGCCAGAAGGAGAAAATTCAAAAATCAGCGACGGCAATCATAACACAGATCACCCACCCCGTTCACCCTTTGGCACGGTGCCTGTGATTCCTGTTAGATCATCTTATTTAGAAAATTGACGACTCTTGAGCTGAAACTAACCCAATTCTCGCATTACTTTTTGAATCAATTTTTTAGTCGCGTTAATTCCCTGAACCGGGTCGACTCCGTGGCCTTCAAATTCGATTCCGATGTACCCTCGAAATCCAGCGGCCTTGGCAATTTTCAGCATCTTCCGGTAGTCAACATTTTCCTCATCGCCGTTTACATCAAACGACTTGGCTTTAGCACAAAGAATTTTTGCCCAGGGCATCATCTCCGTGACTCCCTGATACGGATCATATTCCTTAAAATTTTGGAAATCTGGCAAGGTACCACAGTTCGCCAAATTTACTTTCTTCATTACGTCCGCAAGCCAAGCGCCATTTCCGGAATGGTTCCCGTGGTTCTCAACAAGGATTCCCATTTCATATTCATCCGCGACTTTACAAAGTGATCGCAAACCCGCGACTGCAAAACTCTTTTGTTTTTCCGCATCACCCTTATGCCGGGTATCAACCCGGATGTATTTTCCACCGAGTATCCTGGTAGCCTCCAGCCATGGGCGATAGCCCTCGATCGCTAATTTTCGAATTTGCTCGTCCGGTGAATCAACGGCATTTTTGCTCCGACACAACATCATCGTATTGACCGCGCCTAAATCATCACTGCGCTTTCTAAGCTGTTTAAAAAAAGCAGTATCATTCAGTTTGTCTTCAATGTGGCCATTAAAGTACTCCAGTGCCTTGATTCCAGTTCCCTCGACCACTGTCTTGGGAAAATCAAGAATATTCATCTCGCCTGAACGGAGCTGCCGGTTAAAGGAATACTGCTGCACCGCCAACTGCAACCAATCAGCTTCGACCACGTTCCGGAAATTTAACAACCTACCGCGAACTCGGTCCCGCGGCGAAGTAATCCATGCAAAACCCGAAGCTACACCCAATTTTAAAACTCTTCGACGATCCATTTTGCTCTCTGATTAACAATTAAATTTATTTAAATATTCTAATTCGGCTCAACCAATGTGGCATCGGTTGAAGCCAATTGCAAATTGTTTCTTCGATCTTCACTCCAAGTCTCAAACGCGGCTCTTAGTCAGAGAGCGGCAAGGAAAACATTTTCTAGCGATCCCAGACTTTACTAAAATAGCCCCATAACTTGGCGTCAAATCCCACTTCCGGTTGATCACCCAAACGAACCATCACTAACTGCCGACTGGGCACCACATATAGTTTTCGACCTAAAGCACCCAAGCCCGCTACCATGTCCTCGGGAGCATTGGGATTTAATTGACCTTCACGACGTCGCCCCGCCCGAAAGGCGTGAGACTTTCCATTTAGCCACCACAGGTAACCATAGGCTGGATTCAATGGTTGAGACGACTCCAACATATCCCGCATGTAACTTTTATTCTTGACCACGGGCTGACCCTCCCAGTCGCCATTAGCGAGGACCAACAATCCCAGCCTTGCCAAATCCCGTGCTGAGGTAACCCAGCCGTGGTGATTCGTTTTTGGATCAGTCTTTGCAAATCGTCGTACTTTCCAGGTCGAATTTTTCATCTGTAGAGGGGACAGCCACTGTTCGGTGAGCAAGTTTCGATCGAGGCCGGAAGCTGCCTCCAGCACGTTCATTATTTGCGAATAAGCATTAGTATTATATCTCCACCGCCTCTCCGGCTTTGATTGAAATTTCAATTGGTCCGTCAACCCCGACGACATCGAAATTAAGTGCTTTAAAGTAACACTCGACTCTTCTGCCACTGATGCATTGGACCAGCCTTCATTCAGATACTTTGTAACCGGTTCGTCGAGCTTGACGAGATTTTTATCCAAGGCAATTCCCAGCAATATCGCGGCCAGGCTCTTTTGCACCGAGGCCACATCCTCCAACGCGTGTCCATCATCATCTTTTCCATAGACTTTTGCTTGATATTTTCGAGAACCAGCTACATCCCAATACCGCTCCACCACGATCTGGCCGCGCCACAAAACGACCAGAGCAGATGATTTCTGTTCTCCTGCATATCGCAACATGTCGTTTAAGGCTGCTTCGTTCCAGCTGACTTCGGCAGTGGTCACTCGCTTCCAATCCGAATCACTTTTTGGAAAAAAAAGCGTGGCGGAAACTTGACCTCGATCGCTTGATTCCTGCGCAGCCGCACAGCAACTGAACGAAACAAGGACGAGTCCGACGAAAAAATAAGCTCGCAAATTGCGACAGTAATCTTTGAAATCCAACATTTAATTAATTTCCAACTTCAGATAACCCATTCCCTGATCCAAATCACGAACCGATGGGCTGCTCCATCTTAGTTGGGTTGGTTACTGCCTCTCAACCAATCTCGATTGAATTTCTGCAATCAAGTCTTCTCTTTTTATTTTTATTTCAGCGACTTAACGAATGCTCCCACAAATTATTCCATTGCATTCGCTTAGGGAAAATGGAAAATGAGGCGATTCCAATCAACACAAACTAACGAGCCGACCATGCACTCCAAGTTATTATTGTTCTTTTTTTGCTTTGGCATCGCCACACCCGGATTTAGCCAGGTTCTGCCCGAATATGATCTCGGCGGGGCAAGCAAACCAAAGCCGGATCTCACTTTTCGCAAAGAAAACCAATACAAGCGTGTCCACCAATCGTCGTTAAGGCTTATTCTTCGAGATCAAATCGGCAAGACACAAACCTTCCTGGAGCAATATTTGACCGACCACCCGGGTGACGCGGAAACGATGTACATGCTTGGAATCTTGCACGGCCAGCGGAATGAATTAGCAAAGTCAGAAAACTATATGAAGCGAGCGATTGCAGCAGGTCTTCCAGAGGGACGTCTTATTGCGGGACCGCGGGAAATGCTGAAGCCACTCGCAAACTCTGAACTCATCAAAGCTCTAGCGACCAAGTACGATCACGAACCGGTCCATGGACCGCTTGTTGGAAATGTCACAGACTCCACCGCTGCGTTTTGGGTGCGTACGGGCAAAGTGTCAACTGTTAATGTACAGATTATCGACCCAAATTCAGGCCAAAAAGTTGGTCACAGTGAAGATGTTACATCCAGTGCGAGCGAAGATTTCACTGCTGTTGTAAATGCATCGGCTTTAGAGCCGAATCACGAATATCAGTATTCCATTCTGATCGATGGCCAGCCCAGCAAGAAACAATATTCGTTTCGAACGTTACCTCCCAAAACGCAGGCTTCCAAATTCGTGATCGCCTTCGGAGGCGGCGCAGGTTATGTACCTGAAAATGAACGCATGTGGGATACAATCGGCAAATTTGATCCACAAGCAATTCTCTTACTTGGCGATAATGTTTATATCGATGATCCTGAATCCGTCATCATGCAGCAATACACTTACCAACGGCGCCAGTCGCGTCCCGAGTGGAGAAAACTGACCGCCAGATCACCTGTTTTCACAATCTGGGATGACCACGATTTCAGTACCAACGACAGCTGGGGGGGAGCCGACATCGATACCCCATTTTGGAAAAAGGACTGGGTGTTTCCAATCTTTCGACAGAACTGGGCAAATCCTGGATATGGTGGTGGAGATCAACAACCAGGGTGCTGGTACTCGTTTTCCATCGCGGACGTCGATTTTATCATGCTCGATTGTCGCTATTACCGGACCTCTCCAAAAATTAAGCCTCGCTCCATGCTTGGTAACGTTCAAAAGAAGTGGCTGAAGAAGCAGCTTCTGGAATCAAAAGGAACTTTTAAAGTCATTTGTTCATCAGTCCCATTCGATTTTCGTACCAAGGGAGACAGCAAAGATACGTGGAATGGATATAAACAGGAACACGAAGAATTGCTGAGCTTTATTGAGTCCAACAAAATCGAAGGAGTTGTCTTAGTCTCTGCTGATCGGCATCGGTCCGATGCGTGGAAAATTGAACGCCCCAATGGTTATGATCTCTACGAATTCAATTCCTCGCGGCTGACCAATCAACACATCCATCCGCGAATGGAAAAAGCAGGAGCGATTTTCAGCTACAACGAACCGCAATCGTTCGGATTGGTCACCTTTGACACGACACTCGACGACCCACAAGTAACCTACGAAATCGTAAATATTAATGGCGAAAAACCACATTCGCTTACGGTAAAGCGAAGTGAGTTGAAGTAATCTCAGCGTCGCTTCACATGATTGACTGCATCGAGTATCACCTTGCCATAATTCTTAGTTGACTCAAAATGCGGACTGATGGCGATCACGCGCCCTTTTCCAAACAAAGACTCCACCACGGCTGGCGCATTAACCATGGTATTTTTTTGAGCTTCATAAATACCATTTTCTGTTCGAAAATGCGCAAGGATAGAGTACTCGGGAAGATCAGGGCGGTCGCCTCGAGAAAGAATTGGTCCGTTCTGGTAACGAATCGAATGTGTTCCTGAAATACCCAAAACTGGCTTACCAATCTCATTGACTTCGACTTCGACATTGGTCGCCTTTCCACGGTACCACATCGATTTTCGGCCAATTTCAGGTACATCCACCATCACATTAAATACCTTCGCATTCATCAAATTCAACGACCATTGATAGTGAGACGAACAAAGGTACGCTCCGGCACAGATCCCTATGACCCCTCCCCCGGATTTAACATAGTTACGAATAACTTCCCGCCCTTTCGAACCAATTGCTTTTCCCTGAGCGCTGCCGGATCCACCCGGAAAAATCAGCACATCTAGATGCGACAAAACTTCCATTTTAATGTCGTCCGGGCCAAAAACTGTCGCAACTAAATTCTCGGTAGGATCTAAAACCCTCATCACCTTTAACTCACTCGCACCTGCATCATCAAACACACCCACGCGGATACAATCGGAACCAGACTTAGGCATCAAGCAATCGACTTGAGAATCTTGGAGCATCCCCAATTCCACCAGAGCGGTCGATACCATGATTCGATGCTGACGAACTCGTTTGGAAACAGGTTGATTCTTAAAAGTCGTTTCCAAAATAAAACTATTGGCTCCGAGCTTTTCTCGTCCCGCGCGTGCGAGACTACCGACGACCGGACCTGAGCGATCTAATAAATCGAATTGCAACTCCCGCGGGATTCCTTCATTCACTGCCGCTTGTAACTTAGCCGCAAATTTTGTCTGATCAGGAAAAGAAATCACACTTGAACCAACCGACTTCGAATTGACACGGTGGAAATCAAACCCTTCATGTAAATCGAAAATCCACTCCGGCCGTTCAGATTCAATAAATTCCCAAACCGCGAGACAATGATCCGTCCGTGGTTTTGGCTGGTCGAGCGTCCCAAAATTTCGATTCAAATCTCTCGCCTGACGATCATTGCGGTGATCCGGTGACCAGCGGATATTCGCTTCTATACCTAAACGATTGACCTGCGGAATCACAATTAATTTGCCACGTTTAATCGGCCAATGACGAATTTGATCAGCCGCGCGAAACCCGGCCGGTTCGTTCCCGTGAATGCCGCCAACAATCAGCACTGTAGGACCGGGAATTCCCGTTTCCCAAACGTGCCACCGGGTTTCCCATGTCGTTCCAGCACCCAGTTTTCCTTCCCGCAATTTAGCCTTCGTCTGCCCGGAAGCCGTAGAAATACCAAGCCCAAATAAAGCCAACCCAATTAAAAATCGGTTTAAGATTAGAAGGCTACCGTCGGATAAATAATGACGATGCAGTAATGCTGGATACATACCAAAATTCTCAATTTAAAATTTCTTGAATTGCGCAGAATCCAACGTTCGTTCAAAAGTTTTACTGGTTATATTTTTCTGGCTGAATCCAATTCAGATCATTCCAATAACCTGTATCGTTCGATTGGCGCAAGCCGGGCGTGGATCGACCCTGACATACAATTTCTGTAATCTTGTTTTCAAGACGCTGCGCGATCGACGGATTCTCTAACAGAACATTCTTCTGCTCACCTGGATCCAATGACAACTGATAAAGCTCCCGTTTGTTTTTTCGATCAGGCAGGATTAATTTCCAATCACCTTCGGTAATCGAAAAACGCCCGGACGCAGAATGGTTGATGAGTGGCACGCGTTGACGAACTGTTTCCGACTGGGTCAACAGCGGTGCAAAACTGTGGCTATCTTCACCTGCATCGTCAGGTAATTCAGCGCCAATTATCTCCGCAATCGTTGCTAAAATGTCAACTTGTCCTACCAAATGATTCGTTGCTCGTCCTGGATTCTTAATGCCTTCGGGCCAGCGTATAAAAAACGGCACACGATGCCCGCCCTCGTAAATATCTCTTTTACCACCACGATATCTACCATTGCTGCGATGATTGAATTCCGTCACTCGTTTTTGCCAAGACTTCTCCGGGCCATTATCACTCGTGAAAATTACCATCGTGTTTTGATCGAGACCGGATGTTTTTAGATATGATAAAATTCGGCCGACATGGTGATCTGTTTCGATGACAAACTCACCGTAGCCTCCGCATTCTCCTTGCCCCCAGAATTTTGGAAGTGGACAAACGGGATAATGCGGCGAGGTAAACGGGAGGTAAAGAAAGAATGGCTTGTTGGATTCTGAATTCTCTTTTTTTGACTTCATCCAGCTAATTGCGACGTCTGTAAAGCGCGTTAAACACTGGTTGTCAATAAAGTCGGGGGCAACCTCCATCCCCGGTTTTCCAAGCACCGCCTGTGTTTCCCGGGGAGTGGCTTGATAAGGCGGCGCGATCCGATAATCCATATGGCGTTTGTTCGGTTTTTTTGCCGTATAAACTGTCGGCGGAACTTTAGCATACCGGCCTTCAAACCAGGCCAACACTCCGTAGTTCAAAGATGCTGGAATCCCGTAAAAGTAATTAAACCCCTTATCGAGAGGCATATCCTGAACCGGTTGGCTCCAGTCGCGTGCCTTCGCAGTGCCGGGGAAGTCCATGCCTAAATGCCACTTGCCCACCATGGCGGTGTCGTAACCTTGGTCACGAAGCATCGAAGGAAGTGTCATCCTTCCATCAGCAATCAGGCAATCGCCTTCTGCCTGCATCACACCCGACTTTTTCGACGTCCGCCAACAATACCGACCTGTCAAAAGGCCGTATCGCGAAGGTGTGCAAACCGTATCGCTAGAATGACCATTGGTAAACGAAATCCCCTCTCGTGCTAACCGATCCAAATTGGGAGTCGAAAACTTTGCCTCCGGATTCAAACAACTCGCATCGCCAAACCCTTGATCGTCGGTATAAATAACGATGATATTTGGATGTTCCGCGTACAAACTTTTTGTTAACAAAAGTAAAAAAAAAGCGACAGGTAATATCCAGCGGTCTATTCTATTCATTGAAATTTTATCAGTGTGACAAGTTAGAATTAGCATTCGCATACTAACCCAGTTTCCCACCGAACTCAAATTTCTGGCTACGTTCGCATTTGACGAAGACGCACCCGTCACGCGGTTGCCGCGACCCACTTTTCAGTCACCTGCCCCAATTTCGCCAAAGCTTGTTTCTCGACCTGACACACGCGTTGACGGGTCAATCCCATCTCGCGTCCAACTTCCGAAAAAGATCTCGCACTTCCATCGTGGAATCCGAATCGAAGGGAGATAACTTCCCGTTCACGAGACGTCAAAGACTGGGCTATCATCTTACGAACCCTTTGAACTTTTTCCTTTTCAATCGCCAATAGGTCAGGGGCGGGACTTGCTTGATCAGCGATAGCAGAAACGACGAAACTCTCGGTGGCGTCGGCACTCGTGCGTCTCCCCGAAGCATCGAGTGAGCAGGTATCTCTTTGAACTTGAAATAGGCGTTCGACATCTTTGACAGACATCTTTACTTGATCAGCAATTAACGAAATTTCCGCTCCTGAATTTTGCCCGGCAAACTCGAATCCCTGCTTTCTAATTTCCTCAATTTTTCTCGCGACTTTCCGGTGTGAAGCTCGAAAATTCTCCGGCACTCTTATGTTTCGCTGAAAATTAGATATCGCTCCCAAAATCGCCTGTTTAATCCAGGGGGTCGCGTAGGTGGAAAATCGGACGTTACATTGATGATCAAATTTTGTGACCGCTTGAATCAGGCCGCAATAACCTTCCTGAATCATATCTGGAAGAATCTGGGAGTTGCCACATAGACTCCGGGCCACCTGGCTCACCAACCGTCCATTCGCCAACATCATTTTCTGGCAAAGCGCCTGATACTCGCGAAGCATTTTTTTTGCCTGCTCGCCCTGAAACGGAGCGGTTTCGAAACACTTAGGACGCAACATCAACGCTTCGACGACTTCAATCACTTCACGATGTATCCGCTTCCTAGTCTCGGAACTTTCAGCTCGCAATTCGGCCGATAGCTTATCTAGTTTTCGAATACTTGCTCGTAATTTTGGCTCAACTTTTTTTCGCTTGGATGATTCACTCAAACCCATGTTGCAAATAGAGTCGACCCGCGAGTAACCGGATTTCCAATCTTGGATTAAACCAACCAAATGGCCGAGGACTTTTGGTTCCTTTAAAACTAATCGCTGAAATGCTTGCCGGTAACGAAAGATTTGCGTGGCTAGTTGTCGTTCTTCATTCCGATCGAGAAGTTGCGAACTGGAGGTGAGATTAAATTCAGCGCTGCGAGAAGAAGGTCGCGGTTGCGCCTGTTTTGATCTCTCAGGAGACCGTTTCGACTTTTTAGATTGAGTTGATGTCGATTGAGGAGGAAACTTAAATTGAATTTGCCTGTTCGTAATGATCGTCGCGTGACCCATCCCCTTTCCAGTTCCGGGGATGCGACGACATTCGAAGACTGGCAGAGCAAATTCCGCAGGCTCCCATTGATGAGACAATACTTCGCTTTGATGGTGGCGAAAGGATCCGGTTAGCGACTTATTCCCTGAATCTAACATCTTGCTCTCCTACTGAATTGCCCTTAGTCCGTAAGAAAAGCAACCATCGTGCCAAACCGTTCCAAATCGACGCTGGGTACAAGCATCGACATAAACCCTGTAAAACATCGGCTCAAATGACCATCCGGCAATCCGCTTCCAACGTCCCAGCGCTTCCTAAATCCCCGCGCGCTGCATAATGCTACACCACATTCAATAGAAATGAATTTTCGTGCCGCCTATTCAAATTTGGATTGTAATGCCGGTTTGCGGGGTAGAATAAAACTCAAGTCCATTGCGACGACAATTTTAGAAAACGCAATTGACCAGCACACATTCTCACCGGCGTTGAATTTCTCTCTGCCTGCACGAAACGATTCCACACAATGAAACTTGCGGCTAAATTGATTTTGTTGTTCATAATTGCAGTCTCGGCTGTCACGATTATGGCCAGTCAACTCGCCAGCATGCAATCTTTTGCTGGACTCGAGAAACGCCATCGCGCTATTGCATCTTCTGTCAATGCAAATCAAAAAACGTCTGGTTTTCAAACCGCCGCCAAGACCGGGGCGAATATCTATTTCGAAAATTTGATTCGAACGATAGCCAATAATGGAACTCGTATTCGATGGACCTGGTTGGAAACAGATATCCAAAATTCAATAGTCGTTCGCATTGATCCGTCAATCATTCAAAACGCTAACGGGCAACCCGTGTCTGTTATTGATACAGCCAGCGGTGGCAAACGAAAGTATTTTACCTATGTTCCGGTAACCTTAGAGGGTCGACAAGGCGCGGTCGAAATTGCGACTCCTCTCAATGACCTTGACTCCCAATCGCGATCCAATTGGTTTACTGCCATTTTCATTATTGTTGCGACCGGTTTCATGTGCATTGGAGTGGTCATGATTGCCGGCGTGCGTTGGATCGCTACGCCGTTAGCTGGACTTACAAAGAAAATGGAACGAGTTGGAAAAGGCGATTTCTCCAGCGATCTTAAGATCCACGCCAATGACGAGCTTGGGCAATTAGCCGGCGCTGTAAATCAAATGTGTGATCAGCTTCGCCAACAGCAGGAAACGATCGAAAAAGAAACGCACCAGCGAATCGACGCAATTGAGCAATTGCGCCATGCGGATCGATTAAAAACGGTCGGTCAACTCGCCGCAGGATTTGCCCATGAAGTCGGTACGCCTTTAAATGTTATTTCCGGTCGCGCAGAAATGATCCTAAGTGATCCCAACCGATCGCCCGAACAGATTGCGAAACATGCCACCGCAGTAAAGACAGAGTCCGAGCGAATTTCAAAGATCATCCAAAAATTACTACATTTCTCTCGGAGAAGCCCAAGTCAAAAATCAAAAAACGATTTGCGTGAGATTATTCGCCACTCCGTCGATCTGATACAGCCGCTCGCAGACAAGCAGAAAATTAAACTAACGGCAAATCTCCCTGCGACGCCGGCGGAAGCCAGTTTTGACTTCAATCAACTCCAGCAAGTCATCATGAATTTAATTGACAATGCAGTTGATGCTTCCTCAGCAGGCCAAACAGTAAGTATTTGCCTCCACGCTCACCCCGTAGATGGCCAATGGACAATTGAGATCTCTGATCAAGGTTCCGGCATTGAACCAAACCAAACAGACGTCATATTTGAGCCCTTTTTTACGACCAAAGAAGTTGGCTCAGGCACAGGACTGGGACTATCGATTGTTCACGGAATTATCGAAGAACACGGTGGCAGTATCGATTGTCAAAGCGAGCTGGAAAAAGGAACAACCATGACCGTTCGGATACCGATCGATCAGGCGTCGCCTGGAAAAGCTGAAACCAACAGCACGGGCAATGTTCAGATAGAATAATTACTCGTCTTTTTCTTTAAGGCGGCGATAGAGGGTTTTCCGATCTAAGCCAAGGACTTTGGCTGCTTCCGTTTTGTTGCCGCCCGTTCGCTCAAGCACATATCGAATGTATCGTCGCTCAATTACCTCAAGAGAAGCGAGTGGCTGATTGTCGCCCTCGTCGATCACAAGCTGTTTTGACTGATAGTTTGAAATTTTGGCCGGTAAAACATCTGAATTAATGGTCGCCTGTTGTGTCAATACAATTGATCGTTGGACAATGTTCCGCAATTCACGAACATTTCCAGGCCAATCATATTGAAGAAATTGATGGAGGACTTCGTCATCAAACCCTTCCACATTTTTATCCATCGAATCTGCAAACTGCTGCAGAAAATAGTTTGCAATCAACAGGACGTCGGTGCCGCGACTACGAAGCGGTGGCACGGTGAGTTCCAGCACGTTGATTCGGTAGTACAGATCTTCACGAAATGTTTTCTTTTCGATAGCCGCTTCCAAGTCTCGATTGGTTGCCGTAATCAAATGAACGTCGAAGGGCTGTTCTGATTTTCCTCCAACCGGACGCACCGTTTTTTGTTCCAAAGCCCGCAGCAGTTTGGGCTGTATCTCGATCGGCATCTCACCAATCTCATCTAGAAACAACGTCCCTCCATTCGCTTGCAAGAAAAGCCCAACTCGATCCGTATTCGCGTCAGTAAACGCACCTTTCACGTGGCCAAACAACTCACTTTCTAATAACGATTCCGGCAACGCCGCGCAATTGACTGCGATAAATGGCTGTTCAGCCCGGCTACTTTGTTGATGAAGCGCTCGAGCAACCACTTCCTTACCCGAACCGCTCTCACCCGTCAGCAGGACCGCTGCCGGCGAATCCACTACGCGTGACAGTTGCTCTTTTAAGCGAAGCATTACATCACTTTGGCCAATTAGCGTATCAAATGTCTCCGCCTGAATTTGCGACTCTAATACGCGAACCCTGTTTCTCAGTCGATTGTATTCAGCAGCCCGAATCAAAGACGCTTTCAACAATGCGAGCTCGACTGGTTTAGTAACAAAGTCGAACGCGCCGGCCCGCAATGCCTCCACCGCAGTTTCCAGGCTCCCATAAGCCGTCATGACGATCACAGGTAAGTGAGCAAATCGCTTTTTGACCCGTCGGCAAAATTCCAAACCATCCATTCCCGGCATCTTGACGTCTGTCAGCAACAAATCAAACTCAGGAATTTCGGCTACTCCAAACGCATTCGGATCCTCGGGTGAAGTCCCAAAGTCAAAATTATCAGATGTGATAGGAGAGGCATCTATGCCAAGTAATTCACATGCTGCGGTAGCTGAATCACAGCACGTGATTTCGAAACCGGCCGGCCCCAGAAAATCCTCGAGTAATTGTTGCATCGAAGCTTGATCTTCGACAATCAATATTTTGGGGCGGTAATCCATCGTCTCGATCAAAAATAGGCCTGGCTTGCAAATCCAACCTTTAAATCTTAAAAGGCAAAATCAACATGAAAAACATCTCGATCACCTAATTTAAAGCTCTCGATTACTTCATGGAACAGGTCGTTGGAAACATCTTCCATTTCTCACCAAATAAGTAGTACTACAAAACAAGCTGAAAGAGCCGGATCAATCTCCATCGTGACGTGCGTCAACAGAAAATAATAAATTGCGGTTTTATTAAATAACGATCCTACCATCATCTCGAATCAGTTAAGCTCTTAAATGATAATTCGAATTGTTGAATCGCAAGTCAATTTCTAATCAAACTATTCATTGAAATGAAAATTCTAAACATTGTTTTTCTGTTTTCGCTGATAATTCAAGTTCAGTCCGCCGTCTACAGCCAAACCAACCAACTTGAACAACTTCGTTTTTCAGATGCTAATCCCAAGTTGCACCGATTGACAGCTCGGGCCCGTGACATCGACGACCGAGTCCGATCGCATCCTGAAATTGACTTTGTGTTAGAATCCGATGGCAAGCCAATGGATATTCAACACGCCTCCGTCGACACACGTGTCGCACCTCGAGGTAAATTAATGGTTTGGCTAATGGCTCACAATGGCGAGCTGTTTGACCGCGTGAATTCTTACGGAATTCACGCCATCCGCGTTCACTACGCCAACAAGTGGTTCTCTATCTGTTGTCAGGAAAAACCAGTTGGAGAAACGTGTCGAGGCGACATTCGACTCGAAGCTGCAACCGGGGAGGATTTCAGTGACAATGTTACGATTCCTAAGCCCGACGGAATGATGGAACGGACTCTCCAATTTATAAAATGGCTTCACCGCAATCACCCTCAGGGTGGATGGGATTATTTTTTGACGCCCGATCAAAGCGCTGTTCGATGGGAAGACGTCATCATCGCGGGCAGTTCACACGGTTCCACCACGGCTGCCCGGTTTGCCAAGCATCAAAAGGTAGGCCGCGTTGTGATGTTCTGTGGTCCGCGAGATCAGTTTCAGACATGGCAAGCTCTCAAATCTGCCACTCCGAGCAATCGGTATTTTGGATTTTCTCACACACTCGACAGTGGATGGTCTGGGGATCACTATTGCCGATCCTGGGAAATGCTTGACCTGCATTCCTACGGAGAAATTGTCAATGTCGATCAATGGAATCGCTTGCACCGGAATTCCATTACGCCAAAATTTAATAACACTCGACGGCTCGTGACAGATTTCGATGTTAATGGAGATGCGAAACGCGCTCATGGTGCCGTCCTGCCCGGAAAGCGCGCCTTTAAAAAATCAAACGGCTACCAACACGAAAGTGTCTGGCAATACCTGTTCACCCACCCGGTTGACGAAACCGGAACACCGGCGACAACAGACCCGTCGTGTTTAAAACAACACACGCGCTGACTCCCCTGCCCCGGCACCACCGAGGAAGTGGATTCAGAAAAACGGACACGCTCAGTTTTTCATCTTCCAATTAGGATAAACCGGACGCTCTTTGGTATTCTTGTCGGCCTTTACTCCCTGAGGAGCAGGCGGAGACTGTGCCACCACACCGCTAAGTTGAGCCATAATTTTTTGGATCTCTTTATCAGTGGTTCCCTTTAGATTATTTGCCTCGGACAAATCTGTAGGCACCTGAAAAAAATCTCCACTTCGATACAGTTTGAAATCCTGATTCCGTACAAACTGCCCAGAAATCTTGTTCCAGTAAGGCTCATAATGGCAAAACACCCAATCCCTCGGCGTCCCCGGTTTTCCCATTAATTGAGGTAGAAAACTTGTTCCGTCTCGCGGATCATTTTGACCCAACTTGACTCCCGCAGTCTGCGCAAAGGTCGCGTAGAAGTCAGTAAAATCAATCAGATCATTTGATACCAAACCGGACGGTGTATGCCCTTTCCAATAAGCAATTAACGGAACGTGTGTACCGTTATCCTTCATGCCACCTTTGCCGCCTTTAATTTCCTGACCATTCCAACGCGACGATATCTGTGTGTTGGTTCCATTGTCCGCTGTAAACAGAATGATTGTATTTTCTGATTGCCCAATTTCATCGACTTTGTCGACAATCCGTCCGACAATTTTGTCCATGTAATTGACCATCGCCACAAAGTTCTCTTTGCGTTTCGCTTTATCTTTTGGAGCTTTATTAGCCGTGGCAAGCGGTTGGTCACCGAGGGTGTCCGGAGTTGGCACAAATGGATCGTGCACCAAGACCATTGGGTAGTAGACGAAAAAAGGCTTCGACTGATTTCGTTCCATGAAATCACAGATGAAATCGCAAAACAAATCCGGCCCGTACTTACCGTGATTCATCTCTTTCGTTAAAAACTTGCCGTTGTGCTCAATGGGAGGACTCCAAAATCGCTCCCCCCCCTTGGAATTTTTTCCTCCTTTTTGAGTCGTCAGTTGCCAAAGCATATATTCATCAAATCCAGAAGCAATTGGCCGAGACGCATCTAAATGTCCGGGAAGCGAATTATAGAGCCCGTTTAATTGCCACTTTCCGGCAATCGCCGTTTTATACCCCGCGGCCTGGAGTAAATTTCCAAACGTTTTCTCGGTTGGGTTCAAATATCCAAAATGGGTGTAATTTCTAAAATTGTATTTCCCAGTCATGATTTTCACTCGAGACGTCGTGCAAATCGGCGTCGAGTAACAATGCGAGAATCGTATCCCCTGAGAAGCCAGTTGATCTAAATTTGGCGTTTTGTAATCTTCACCCCCATAAGACCCAAATGCTTCCCAGCTAACATCGTCAGCCATAACAAGAATGATGTTTGGCTGCCTTTCGTCAGAACACGCGACGTTCGAACTGGCAAGTCCCGTTAAAAGAACGAGAACTATGGAACTAATTTGCTTTAGCATCGCCACCCTCTGATTAATATCATGCTACTTATTTTTTCGAATAACTGCTCGGCTCGACCCATCGCCAATTACAAAATGGCCCAACTCACGCCACTGGTCGTCTGAAAGTTTGATCTGCTTTTTTGTAATCATCCAGACAGCACCCTTTCGGGTATATTGCCGCCGTTGAGCTCCCGTGTCTATCTTACCATAAAGCTTTACGCCATTTTTTTGATCTCGCCAATACAGAAACACAGGAGCATCCGTTTGGTTATCAAACTCAACTTGAAACCTACGGCCAATGGGTGATGAAGACGGTGGAGGCGAGGAAAATTTCATGGGTAAAACTACCTTGCTGAAAGCTGCACCCTGAAACTCTTGCTTAGGTGCAAACCGAACAGGCGCTTTCCCGTTTAATTGTCTGATGACACTTTGATACTCGGCAACAGACGCCAAATTATCCCATTCGTATGGGTCGGTTGATATCCGATAGAGCTCTTCCCCTCCTTTTGCGTAACGAATGTACCGCCAGTCAGAAGTACTCAATCCATAACTGCCCGGTTCACTTAAACAAGTCACGGCAACGTGATCCCAGTCAGACGACGGATTTCTGAGCAATGGCACGAGACTGGGCGTCTCAGGATTCACTTGCCGAGAGTGCCCAACCAGCTCGGTAACGGTCGAAAAGAGGCTGCTCAAATTAACCGGTTGATCACAAACGCCACCTGCCTGCGTTCCTTCTTTGAGACCAGGCGTTTGGGCTGGAACACGAACGATCAAAGGAACCCGAGTACACGCTCGCCACGCGGTATACTTTTGCCAGTGCTGTTTTTCACCGAGATGCCAACCGTGATCACTCCATAAAATGACAATCGTATTATCGCGGTTGGGGCCCGCCTGCAAAGCATCAAGAACGCGGCCAACCATCTCATCTGCAAAAGCAATGGAAGCAAGGTAGCCTTGCACGCCTTGTTTCCATTGATCGTGTTTTCGGATGTGTTCGAAATAACGATTCGGGCCACGTCGCTTGCCTTCGTCGGGCAAATCCTCAAGATCATCTGCTCGGTAACCCGGTGGTAACTGGATTGTCTCAATTGGAAATTGATCAAAATATTTTTTGGGCACGAACCATGGCTCGTGTGGTCGATAAATACCGCAGGCGAGAAAAAATGGCTTTTCGTGTTTTTTCTTCAGTTGCTTTCCGATCCAGTCAGAAACCAACCAGTCACCACCATACTCCTCATTGGTTGCATCTAACGGCGCCCAATCGGTCTCGCGGTATTGCCAATCTCCACCAAGAGGAAGGCTCACCGGACGCTGCTCCGGCATTAGGGTTCGCGGAAAAGGGTTTTCAGTTTCCTTATTCGGAAAGTATTCATTCCACGATTCTGCATCAATAAAGTAGTGCAGCAATTTCCCCGAACCCGCCGACCAGTATCCATGCCGGGAAAGATACCTTGGCAACAACTCCGCATCCGGTAAAACCAACCTCATTTTTTGCCGGTTGTCATACAAACCGGACTGGTACGGTGGAATTCCCGTCATGATGGCGGTTCGAGAAGGGTTGCAGGCGGGAGCCGGACAATGCGCGTTAGTAAACAAAACGCCGGTCGACGCAAGTCGATCTAAGTTTGGTGTATGTGCCTGTGGGTGACCGCCGAGACAGCCGACCCAGTCATTAAGATCATCGAGTGAGATAAAAAGTACATTCGGCGGAGACGCTTCATCCTCACTCCTCAAAGTCTCTAACGCCATTAGCTCGCATGATGCAAACACAATTGCCAAACTTACTAACAGGCTTGCAAACAATGAATCAACGAATCGTTCCAACATGTAGAAATCATTTCAGTTAGTGAAAGAAATAAAATTCGTCCATAAGACCCAGTCACACGTATGCAAGCCGGGCTAAATTAAGAGACGCATTTATTTTCCAATCATTTAGCGTTTGTTTTGAACCCATCTCAACACTTTACCTCGCTCTACGCACTAACTCAAACAAATCCATTGACTACACTGCAAAGCATCGGTTGTCGCAATTGATTGGTAAAATTATAAACAGGTAATTCAAAAGCCTTATTTGAATGAGACTAATTTCCTTCGACCTACTCTTTATCTGCACTGCTTTATCATGAAAATTTCAGACGCCATGCGCTGGCGATATGCTACGAAAAAATTTGATCCCCAAAAACTTGTCGACGAAACAATCGTCGACGAGTTACTTGAAATAACTAACTTGACTCCGACTTCCTACGGATTACAACCTTTCAAATTTGTGGTCCTAAAGAACCAGGAACTTCAGGATAAACTTATCGCTTCCTCTTACGGGCAACGGCAGGTTGCCGATGCCTCACACGTTTTAATCATTGCAGCTCGAACCGATGTCGATGCGACTTACATTCGCGAATATGTCTCCATGGTGGAATCCCAGCGAAATCTGGCGGAAGGGACAATGCAGGAATACTGTGAAGTGATGATCGGTTCCATGACGCGCATGTCTCCCGAATCCCTGAGCCATTGGGCAGCAAAACAAGCGTACATCGCTTTGGGAACTGTCATGGCAGCCTGCGCAACGTTGGAAATCGACGCCTGTCCAATGGAGGGTTTTATCCCACAAGAATACAACGAAATATTAAACCTAGGACAACATCAACTCGACGCAGTGCTTGTCATTCCAATTGGTTATCGAGCCGATGATGATTCGGCTCAGCATAACCAAAAAGTTCGGCGGCCGATCGCTGACATGGTTATTCGAATTTAAAAAGTCCGCGATCTAATCCAAACAATACCCAATATACGCTCGTACCGATTTTCCTTAATTCTAACTCCCGCATATTTGCAGCGTTCATGCGAATTCACATTCAAAGCGATCCCCAAACAGCGGACAATTAAAATGGCAATCAGTACCTTCGAGCTTTTTTCAATAGGCATTGGACCGTCGAGTTCGCATACGGTCGGCCCAATGCGCGCGGCGTTGATGTTTGCAAATCAACTCGATTCTGAAAATCTGCTTCGAAAGACCGACTCACTGACCGTTGAACTTTGCGGATCCCTCGGGGCGACGGGAAAAGGGCATGGCAGCGACAAAGCCGTAGTCGCCGGTCTCGCCGGACACGCGCCGGAATCCGTCCACCCCGAATCCATGCTGTCGTTGCTCCGCAACGTCGAAGAACGTGAGTCCATATCGATTCTTGGAAAACGAGAGCTTCCCTTTCGGATAAAAGAGAATCTTCTCTTTTCCGGAATAGTGCTCGATTTCCATTCCAATGCCATTCGATTTACAGCACGTGACGCAACTGGAAATGAAATACTTCACCGCATTTACTATTCTGTAGGTGGAGGGTTTGTTATTGATGAAACCGCATCTTCGACTGATCGAATCGTTCCGGATTCAACTCAACTTGCATATCCCTTTCAAACGGGAAACGAGTTACTTCAACTCTGCGAAAACAATGGGTTTTCAATCAGCACATTGATGCTGAAAAACGAATCTGCTTGGCGAACTGAACAGGAGACGCGAACAAGGCTGCTGCAAATTTGGTCGGTCATGGAAGCCTGTGTTTCCCGTGGTTGCCAGGAAGAAGGCATTCTTCCGGGCGGATTAAAAGTCAAACGTCGAGCAGCGCACATGTTTCGCAAGTTGCAAACGGATTCTTCTAACGACGATATTTTCAACAGCCGTATGGATTGGGTAAATCTGTGGGCTCTCGCTGTCAATGAAGAGAATGCAGCAGGAGGGCGGGTAGTGACTGCCCCAACCAATGGGGCGGCCGGCATTATTCCAGCGGTGCTGCACTACTATCGGCGATTTTGCAAAGGATCCAGCGAAGATGGTATTGTTCGGTTTCTACTGACTGCAGCCGCCATTGGTACGCTCTTTAAAATTAATGCCTCGATTTCAGGTGCTGAGGTGGGCTGCCAGGGTGAAGTTGGATCTGCCTGCTCAATGGCAGCCGCCGGCCTGGCTGAAGTGCTCGGAGGAACCCCTGCCCAAGTAGAAAATGCGGCCGAAATCGGTATGGAGCACAACCTTGGCTTAACTTGTGATCCGATTGGAGGACTGGTTCAAGTTCCCTGCATTGAAAGAAATGCAATGGCTGCCGTCAAAGCTATCAATGCCGCAAGACTTGCACTTCGTGGCGACGGCAACCATTTTGTATCACTCGACAAAGTCATTAAGACGATGAGAGATACCGGCAAAGATATGCAAACCAAATACAAAGAGACCGCACGAGGCGGTTTAGCAGTCAACGTAATCGAATGCTAAAGACTAAGGCGTGGCTTAGCCATTTCCCTTCTTTTGAGGTTTAGCATTATTGCGAGGTTGTCGCTTCTTTCGGATCGACTGAGGTGGATCTTCTTCTGTGACTTTTAACTCCGCTCGTAAACGATTTAATTCCGCCATCATTCTTGCTTGGTCATCCGCGGCTTTAGGATCACCATAAATGCTTGTCATTTCGTTTGGGTCTGACGCGAGATCAAACATCTCCCATTCATCGACGTCCGGCTCGTAAAAACGAATTAACTTGTGCCTTCCGTCGGTTACGCCGTAGTGCCGGCGAACAGAGTGAGCGCCGGGATATTCATAATACTGGTAGTAAAACACAGTTCGCCAATCCTCAGGAGTTTTACCTCGCAAGATCGGAACCAAACTGTGTCCCTGAAGATCATCCGGTATCTTTACACCCGCAATTTCGCAAAACGTAGATGCGAAATCGATGGGTGAAACAATATCACTGCTGTTCACCGTACCGGGAGCAACCTGCCCGGGCCAACGAACAATAAAAGGCGTCCGTAATGACTCTTCATACATCCAGCGTTTATCAAACCAACCGTGCTCACCCAGATAAAACCCTTGATCTGAACAATAGATGACCATCGTATTGTCTGCCAAGCCAGAGCTGTCGAGGTACGCCAGCATGCGGCCAATGTTATCGTCAACCGACGCAATACAGCGAAGATAATCTTTGAGGTATCGCTGATATTTCCAGCGAATCAATTCCTTACCCGTTAGATTTGCTTCTCTGAATCGCTTGTTCTTTGGCTCGTAAGCAGCGTTCCAAACCTTCAGTTGTTCGGGCGTTAAATTCCCGGGGGCTACTAACTTTAAATCCTTGGCCGTCATCGTTTTTTCAATCGACATGTCCTGCGTGCGTGCAGGCTTGCCTCGACCTTCGTACGAATCAAATAACGTCTCCGGTTCTGGAATTGTCACGTCATCATACATGTTGAGATAGTCAGGGCCGGGCTGCCAATTACGGTGAGGCGCCTTATGCTGGTACATCAGCATGAATGGCTTTTCTTGATCCCGTTCTTTGGTAAGCCAATTGAGCGCAAGGTCGGTAATGATATCCGTCGTATAGCCAATATGTTTCGTCTTTTCCCCGTTCTTCAACATCGGTGGATTGTAGTAAGGACCTTGGCCAATCAAGACCTCGGAATAATCAAATCCCTGAGGTGCCATGTGAGTGCCGAGGTGCCACTTACCGACGACTGCTGTTTGGTAACCAGCCTTCTGCAGTAATTTTGGAAACGTTTGCTGAGTTCCATCAAATTTATTTCCGTTTACACAAAACCCATTGATGTGCGAATATTTTCCCGTTTGAATGACCGCACGCATCGGACCACAAATACTGTTGGTTACATAACATCGATCGAACCTCAAACCCTCACGTGCCAATCGATCTATGTTTGGCGTTTTGTTTATTTTTGAACCGTAAGCACTGATTGATTGATAGGCGTGATCGTCGGTGAAAATAAACAGAATATTCGGCTTCACCTCCGACACTGACTTTTTTAATGCTGGAGATAACAATGGATTTGAATTATCTGCTGACGCCGTTCCTACCGTCATTGAGATGACGAGCACGCCAGTAAACATCCCGATAGAAAACGCCAACGACGAAATTAATTTTTTCATTAGATATCTGCAAGGCTAAGGGCATTAGTTGATCCACGTCATTCAAAGTTTACACGATGTGCCACCCTCTTCAAGTAAATCCTGCATTGATGCTCACTCTTGCATCTCTTGAAAACTGTTCCCGCCGCGACTGTCAATAACCATCGCAACAATGCGTGGATTGCGTGTGACGATGAGTCTTGATTTACCGATAAAAACAAACTTTAATTGCAAAATTTGGATGATTGAGCCTCAATCGCTTGTCATAATGTCTTTGCAAAGCGTTAGATCGTATTGCCGTGAATGGCTCAAAAAGGAATTTGCAAGATGAATTACAGGGCAGTTTTGATTTTGTTTTTACTTGGCTTGGCCACATCTTCCTCTGCGAATATCATTCTCGCCGACGACCGACCAAATATCCTATTCTGCATCGCCGACGATTGGGGCTGGCCTCACGCTGGAGCCTATGGTGATCCCGTGGTGAAGACACCAGCCTTTGATCGTATTGCAAAAGAAGGCGTTCTTTTTGAAAACGCTTACATCTCCTCTCCCTCCTGCACTCCATCTCGCAACGCCATCCTTACCGGGCAATATCATTGGCGACTGGGGCACGGTGGAAATTTACACAGCATTTTGGATACTCGCCACCAAACTTATCCACACCTTCTTGCTGAATCGGGATACTTCACCGGACATTGGCGAAAAAGCTGGGGGCCGGGGAAAGTCGACAACTGGCTTCAGACTTCCGGAGGGCATCCTGCCGGTAAGCGATACCCGAATTTTGATAAATTTCTCGAAGCGTGGCCGCGAGACCAACCCTTCTGTTTTTGGCTGGGCGCTTCCGACCCTCATCGTGGTTACAAGCTCAACTCGGGACGTGAAAGTGGCATGGACTTGAGTAAGATCAAGTTGTTTGAACATTACCCGGATAGCGAAGTCATTCGCTCCGATGTCGCCGATTACTATTTTGAGGTTCAACGTTTTGACAGCGATGTAAACCGAGCAATATCTAAACTCGAATCCCTCAACCTACTGGATTCGACCCTTGTCGTTGTGACCGGCGATCATGGGATGCCGTTCCCTCGTTGCAAGAGTAATCTTTATGACAGCGGCGCAAGGGTACCAATGGCCGTTCGCTGGCCCAAAAAAATTCCTCCGGGGCGTCAGGTCACTGATTTCGTTAGCACAACCGATTTAGCACCAACGTTTCTAGATGCCGCTGGACTTCCGATTCCAAGTAGCATGACTGGAAAAAGCTGGATCAATATTCTGACATCTAAAAAGTCCGGCCGAGTAGAAGCCTCTCGAAATCGTGTGTTTACGGGAAAAGAAAGACACGTCCCCTGCCAAGAAGGAGACGATACTGGCGGCACGCCAATGCGCGCAGTCCGGACCGACAAGTTTCTCTTAATTCACAACTATCGACCGGATCGCTGGCCATCCGGGACACCCAACCACCAACTGGCAAACCTACCAGGCAGTTGGCTCGGTGATTGTGATAATGGACCGACGAAAACCTACATGGTTGAAAACCAAAACAAAGACGCCGAGCATCAGCTTAAATACAAACTCGCATTCGCCAAGCGTCCCGAGTGGGAGCTTTATGATTTAATTCATGACCCGGCACAGTTGGTCAACGTTGCAGATGAAGAAAAATACCTCAAGATCAAATCCAAACTGATTAAGTCCTTAAAAGCTGAATTGCTCTCTACCAACGATCCACGGGAAACCGATGAAGATGCTGATCAAATTTTTGATCAATCGGAATACTTTGGAAGCAGTCCGCGACACCCTTCATTCAGCAACAAGAAAAAACCAAAACGCTAGTCATGCCGCGGGCTCTGATCTTCCTTTCGAACCCTTAGTTGATTTATAGTTTACCGCATCGAACACGCAACCTAATTCGAATCTAGCCAACTACTGCTATGACCGTTAAAACAAAATTCATTCTATCTATTTTTTCAGCGATGAGCTTTCTGGCTCAACCCGCATTCTCAGAAAACAATGAGAAGCATCCAATCATTCCAGGGGTGGAAAGATTCACAGATGCAGAAACGATTACCAACGTTGAACGCGGAAACCTACTTATAAACGAGTTGAATTGTGCGTCCTGCCATAAAGCCAAATCAAATTGGTCGGTACAGCCCAAGCAGGCTCCTGTTCTGTCAGAGGTTGGCGGGCGAATCCTCCCGGAGTACTTTCAATCCTATTTGCTCAATCCCCAACACGTAAAACCCGGCACCACCATGCCGAATGTGCTGGCAGGGAAAAGTGAAACTGAACAACAGCTCATTGCTGAATCTTTAGCGCACTTTCTCGCCTCAACGGGAACGGTCACAAAACAAAATTCCAACTCAAAATCTGTCAGTCTTGGAGAGCAACTGTTCCACTCAGTTGGGTGTGTCGCATGCCATAACCCTCAGAATGAAGATGTAAAAATTGCTACTTCGATTCCACTCGGTTCACTCGAAAACAAATATTCACTCACGAGTTTGGCAGAATTCATCAAAAACCCTCTGCACACACGTCCCTCCGGGCGCATGCCTCAATTCAATCTCACCGATGCCGAAGCTCAGAACATTGCAGCGTACTTGATCCGCGATGCTGTAGTCGAAGCAAAAATCAACTTCGCCTACTACGAAGGCAAATGGGAAAAATTACCGGATTTCGAACAGCTCAAACCCGTTTCAAGAGGTACTACCAGTGGCTTTGATGTCCAGCTTGGGAAAGCGAAAGATCATTTCGGAATCGTGTTTACCGGATTTTGGGAAACCCCGGCCGAAGGCAAATACCGATTTAAATTAACTTCGGATGATGGTTCACGATTGATTATCGATGGGAACACCATTGTTGATAACGATGGAATCCATGGAATGAATTCTGTCGAAAAAGAAGTTTCAATTCCCGCGGGTATCCATGAAGTTCGCGTTGAGTTTTTTGAGTTTCAAGGCGGCGAAGAGATTCGCCTAATCGTCAATGGAAATGGATTAAAAGAAGTCAGTTTTGACTCATTGTTACGGCCAACTCGGGAAATCGTAATTGACCCAGACAACCAGCCTTTTGTTCTGGATTTAAAAAAAGCTGCACTGGGCAAGAGTTACTTCCAGTCGGTCGGCTGTGCATCCTGCCACGAAATGAAACTGCCTAAAAGCAATCTTGGCGAAGCTCAGGTTATCAATTCAACTTTGCCGACTCCCGCACCATTTTCAAAAATGAACCCGCTCGTTGGTTGTCTTTCTGACACACAATCCGCCGTTGAGTTTGGACTCAGCGCATTCCAACGCAAGTGCATTGCCGAAGCAATCAATTCAGAGCAAAACTCAAAGACTCAAACCAGAAATTCAGAACAACTCATCCACGAAAAACTGGTAACGCTTAATTGTTATGCATGTCACAACCGCCAAATGAGTGATCGCTCGATCCGAGGTGGCGTCGTTGATATGCGGGGAGATTCTCTGGAAATCTATGGACGAAAAAAATGGTTCACGGGAACACAGGCCGAAATGGGAGACGAGGGACAACATCCACCTGCGTTGAAATCCATTGGTGCAAAACTAAATCGCAAATGGCTCGACAAGGTTCTCCTTGAGAGCGCCAAAGATCGCCCCTACATGTTAACCCGCATGCCAAAATTCGGCGCTGACAATCTCGGAACCCTTGCGGATGAATTCGTTGCTTTCGATAAACTGAAAAATGTCCCTCCTGTAACACAATCGGAATCGGAAAGAAAAATTAAATCTCACGGTAGGTTCTTCGCCGGCGATCAAGCCTTGTCCTGCATCAAGTGTCATACTTTTGGAAAATATCCCGCAACCGGGGTTCAAGCGATTGATTTAACGACCATGACCAAGCGGTTGAATCGAGATTGGTTCCAAATGTACATGTTGAAACCGTCCAATTTTCGCCGCGGAACACGAATGCCTGAATCCTGGCCCGGCGGGAAATCGTACTATCCCGATATCCTTAACGGCGATACCCATCAGCAAATCGATTCGATTTGGAAATTCCTCGAGGACGGTGATAAAGCCGCTAAACCAAAAGGCTTAGTTCGTTCCAAGATGGAATTAACACCAGGTGATACACCAAAGATCTATCGAAACTTTATTGAGGGAGCCGGCGCCCGTGCGGTCGGCGTTGGCTACCCGGAAGAGGTCAACCTCGCCTTTGATGCAGAACTATGCCGGTTGGCACTTCTCTGGCAGGAAAACTTTATCGATGCATCACGACACTGGACGGGTCGCGGTCAGGGTTTCGAGGCTCCATTAGGAGAAAACCTCCTTGAACTACCCGAAGCAATTGTGTTTTCTAAAAATTCTAAGCCCAGCCAGTGGAACAAAGCCAAAGGGCCCGATTCTCCGCTGTTTAAAGGGTATCGTTTCGATGAAAATCGTCGGCCGATCTTTAACTATCAATTGGACGGCATCGCGATTGAAGACCAGCCTATCCCAATTCTGGAAGATGAACGTCCACTAATCTCTCGGAAATTTACCATCGAAGCTGAACAGCCCTGCAAGCTTTACTATCTGGTTGGACGATCTGATCAGGCGACGATTAAAGGGAATTCGATTGTCTTTGGCGATCGATGGACCACCCAATTTTCGGGGGCAACGAAAATCGAATTATCGAAAGACCAGAACGGTTACGTGGTCGCGGAAATAGATTTGCCCAAAGGCCGAACTGTCTTTCAACAAAAATACGATTGGTAAATTTGCCATTGAAACAATCGCAAACAACCCAAACATCGATCAAATAATTTTGCCACTTCAAATTCCTGCGGAACTCATATTCTCCCACCGGAAACCTGACCAATGATCCATCGAAATATTACTTCTTGTTTTTCTTCGACTACATTTATCTTCGCGCTTGCTTTCCCGGTGTTTTTATTTGGACAGATTAATCAAGCCGAGTACTACAAAATCAGCAAGGTTCCAACCCCTGAAGGTGTCGTTCTCGAAGTGGGTGATTTTGAGTTTATGCCCGACGGTCGACTTGCAGCTTCCTCCCGACGTGGCGATATCTACATGTTCCATAACCCGCTTCAGACGGATGCTTCGAAAATCACTTCTAGTTTATATATGGATGGTCTCCACGAAGTCCTTGGCCTCGCCGAGCGCGATGGTTCTTTATACGCAACCCAGCGTGGAGAAATCACACGACTCAAAGATCAAAATGGCGATGGCCTAGCTGACATCTGTGAAACGATTTCAGATGGATGGGGTATCAATGGCGATTATCATGAATACGCTTTTGGTTCTGAGTTCGATTCCAACGGTGATATCTGGGTTACTCTCTGTTTGACCGGTTCCTTTACCAGTCAAAATAAGTACCGCGGCTGGTGCCTGCGGATTTCATCGGATGGAACAGTTACGCCTACATGCAGTGGCATCCGATCACCTGGCGGCATTGGATTTAATGCATCAGGTGACGTTTTTTATACCGACAACCAGGGCCCGTGGAACGGTACGTGCGGTTTGAAGTGGCTTCGCCCCGGTTCGTTTCAGGGTAATCCACAAGGGAATTCGTGGTATAAAGAAACCGACGCAATCGGACCCCGACCTCAGGATCCCAAAAGCGGTTCTAGAATTATGGCGGAAGCCAAAAAGCTTCCTGAGTTGGAACCAACGGCGATTCTCTTCCCCTATAAAAAGATGGGACAATCGGCTGCCGGAATCGTTTGCGATCAATCGAACGGGAAATTTGGACCGTTTAAAGAACAACTCTTTGTTTGTGACCAGACTTTTAGCTGGGTGATGCGAGTCGACCTTGAAAAGGTCAACGGACATTACCAAGGTGCGTGCTTCCCATTCACCGAAGGTTTCGGTTCCGGAAATCTGGCAATTGAACAGGCATCCAACGGCATGATGTTTGTGGGTGGAACCAACCGCGGATGGGGCTCTCGTGGCAAATCCCCTTTTGCTCTGGAACGATTGGAGTGGACAGGAAAAACACCGTTTGAAGTTCTCAGCATGAATGCCAAGCCAGACGGGTTTGAACTTCAATTCACAAAACCTGTCGATCGCGAGACGGCAAGTAAAATTGAATCTTACTCCATGCCAACCTATACCTATATCTATCAGGAAAGCTACGGTAGTCCTGAAGTCGATCATGTCGACTGCAATATTACCTCCGCATCCGTTTCAGATGATGGGCTGACGGTTCGCCTTACCGTTGATCAACTTCACGAAGGCCATGTACACGAACTTCACCTCGACGGTGTAAGGTGTGCGGAAGGAAATCCACTTTGGCACCCCGTCGGTTATTACACTTTGAATTATATTCCGGAATCTCCAGTCACGCTTGAAGATTAGAATTTCTCAATCCGATGAGTAGCTTGCCGATCTAATCACCTGGTTTTGCCGCATTTTTTACAGGTGGCAAATCATCAAGGAAAGGCGCTTCCGTGCGACGCAATTCAGCTTTTGCGTTAGCTCGATAAGTCGCAAGAATTTTTTGAAAGGCTGGATTAAGCGCTAAATTATCCAACTCTTCGGGGTCATTATTAACGTCGTACAACTCTTCGACTTCGCCTTCTATAAGAGTTCGAACGTACTTATATTTTCCTTCACAGAGAATTGCGTACCACGGCACGCCCGGTCCGTGAGTTAACGCCTTGTCCCCCGGCTTCGGAATAACTGCTGTATTTTTTCCATAATTACGAGCGGTGTGGGTCAACAGCATTCTTTCTTGATCACCCGGCAATTTTTTTCTGCCGTTGATCAGTGGAGTTAAGTCACGACCATGCATTTTCCACTGTGGATTTGCGTCTGCTTGAGCCATGATCGTCGAGGTTAAATCCACACCGGTGACCGGCGTTCGAATCACCGTTGGCTGGCTACCGGGTTTAACGACGATCAATGGCCCGCGAATAGCAGCGTCATAGGGAGCCACTTTGTTTTTGAATCCATGCTGACCCCATGCAAATCCTTGATCCGAGGTAAAAACAATTACGGTATTGTCTAACTGGCCAGTTGTTTCAAGAGCCTTTATCAGCCGCCCTACCCCCTCGTCGATGGCTAACACACCCTGCTGGTATTGCCGCACCCAGTCTTTAAGCGGCTTACCCGGGATATCAACCATGGCTACCGGAGGCAAGTCTCGCACTTTTTTTTCAACTGGAATTCCCGCATCATTTTTTTCCCAAAAACCAACATCTTGAACATACTTTGGCTTTCCAGGTCTGGGACCATAAATATCCGACGGCTCTGGAATATCGGCATTAGGATAGGCATTCTCATGTCGATCCGCGGGTGTGAACGGTCCATGAACCGCACCGTAACATAGCCATAGCATCCAGGGCTTCTGCTGGTCTCGGGTTTTGCCCGTAATAAAGTCAATCGCCCAGTTGGTATAGTTGTCTGTTGAATAGCCTTTTGTCAAAACAGGATCCCCGCCATCGCGCACAATCAATTGATCGTTGTAATAATTAGGCGAATTTTTAGGGAATTTGATCCGGTTCCAAACTATTTGATGATCCCAGTCACGGCCAAACCCCGAATCATCACCCGTGTGCCACTTGCCAATCTGTGCCGTGTAATAGCCCCGTTGCCGAAGTAGTTTTGGAAAAAACTGACACTGTTCCGGATCATAGACATTTCCCGGATACTCACCGGTCGCCCGAAATGACTCGATTGCATGTTGTTGACGACCGGTCAACACTGACAAACGAGAGGCGGCGCACCAAGATCCGATATAGGCATGGGTGAATCGGGCGCCCCGTTTTGCGAGGGAATCAATATTAGGAGTCTTTACCCAGGAATATGCCTCGTCATAACAACTCACTGTTCGATGACTCTGGTCATCGGTATAGATAAACAAAATATTTGGTTGTTGGGCAACAGTCTCAGCTGGGCGAACTACGATGAAACTTACTACACCGAACAGCAATAGGCTCAACTTTAAAATGCGTGTACGTCCGAAGTTGGCTGGGGGCATAAAACTAGTTCTCTCAAATTTATTGCGATTGGTCACGATTTATCATAAATCAGCAACTCTATTTCTTTTAATCTTTCATTCAACAAACCTATCTTCTATTTTAAAACGTAACAGTGTTAGGATTGGTTAGCAGGATGAATTCAAAACTTTCTCGGTTGGCATAGACAATGAACCATAAACTTCAGCGGCGTCATTTTTTAAAAGGACTTGGTGGGTCTGCCCTGTTTCTTCCCCATCTTGATGCTATGGCTTCGACCAATGCCAAGAAGTCGATCGACTCGTCGGTACCTAAGCGAATGGTCTGTATTGGTAACAACTTTGGTTTCGTTCCACAACTTTTTTTCCCCGAGAAAACGGGAGAGCAATACGACTTACCAGATCTCCTCAAGCCACTTCAGGATCACAAATCCGACTTTACTATCTTTTCTCACTTAGACCACGGTTCCAACGGACAGGGCGGACACTCCGGAATACACGCTTACCTCTCGGGCATACTGTCAAAAAACTCAAAGGGGTTTAAAGAGAGGAACATTTCTGTTGATCAAAAAGCTGCCGAATTAAACTCAGCGAAAACTCGCTTTTCGTCTCTTCAATTCTCGTCCTCTGAATCAAAAAACAACAAGCTTTCCTGGTCTAACGCTGGCGTCGCGCTTCCTTCGATTACAAATCTGAATCAAATTTTTGATCTCCTTTTTCAAAAATCCAGCCCTGCAAATAAACGCAATGCCAAACACCAGCTAGACAGCCAAACGAGCATTCTTGATTTAGTAAAATCAGATGCCGATCGTTTAACAAAACAAGTTGGAAAAAGTGATCGGGAAAAACTCGATCGATACTTTTCCTCGATTCGCTCTGTTGAAAAACAGCTTGACCAGACGCGGCTTTGGATTGACCATCCCAAACCAACCGTGGATTACCAACTCCCGAAAGAGGCTGCCAACCTTAATTTTTCAAAACGGGTTCCGCTTTACTATGACCTAATTGCATTGGCACTTCAAACCGACTCGACACGTGTCATCACATTCGGAACCGGTGACATTGGCAGTGATGGTGGTGGGCTGGGTGTCACTCGCGGTTACCATCAACTAACTCATCACGGTAAAGTCCCCGGCTACATAGCGGAACTCTCTATCATCGAATCCTTTCTCGTTAAAAAATTCGCTGGATTTCTTGAGACATTAAGTTCAATCGAAGAGCCCAATGGAAAGACACTGCTCGACAATACGATCACTCTTTTCGGTAGCGGAATGGGAAATGCAAGTTCCCACAGCAATAAACGTCTTCCATTAATACTCGCCGGCGGGGGGTTTCGCCACGGAAGCCACATCAGTTTTGAAAATCAAAACCATCGCCCCCCTGCATCAAATTTATTCGTTAGCATGCTGCAACAATTCGGGATGGAAACTGACCGATTTGGTCAATCGACCGGCACCCTTTCCGGATTGGAGTCGGCCCAATGATGCACCGATACCTACTAGCCACAGTTTTGATAATTATCATGTCCGCTGATTTATGGGCTCAGGAATCAACCTTTAAAGCAGGCTCATTTTTTAAGGACTTCTGTTTTAAATGCCATTCGGGGTCGGTTCAAAAAGGGGATCGACAGTTTGACGGCATTGATTTGAATTCACTCAATGAGCAAGATTTAACGCTTTTGGAGGAAGCGATCAACGCCATCAATCGTGGTGACATGCCTCCCGCAAAATCACCTCAGCCTTCCGATGCTGAGCGGCGAAAGTTTGTGGCTTCAGTAGAAAAAGAACTAAAAAATCAACGGGTTAATCCGGCTGGAAACACCACTATTTTCCGAAGGCTGACTCGGAATGAGTATCGAAATACCATTCGAGATCTACTTGATTTCAATACTAACGCCTTTGATCCAACGGCCGACTTTCCAAATGATTCGAGAAAAGATGGATTCGCCAATATTGGAGAGTCGCAAGTTCTTTCGGATTTCCAACTCAAAAAATACATGAAAGCGGCCCAAAGTGTGTTGGAAAAAGCGTCTTATTTTGGCTACGAAAAACCCGACTCCAAGCTCATTCAATTTATGCCCGAGCAGATGTCCCACAAGGACAAATATGACCGGGCCCCCGTGCTGTGGATCTTAAATGTCGACAACAAATACCTCGACATCGGACACGGACAACCCGTCGAAAGGCATGCAACTTATCCCCACGCGTTTAGTAAAACCGGAGTTCCTCACGACGGATACTACGATATTCGCGTGAGCGCGGCGGCGATCAATCGACTCGATCACCCTTACACCAATAAAGACTTTGAATACGATTTTCGACAGCCGATGAAGCTCGGGATGTGGATTGCCCCTACACCGGATTTACTGGTGAAAGGCGCTTCCGAAGGTCGACGATTGGTTCAAATTTTTGATCTCGTTGACGAGGAAACCAGAGTTTATTCAGCAACCGTTTGGCTCACTAAAGGCAGCACTCCTTTTGTTCATTGGGTAAACGGCTTTAGCTCGAAAGGAACAATTCGGAAGGTCGGAGAGAAGTATCATCCGGAAGTCATGCGGCCAAAACAATACGCCGAAGACATGGCAAAGAATGGCGGAGTCGAAGCAGAGCGGCAATTGAAAGAACGCGCCCAAAACGCTCAAAATCGTCTTCTTTCGGAAGTTTATGACGGCCCAAGAGTTCGCATTTTTTCGATGGAAATAGAAGGCCCGCATTACACATCCTGGCCGCCAGAAAGTCATCAAAAACTTTATGGAAAGGTGATGCGACCGGAAGACCTGAATCTCGAATCCACGATTTCTCGATTCGCTCAACGAGCATTCCGGCGAAAATTAAAGCCTGAAGAATTTGAACACTACATTCAGTTTGTGAAACAAAAAATCACCGACGGAGAGCCTGCAGATGAAGCAATCAGGCTCGGATTAGCAGCAATTCTCACTTCCCCGCGATTTCTTTACCTCGACGAAGGTGACGAAAATACAGACACCGAACTTTCATCTTTCGAACTCGCGTCTCGGTTGTCTTATTTCATTTGGAATTCAATGCCCGATGACCAATTGTTCCGACTCGCCCGGGAGAATCGACTCAATGAACCGAGTGTCATTCGCGAACAAGTGGAACGAATGCTTCAAGATCCAAAGTCTGCCGTGTTTATAGAAAACTTTGCGAACGGATGGCTTCGATTGAGTGAACTTGGCTCCATGCCCCCCGACAGCAAGACGTTTAAGACGTACTACCGGCACCGACTTGAATCGGCAATGAAACAGGAGACTTATCACTTTCTACAGGATTTACTCAACGAAAACGGATCTGTTTTGGAGTTGCTTAACAGTCAACACACCTTCATCAATGATAGCCTTGCGACCCACTACGGTTTCGAAGGTAAGTTTGGCGAAGAATTTCAAAAAGTAACAATCCCTGAGTCGCTTCACAGAGGCGGACTTCTGGGTCAAGCAAGTGTTTTAACCGTCACAGCAAACGGGGTGGAAACTTCACCTGTGACCCGCGGTGTTTGGATTTTGGAGAATCTACTAGGCTCACCTCCCTCCCCGCCACCGCCGGACGTTGAACCGATTGAACCTGACACTCGCGGAACAACAACCATCCGTGAGCAATTGCTGAAACACCGACATGTCACCGCGTGTGCCGACTGCCATGCTAAAATTGATCCCCTTGGATTTGCACTGGAGTTTTACGATCCAATCGGAACCTTTCGGTCGAATTACCCTGCCAAAGGACTTAGGGGAAAAGGAAAACCAATTGATGGTACCGGGAATTTCCCCGACGGTGATTCGTTCACCAATGAGTTCGAACTTAAAATGTCACTCATGTCTAGAAAAAAACAGTTTACCAAAACGCTGGTAGAAAAATTACTCGTTTTTGGAACTGGCCGGACGGTCTCTTTTCAAGACCACCAGGAAATTGAACAAATTGCCGAATCGATCGAAAGCTCAGAAAATGGGTTTCGAGATCTGGTTAAAGCTGTCGCGTGTAGCCAAATTTTCCGTTCTCGATAAATCGATCCGGCAATTCAAGGTCTATCGTTCTGCGCAAGTAATCCATTAAGCACAGTAGAATTATTCATGAACTTAAATATTCAATCCGGTGCAAACCTGCGTCTACTCGTAATCATGTCCTTGATGCTGCTGGCATCGACTAAAAACTTTGGATATTGTCAGGCTCCAGACAAACATAAAAATCAAAATTGGATCAAACACATAATTGTTGATCGTCAAAAAACCGCCATCAACTCCGCAGTCGCGAACGATTTTGATCGAGACGGAAAGCTAGACATAATTGCATCCTATCAGGGCGGTGTTTTTCTCCATCGCGGCACCGACTGGCAACCCGTCAAAATTCACTCATTCGATCCTGCCAATTCCCGAAACAAGCCCGGTAAAGCTTGCATTCACAGTTGCTTAATCGATGTCGATCAAGATGGTGATCTCGATTTCATTGGCTCTAACCAGACCCTATTCTGGCTCGAATGTCCCAACGAACCGCTTTCAAAAACACCCTGGGTTTATCGAACCATCGACGACGAGATGCTTGGTTCGCACTGTGTATTAGCGGCTGATGTGGACGGAAACGGTGCAATGGATTTAATTGCCAACTCATTCCACGATGAGAAAAAGACTAACGTACCCCGCTCCATTGCCTGGCT
>JAPOIJ010000260.1 GCA_029979005.1 Planctomycetota bacterium | reverse complement strand
CTTTACGAATTACGCCCAGCTGATCAATCAACTGGTCAGTATTTTGGCGGCTGCCGGTCTCGCCATCGTCGGGTCTATCATCCTTTTGACCATTCTGAACGTAACAATCGGACTGCGAGCAACGCCGGAAGAAGAGCAACGCGGCCTCGATGTCACGCAGCACGGGGATGAAGGTTATATTTTTCTCTAACCTTTCTGCCTGGTTGGTAGTCAATCTACGAGTCTAATGTTTCCGCAATCGCGGTAAGCCGGGGCGATAGCCAAGAAGGAAACGACTGGAATAACAGATTGGTAATGTTCGATCTGGATTGGTTCTGCTTGCAATCCACATTAGACTAACCGGTTACTACATCTAGCCCCAACGACGTTCAGTACCATCGATAAACCTATGTCTGCGACCGATAAAACACTACTGCAGTTGCGAACCGCTATCGACGAAGTTGATCAGCGGCTGGTTCAAGCAATTAACGATCGGTCAAAACTGGCGGTCGAACAAGCTCGTATCTATCGGACAGAGACAGGCTCCCGTGGAATTGATCAGCATTCGGAAGTTCAAGCCGTCCGTAATGTAATTGCTAAAAACCAAGGCCCGATCCCCAATTCGGCGCTTGAAGGAGCCTATCGAGAAATTCTCAACGGTGCTTTCGTCCTAGGTCGGCCAACCAGAGTTGGCTACCTTGGCCCTCAAGGAACGTTCAGCCACCTTGCGGCCTCTAAATTTTTCGGGCCGACAGTCGATTACGAAAACCTACGGGCACTCGAAGGTGTGTTTGAAGAAGTTGCTCGAGGGCATGTTGATTATGGACTTGTTCCAATTGAAAACAGCACCGGCGGCGCGATCATCGAAACCCTGGATTCATTTTCAGATTATCATGGTCGCTTGACAATTTACGGCGAAATTCGATTAGCGATTCAATTTTCGCTGTTAGGAAAATGTGATCCCGACAACGTTAAGGTGATTTACTCTAAAGGAGAGGCGTTAGCACAGTGCCGGCAGTGGCTTTCTGAAAAATATCCAAACGCCCAGCAAATTCCAGCTCAAAGCACCGCCAGCGCTGCTGAGATCGCCTATCTCGCCAATCCATCGGATGGCGTTGTAGCCGTAGGTTCGAGTAAAGCTGGAGAACTCTATGACCTGAATACGCTGTTTGACGGGATCGAAGATTGTAATAACAACATCACTCGATTTCTAATTTTGTCGAAACGCGAAACTGAAATTACCGGCAAAGACAAAGCATCATTAATGTTTACTTGTTCGGACCGACCGGGTTCCTTGGTAGACATTCTTTCAGTTTTCAAGCGATACAATATTAATCTTAGCCATATTGAAAAAAGGCCCGGTCGTGAAGTTGGAAGTGATTACACTTTCTTTGTAGATATTCTTGGGCATGCCAATGATGGAAAAATTGCCGAAATACTTGGTGAAGTTCGCGCGCACTGCAAGAGCCTTCACGTTCTTGGAAGTTTTCCAGTTTATGACGAGAACTACCGTTATCAAAAAGAAATAATCTCGAACAAGTATTCTTCACTGGATGAACTAGAACCTGCCATTGAGACAATGGATCAACGGGTTGTAGATCTAGTGAACGAACGGGCTAACTTGGTGGTGAAAATTGGCGACTTCAAAAGAAAATCCGATGTTCCAATTTATGCGCCGCACCGCGAACACGCTGTCCTCAATAAGATAAAGTCTCTGAATAGTGGGCCATTAACTGATAAAACGTTTGAATCCATTTATCGCGAATTGATGAGCGGTAGTTTTGCAATCGAAAAACCACTCAGCATTGGTTTCTTAGGGCCTGAAGGAGAATTTTCACACTTAGCTGCCGTTCGCCATTTTGGATCTAGCGTTAATTTTATTCCCGCACGTGAAATTCGCACCGTCTTTCAACAGGTCGTAAATGGCGAAATCGATTATGGATTGGTGCCTGTCGAGAACAGTTCCGTCGGAGGAATCAACGAAACACTCGACTCATTCATCGACCTTCACGATCAACTTAATATTTATGGTGAAGTTAAGTTTCAAATCCGATTCTGTCTTCTTGCCAATTGCAAGCCGGAACAGGTTAAGAAAATCTACTCAAAACCAGAAGTTTTTGAGCAATGTCGAAATTGGCTGAGCACTCAATATCCGCAAGCCACACGCGTACCCACCGAAAGTACGGCGCTGGCAACCATGAAAGCAAAAACCGACATCGACAACGATCCTGACTGTGGAGTGGCGGCAATCGGTTCTTCTCTGGCCGGCGAGATCTACGGCCTTCGTCCACTGTTCGAAGCCATTGAAGATCGACAAAGTAACATGACTCGATTTTTAATTCTATCAAAGAGCAAGACACTTATTTCCGGTAACGATAAAACTTCCATCATGTTTACCACAGCCGATCGATCGGGTGCTCTAATGGATGTTCTGGAAGTATTCAAACGAAACTCAATCAACCTCACCCACCTGGAAAAAAGACCCAGTCGGGAGGAAAACTGGGATTACACGTTCTTTATTGATATTGAAGGACATCGTACTAATTCAGCAATCGCTCAAATCATCGGTGAGGCTCGAGCTCATTGTAAGAACTTAACTGTTCTAGGTAGTTTTCCGGCCAGCCAAAGAGTTCTGTAGGCCTAGACTGCAAACCGTAGAATTGTCAGTAGTGCCTTGATCCCGTCCCACCAGCCGATCTTCTTTCCCTCTTGATACGTTCGACTGGAATAGCTGATCGGTACTTCAACCACCCGAACCTTTTGTTTGGCTACCCTTGCCGTGATTTCTGGCTCGATGGCAAAACTACGACTGACTAATGCGGGGGCGAGGTTCTGAGCTACTTCCCGAGTAAAGACCTTATAACCCGTTTCAACATCGGTCAGATTTAAACCTGTTAACAGATTAGAGAAACGAGTAATGACATGATTGGCAATGTAATTGGATCGATAGCCAGAGTCCTGTTTGCGTGATTTATTCGAACCAGTATTGATAAATCGACTCCCGTACACCACATCCGATTCACCATCAATAATCGGCTGAATGAGTTGGGGTATCTCTTCAGGATGATATTCGAGATCCGCATCCTGCAAGACAACCAGCTCTCCACTAACACTCAACAAACCGGTCTTCAGCGCAGCGCCCTTTCCTGTATTTTTTTTATGTACTTTTACAATCAACCGATTATTAAAACTATCGGTGCTGGTCGCGTACTGAGCAGCAAGCCGCCGGGCTATAGCAAGTGAATCGTCAGTGCTACCATCATCAACCAGAACTATTTCTTTGGAGAATGGATTATCGACAACGCGACTTACCAGCGTCTCAAGCGTTTGAGATTCATTGAAAAACGGAATTACAATCGACACAACAACCCGGGGATCAAACCCTTCGCGTTGGTTTCCTGATAATTCTGTATTTTGATAACTGTCGATTTTTTTGGTCAACTGACCCTCAGCCCGCGAAGTGTAAGTGCTACCAAGTCGCAAAAGGAATGACTTTTATTTAGGAAGTTAAGTTTAGCTTTTTTCGCACTGTTACCTCGACCTTTTTAAGAAAATAAATTTTTCTCCTAAGCCTCAATAGACGGCACTAACGCGGCAGCGATTTTAGTTCGTCACCTACTTCACAGAAAACAAGTTTCCAAAGCCGTCGTCTAGCCAAACTTAATTGTCACTCTAAAATTGGAATCCATGAAAGTAGTATCCCTCCAATCCGGTAGCAACGGAAATTGTTTTTACGTCGAATCCGGAGACATCAAGCTCCTGTTTGACGCTGGCATCAGCGGAAAACAAGCCGAAATAAGACTCGCTCACCACAACCGAGATATTCGCGACGTTGATGCACTTTTTATTTCTCACGACCATAGCGACCATACTCGTGCGGTTGGCGTTTTCCAGCGAAAATTTGGGATGCCTGTTTATATTACCCGTCCGACGCTAGATGCCGTTCAACGTCATCAAAAAATCGGTAAACTCGATCGCATCCGTCTGTTTACAGCCGGGAGTTCTCAGTCGTTTGGATCTGTTACTGTTCACTCAATTCCTACGCCGCATGACAGTGTTGATGGCGTCGCGTTTGTTGTCGAAGATCAGAAACATCGAGTCGGTATTTTAACTGACTTAGGGCATGCATTTGATGGGTTGCGAGATGTTTTAAAATCACTGGACGCCGTAATCATCGAGAGTAATTACGATGTCGAGATGCTTGAAAAGGGCCCCTATCCGGAGCATTTGAAATCTCGCATTAGTGGAGATGGGGGGCATCTCTCCAACGAAGATTCGGCGATGTTGTTGAAACAAACAATGACTGAACGGCTCCAATGGGCCTGCCTTTGCCATCTTTCCGAAGAAAACAATGAACCGACCCGTGCTCGGGAGATTCACCGTGAAATCTTGGGAGATGATTTTCCAGTGCACGTGGCGAGTCGATACGATGTCAGTGACCTATTGGAATTACATTAAATAACCACTAACGAAGCCACTAGATAATTTTCTGACTAATTTCTCCGGTCGTTTTATTTTTCAAAATAACTTTTGTAGAACCATCGGGCATTCGCTCTTGTTTTACCAAATGGTGTTCATCATCAAAATCTCGACACACTGAAATGTGATCGGCTTTTTCGCGACCTCGCCAAACCGGCAATTCGATCGGTTCCCATCGTTTTGAATTTACCGACTGAT
>JAPOIJ010000185.1 GCA_029979005.1 Planctomycetota bacterium | reverse complement strand
TTTAGCTGAGAATACTGGGTATCGCTAAAATCAAATTTAGCTGTATCAGGGAGATCAATATCGGTTTCGAAGAGGGAGCTCATTGGAATCGTTGCTGCCTAAAATAGATAACTGCCTTTTAAATTCACTCAGAAACAATCTCTTGGTCTGAACTAAGGTTGATCATTTTGCCTGCCGAATAGTTTAACCAATTTCAACCGAAATCCTACAGCTGTTTGCCGCGCAGACGGACTTGTTTTCTGAAATAAATATGACACAAGTGAAGGGGAAAGAAATTAATTGATCGATAATGATAACGGTCATTTTTCCATCAACTGGGATCAATTAATCGACTCATCAAACCAAATTTGAAGCGTGCGCGCTTGACCAATGCTCATTCTATTGTTAGGAAACTGCCCTTAGGATTAATGCCTCGGAGAGTTTCACATATTCATCTTCAATTCTGATGATGTTTCATAGTTTACGCTGTTTAACGTTAGGACTCAACTTCAAGATTTATGGTTATTTTAACTGCCTGCAAATACGCTCCGCAAAGTTTCAAAAATTATTTGCTTAGAGCCCGATAATCGGCTCCAAGTATTTTGAGTGAAACTTGATTTAAATATCCTCGGTTCTCCACTCCCAGATCCCGGTTTGACCAATCGGACCAACTGGGGTAAGCCAGTCACACATGTCCAGCACCACGCCAAATCGGTCAGTCCGGGAAAAAAGCACCCGTAGGCTGCGGGGATTTGTGATCAAACTTTCTTCGATCCTCGCCAACACGCGTCGAAGGGTCTTCCAGCCAAAGGGCTCGTACATAAAGACGACGGTTACTTCGGTAAAGTCGTAATCACATGCATCACCCCGGACTACCTCGACTTCCGACTGCCGACCTTTCAGAAGCAATGCATTCCTCTTTGCAATTTCAACTAATTCGTTACGCAACTCTACGCCAATGGCTTTCTTGATAACTTCCTGCCCAACACGACAAATCACCCGCCCCTTTCCACACCCAAGATCTAAAAAAACGTCGTGAGCGTTCATTTGCAGATGCGAGACCATAACCTCCAAGCTTGCATAATCCTGCCCAAGGTACTTTATCCCATCTCCTTCCGTCCCAATTAAACCCACTGCTTCAGACCCGCCAACGGTTGAAATGCCGAGGGCTCGGTCACAACGAAGGTCATTAGCTTTGGATCGCCATGATTTGCATTCGTTTAAAAACGAACGTCCAATAACTTTCCCCGAATACTTAAAGTTTCGCCCGACATAATAACTTAATTTTATTGGATTCACGTAGCCAATATCCCGTTCAAGTATTTACTGAATGACCTATCCATTTCGAAAACGACAACCGCCTAAAGTTAGCGTAGTTAGAATTCACAAAATTCAATGGGTAACTTTTTATAAAAACCAATCAAACCGAATACGCCGGGACTAAACCCCCTCTCATGGTGGACAAACCTCGCCTTTCTTTCAGACAACAACAAACGGACTGTTCACAATTCAATATTTTCATCTAATCTCATTACGTGTTATTTGAGATCCACAAAATTTCATTTACAGACAAACACTGATAGTTGATATTGACACACGGCGCCGCTACTCGTGCAGCCTCCAAAGAAAATCACCACCGAGGGAATTGAGTTTTTAATGAAGCTAAAAGTGATTTGATGTTTAGCTTGGCGATTGTTTATGGCCCTGTCGTCAGGTTCTGCGAAAACAAAACTGTAACTGTGACAAGCATTACCAGTGCAAGAAAGAAGCTCCAAACGTATTAAATGAACGTGTTTGGTTTTTACGCAAAAAACAGTGCAACGCCCAATTTTAAATCCAGATCAAAGCAGTCATTAACGGCGTTACGAATGGATGAACCTGGAAAACAACACCTGGCAAAAACTGATCCTTCATAAATCGAACAGCAGGAAACCGACCAAATCCAACAGTACTGTCTAAAAACAAGCTCAGATCTAGAACTAAAATTCCAACCTCCTGAAGAGCTTCGACGATCGAGTCCAATTCAAGATTCAAAGCCTGAGCTGATTCAGAAGGCTCAATTAAATGACTGCTCAATGCGAGAACAGTCTTATGCATTTGACCGTACTAATTTCATAATTGGGAAATGGATAAGTCCCACCAAAATCAAATTTCGCCGCTTCATGTAGGCTGAATGGGATACGCTTCCCGGCATCGCTGATTAGCCCTTATCGCTGATGAAATTCTTAATTTAAAGAATATCCATCCAGCAAGACTTCGCGTAACAGGATTTTGCCCGCATAACCAATAGATAAACTTGACTTCTCGCGCATTGGAGTTTCAAATTATATGCTCGGCGATTCGATAGTTTGCTACACCGGCAACTTATAAATTTGGTTTTAAAGCGTTTAACACTACAAATATTTACAAGACATCTCCTATGAAAAGCTTGCTCTGCCTCTTGATAACACTGCTATACACTGGCGTTTCCACACCCACTGAAGATGGAATTGATTTACTTGCCAACGGACTTAAAGGCTGGAATGTCGCAAAGTCAAACGCATGGGTGGTTGAGGACGGCGTGCTCCATCCATCTGAAAAACCAGGTGGCTATATATGGACCGAGAAACCGTATGAGAATTTCGAGCTCACGCTTGATTACAAGACATCTGAGAAATGCAACAGCGGCGTTTTCTTTCGATCAGACCCCAAGAACCCTGTCCAGGGTGGATTTGAAATTCAGATCGCATCGCATGGCCTTTATAGTGGCAAGCACATTGTCGGCTCATTGTACGACGCGAAATCACCAACCGAATCAGCCGGGAAACCCGATGGCGAGTGGAACCAAATGAAAATCACCTGCGAGGGACCAATGGTTAAGGTCGTGCTTAATGGCAAGAATGTCATGAACGCCAACCTCGACAAATGGACTACGCCCAAACTGAACCCAGACGGGACAAAGAACAAATTTAAAACAGCTTTGAAAAAGCTGCCGCGATCGGGCAACATTGGATTTCAGTACCACGGACATCCCGTCTGGTTCCGGAATGTTGTCATCAAGAAAAAGTAAGCTCTGCCTGTAAAGTCACCGCTTAATTCCGTACTTGATTTAATCGGTCGTGGGCTTATTGCACTCTTGCAAATACTGCAAAGCCGCCTATCGCTGGGAATAGGTTCAGCGGCGGTTGCAAACGCCATGTCCAGATCACTGGAATGAAACTTGGTTCAGCGGCATGATTCAGCGCCAATGGTTTTGCGGTATTAAACGCAACTTGCCTTTAATAACAGTAGGTTTCAGCAAAGCCAACCCGATTCTTGGGGGCAGAGCAGGGCACGTCTACGCTTTCTCACACCGTCAAACTACCCAACGACATCCATTTCTACTCGATTGCGCCCCAATCGCTTCGCGCGGTAAAGAGCCTCGTCCGCTCTTTTCAGCATATCCTTAACTGCCTGATCTCCCCGAAAACTTGCCACCCCGAAGCTCGCTGATACTTTGACGTCCCCCGAAAACTCGCCGTTTTCAATTGCGACGCGCAATTTTTCGGCAAAAGAAAGCGCACCAACGTCGTCCGTCTGCGGTGCGATAATTAAGAATTCTTCTCCGCCCCATCTACCATGCGTATCGGATTTTCGGGACAACAGTTTTGCGATCTTTCCTACGCCCGCAATTACCTCATCTCCGACCTGGTGTCCACGGGTATCGTTTACAACCTTAAAATGATCAATGTCAAATAAGATCAGGGAGAGCTCGCCACCGTATCGAGAAGTTCGCTCAAATTCAATTTCTAACAATTCATCGAGCCGCCTTCGATTAACTAATCCCGTCAAAGGATCTGTTGACGCTAAATACGCTAGTTGTTCGTTCGCGATTTTTAACTCGAGGGTCCGTTCCTCTACTTTCTTTTCCAATTCCACTGTGTATTTGTTAACGATTTCGGTTTGTTCAATTAATGCAAGTTTCGAAGCAATTAACCTGGAAATCGTTTCGAAGATCTTCCTATCCTCATCATCATAGCCATCGATGATTTTAGATTCGCTATCGAGAACGCCGTAAAGTCGATCCCCGAACATAATTGGAACGCATAGCTCTGACAGTCCGGGTTCCAAATCGGGGACGTAGTTGCCGTGGATCCTCAAATCAGAAATTAGAGCCGATTGTTTCGACAAAGCCACTTGTCCAGTTACTCCAACCCCAACTTCGATTGTGAGAGGATTCAAAATTTGATCATCCTCGGGGTTCTTAATTCCAATCGCTGCAACCTGATAAAGACAATCCCCGCTTTTGTCTAGATAGTAGATGACACAGTCTTCGTATCCGAGGCTACCGACAATCTCCCGGGCAACGAACCAAGCCAAATCCTGTGCATTAATAACGGAGACCATTTTTATCGCAAATTCATTGATCAGGTCAGAACGCGAAAGGTCTTTGGATCTGGTTTCGGGAAGCACAGCGACGGTCGTGTATTAAGTTAACTTGAAAAAGCGTTGCTTCCGCATAAATTGCATGCGGACAGCCTCTGGGGAAGCCTAGTTCAAATAATTCAATGACACCCGGATATATAAAAATAAAACTTCTATTTTCCCCAAAACGTTTATTTATTTTTGCGGCTACCTGAGAAGGAATACACTGAAAAATTTTTGCGAAAAATATTGTTCGATTTTATATTGAGAGTTGCCGTCAGAACAATTTCATCAAATTAGTCAGCTTGTCATTTGAGCCTTTTGATTGCCTCTGCTCCGGCTGCTGTTCCTGAAGTAACGCAAGGGGCGATCCCCCCTCCCAAGGCATCCGCGCCACAGAACAACAACCCGTCAAGCGGCGACCGTATTCCCCACCGTCCCGAACCGATCTGGCTGGGAATATGATCCATTCCGTAAATACTTCCCTTGGGGGTATTCGCAAAGGAAGAATTGGTCAAAGGAGATGAAATCTCAATTACTTCCGCATTTGCTTCCAAACCAGGAAGATACTTTTCAGCCGCAACTAGCAACCGTTTGCCAACCTGATTTTTGAGTTTCATATATTCCGCATCGCGTTTAAGAACTTGCTGGCCACTCCATGCCTCGAATGCTTTCCAGGGGGCAAACGTGATAAGCTCAACCGTATGTTTTCCATGGGGAGCGTGGTTAGCGTTGGGGTCTTTAAGTGTCGGAACCGAAAGAAAAAATGCCATTTTTTCCATCTGCCGGCCTTCGAAAACTGGTTGATAAAGCGAATCAAGATCATAGGACGGATAATTCCAAATATTGGCATCATCCAAGCCAAACTCGGCCGGCTGCTGACTCGTTCCGACAAAAACACAAACCGAACCAATCGAATATCGAGCGCGTTTTGCCTTATCGACAGGTTTTTTACGGAGATTCGAATACCCGACCATGTCTCGCAATGTATGCAACGCACTCGCGTTGGAGATTACCACCGGCGCATGATAGATTTCACCGCTGGCCGTTTCCACACCGGTCACTTTCCCTTGACTTAAACAAATCCGCTCAACAGGGCTCCTCCGTTTTAACGTCGCTCCATTCCTCTCAAGGTGATCGACATACGTATCGCGAACTTTTTTCGATCCACCGATTGGATAATAAGCCCCCCGTGAGAAGTGCGCGATAACTCCAATCATGACTAAGGCTGCCGCCCGCCCCGGCGGAAGACCAATATCTCCACCTGGCCCCGAGAGCGCAGCCTTTAATCGCGGATCAACAAAATACTGATCGAGTAATTGTTTGTAGGTGTACCCTTTGAGTCGAAGCAACTGAGGGATTTTCGGAAGCAGACATAGTGTTGACCATAAGTCCTTTTTTCTTTGCAGTTCCCTTAAACTTCGATCAATCTCTTTGAATCGCCGAAAGAACTTATTCAAAGCAACTTGTTCCGACGGAAAGTCAACCGATAACTGGTGGTGAAAATTATCTAAAGAGTTCCCGAGGCGTATTTCATAATCTGGAAAAACATACCGATCAAAACCTTGTGGATTAAGCTCTCGGAACTTTAGATCATCCGTCAATCCTAAATTTTCGAATTGTCGATAAAGCGACCTTCCCTTACCCATCTCACCGACATAGTGGATCCCGGTATCGAACCAAAACTTTTTTCTGGCAAAGGGATTAATAAATCCGCCAAACTGCCGCTCTGCTTCTAATACCAGTACATTTTTGCCAGCCCTCGCGACGGTGAGTGCGGCACTGAGACCGCCAATCCCTGAGCCAATGACAATCACGTCATATTTAGACATAGATTCCTTTCCAGAGTAATTTCGAAACTCTGGCTCGCTGTTTTAGTACCGGGTAAATTATCTCAACAACCACTCAAAAAACATACCTGTCAGGTATTCAACTCACGAGATTGCCAATTGCAAAAGCAATAAGGATGTTTTGCACAGAAATAAACGAATTCGAGAAACCAATGCGTCGAGCCGACCACCCACCACCGCCGAATTCCCTGACTGGCCTCTACCAAAACGACAACTTTATTTAGGTCGCTTGTCGGGCTTTAATTGAACAAAAGGCTGCAACTGTCTGCTTAGCTCTACAATCATTCCCTCGTATTGTTCTTGATCAGCAAGATTGTTTTTTTCTTCGGGATCATTTTCGTGATCATAAAGTTCACGTCCTGCCTTACCTTGCATCCACTCCGTATACCGAAATCGTTCGTTACGCAAAGAGTAGCCCCAGGCCGTACGGTTGTGCCAAACTTGTGTCACCGCCGGCTTAATCCATTTTGGAGCTTTAGGATTTTCGAGCAAAGGTCGCAAAGACGCGCCCTCTAAATTGCCAGGAGCCTTTAACCCACACAAATCTGCAAGCGTAGGATAAAGGTCGAGCAATTCAACGGGCATCTGTGATGCCACATTTTTACTTAAACCAGGCGCGGCAATAATCATCGGCATCCGCGCAGATCGTTCAAAGGCTTTCCGCTTGTACCAGAGTCCTTTCTCTCCAAGAAAATAACCGTGATCTGACCAGAAAACGATTATCGTTTTATCCATCAAATCAGCTTCCTCAAGCGCGTCGAGCAATCGACCAACTTGAGCGTCAACGAATGAAATGGTGGCGTAATAGGCTTGCTTGCACTTGCGTGCCTCCTCAACCGTGACGTCCTTAAAATAATACGGCCAATTCTTTTTGTCCCGCATGACTGCCATTGGCGGAACATCTTCTAAATCTTTTTTCGCCAACTCCAAATCAGGCATTTCGATCGTTTCTATGGGATATAAATCAAAATACTTTTTAGGTGCGACATAAGGACAATGCGGATTAAAAAACCCGGCCGCAAGAAAGAAGGGCTCCCCTTTTTTTTCCTTGATTAGATCGACAATCTTAGAGGCTACCTTCCCATCGGTATGCTCTTCGTCGCGACTGACCGGATCCCACCACGCCATACTGATTCCAAGGTTTTTATCCTTTTCCCGACCCGCCCCGTATCGCGTAATTTTTTCTTGCTGTGAGCGATCGATTCCAACCGGGTTGTACCGCTGATCCCACGTCTGAGGGTCATCATTTCCGTCGGTGCCAATCATACTCGGGTTCCCATAGTGATAAATCTTTCCGGCTCGCGCAGAAAAATAACCTTGGTTTCGGAACATTTGTCCAAGGGTAACCACATTCGGATTCTTTTCGCGTAATTCATGCTTGAGAGTGTGCATGTCTAGAGTATCCGGTCGCAAACCGGTCATTAAACTCGCTCGGCTCGGTCCGCAAAGTGGTTGTTGACAATACGCATTGTCAAATCTAACTCCCATCTCAGCCAACCGTTGAAGATTCGGTGTCTTGACTTGCGTATTCCCGTAAACGCTAAGGTCGCAATTCATATCGTCAGCGGAAATAAAAAGCACATTCAGCTTCTCATTTACTTCACCAACGGCGAGCCCCCCAAAACAAGACCAAATTAAACAGATGAACAAGCATCGAAAGAAAATAAATTTCACGAATTGGCACCATAAAGAACTAGAAAGCGAACGAATTATGCGGACAATGAGACTTTGTCCTGCACAAGCGACCAATCATAACTAATTCATACCCGGCTTTCAATTTTCGCAACCAGACGCGTATCCTCAATTAGAAATCAAGCTGAGCCACCTAATTGATCCAGCAAATCAAATTGCCGAAAAAATTATTTGTTCCTTAAAAACT
>JAPOIJ010000005.1 GCA_029979005.1 Planctomycetota bacterium | reverse complement strand
TACTTTCCACCGCCGGTTCCGTAACCATAGCCATATCCGTAACCGTTGTAGGAGTATCCTGCACGATAGGCTCCGTAGGTGTATTGGCTGCCATAGCCAGACTGGGCTCCGACTCCATTAACGACCAAACCGATGCAATGGGCTCCGAGATTCGTTAGCATCTCGGTGGCTCGTTCAGCACTGACCCGTACGTTCTTTTTGATTCGAAGGCAGAGGACTACGCCGTCAACACGAGCGGCGATTGGGCTTGGATCGGTGACCGCTAGTAACGGTGGCGTGTCGATGATAACGAAGTCAAAGTCCTCTCGCATTTGTTCAAAAAGAACATCGATTTGCGGAGAAGAGCTAAGTTCGGCTGGATTGTTGGGGCGCGTGCCACATGGCATGATCGTCAATCCATCGACCTCGACACTTTCAATCAACGAATCTCGCCATTGTGACTGTCCACTGAGAACCGTCGCAAATCCAAGTGAGGATTCGATCCCGAAAGTTGCGTGTTGCCGAGGTCGTCGCATGTCTGCATCCACTAACAGGACGCGCTTTCCAGACTGGGCGATCGAAACTGCCAGGTTGGCCGCCAAAGTGGACTTTCCGTCACCGGGAGTTGGGCTCGTAACTTGAATAATCGAGTGGTTCTTGCCCTGAGTGTTGAAGTAGAGGGCTGTTCTTACAGCGCGGAAAGCTTCCGCCACCTGAGATTTAGGCCGGTGGTAAGTGCAAACGACAGGATCGATGGAAGAATTCTCAACGAGGTAGCGTTTGTTTTGAGCAATGACGGGCACATGACCGATTAACGGCACGTTCAGTTTTTTCATGACTTCGTCTGGATTGTGGAACGTTTTGTCGGCCAGTTCCACGAGACAACCGAGGCCGAATCCAACCAGGCTTCCCAGCAGGCCACCAATCCCAAGGATGACCAGAAGTATCGGCCAAACTTCTTCACCGTAGGTTGCGTTTTGCAGTTTTTGAAATCGGAAACCTTCCTTGCTGGCGTTGTTATCACCGGAGTCAATTTCAATTAGTTTCTTTTCCGCAATTTTCAAGAAGTCCCGAACATCATCCATCTGGGTGTTGATATTTTCGATTTTTCGTTGAACGGCAGCAATTCTTCCCGCTTCAGTGGAGTTTTCAATTAGAGCCTTTTGGTTGATTTCAATTGAGGCTTGAAGATCAAAAACCTGCTGTTCCAGTGAGCGTATATGGCGTTGAAGAATTTCTCTTGGTTCGATATTCGTGCGACTTTCACTGTCGCCGGTAGCGACCAGTTTGTTAAGCGACGCTTGCCAAGTTTGAATTTCCTGAGCCAGGCCTTTGAGTTCTTTATTCCCCGCGCCGTAAATTTGCTCAAGGCGACGGTAATTGGCCTCTAATTCTCTGATCTTATTTTCAAGCAAGAAAATGTCACGATTGCTTGCCTCTTCCCTGCGGCCATCGTCCTTAATTTTATTTTGTTCTTTAAAGATCCAGACCATTTCTTCAATTTCTTTGTCACCTGAAAGCAAGGCTTCCTTGGCCCGCTCCAAATCTTTACCAAGAAATGCAATTTTGTTTTGGTCTGTCTGAAGAATTTTGGTTAGCTCGTTTACCTTGACCTGGTGCAGGGTAATATTCCCCTGCGAGACTACGATCGCCTGATCTTCCTCGTGGGCGGCGTCGAGTCGCTTTTGAAGCGCACTGTAGTTCTCTTTAAATTCACGATGGATTGACGTCAAAAGATCGCTAACCTTCGTGCTCTCGTTCAAATATTGTTCACCCAGATCGGTTTCATAGGTCGCAATTAAGTTATTCAGGATGGTTTGAGCGTCGTCAGGTTCTGAGCTGTAGTAGACTAATTCATAGAGGACTTGCTCGTCTTTATTTTGCGTAACTACGAGATTGTCCATAACGTAGGGGATTGTCTCGTCGTTGGCTAACTCTGAAAATGACTCGAGAGCCGAGAGGTTATTTTCGAGTAAACAACGTTGAACGATGTTGTACTGACCAATTAACTGGTCGTGCCGGATTGCCATGTCTGCCGCCATAGGAAACATGGTCCTACTGTTTTGCGACATGGGGAGATAGAGCGGGTCTTTGGGCTCAATCTTGATTTTTGCCACGCTCTTGTAGATCGTCTCGCATTGCGCGTCGTATATAGCGCCCAGTGCCATTCCCGTGACCAAGCCCAAAAATACCAACCATTTTCGACGGTTAAGAATGCCCCAGAAATCGAACGGAGAGTCCTCCGAGATATCTGGCGACGCGAAAACAAACGGCACGGGCTGAGGGTTAGATTGAGGGTTCGAGTCCACGAACAAATCTCCGGGAGTAGCATCAGTGAGAACTCCCCGTCTTACGGTCGAGTTCACGATTCGAGCGAATCAAAAATTTACTGGCGAAGGATGGGGAACAGAAGCAACAGGAACGCCACTTACCCGTTAAAAAGCAGTATAGACAGCATCCCTGCTTAGCTCAACCAATTACATCCTCCGGAACCGCTGTTTTGTGGAAACTGAATGTTCTTAAGGCAATGGACATTGCTTCTCTAGTACCGTTTGGTGGGGTTATTTTAAACATTCGTGCGTGAGGGCCTGAATTTGTATTCGTATCGAGCTTGAGAGACCTTCTGCGACACTCTGGAATGTTAATGCTCCGTGATTTGGCTTGAATGGAAAAACTGTCAATTAGAGGAATTAGGGGGTCCGCTAAATAAGAAATATTCCCCCGAATTAGCGGGGAATGTTGGAAGCCACTCGAAAGCCCGCGCGAAGCTTGTTACATTTTGGCTATGTCTAAAACTCCGATGATGCAACAGTATGACGATGCGAAAAAAGCCTGCGGTGACGCTTTGCTTTTTTTCCGCATGGGGGACTTTTATGAGCTTTTCCACGACGACGCAAAAGTCGCCGCCAAGATTCTCGGACTGACACTGACCAGTCGCGATAAATCTAATGCGATTCCAATGGCGGGGTTCCCGTATCACCAACTTGATTCATATTTGGGGAAGTTGATTAAGCAGGGTTTTCGCGTCGCGGTTTGTGACCAAGTCGAAGATCCGAAGGCTGCAAAGGGATTAGTTAAGCGAGAAGTCGCTCAAATTGTTTCTCCGGGGACAGTTACTGATCAAGCTTTACTCGATCCGGCGGTGAGTAATTATCTCGTGGCCGTTCTGCCTGCTTTTCCCAAAGGAAAACAAGGTGGCAGCGAAGAGAGTGCAAGTCAGTATGGTGTTTCCTGGGCCGAGACATCGACTGGACGGTTTTATGTAACGACGGTTGGGCAGAAACAATTGGTCGATTTGCTGGCTCGATTAGGTGCCAGTGAAATTCTGGTTCCCGATCGATTCAGTGAATTTGACAAAGAGCTGTTTCCAGATGCGATGATCACCCGTCGTCCAGACTGGAGTTTTGGCATTCAGTCGTCCGAAGAGTTGTTGAAAAAACAGCTTGGAGTTGCTTCTTTCGATGGATTTGGGATTGCGGAGTTCGGACCGCTTGCGGTCGGAGCAGCGGGCGGAATTCTGGAGTATTTACGCGAGACTCAAAAGGCGTCACTTGAACACTTTGATCATATTCAGGCATATCGTCAGTCTAATTTTGTTGAGATTGATTCGGCGACCTGGCGGAGTCTTGAAATTAGCCAGACCATTCGGACCGGCCAACGTGATGGTTCGCTGTTCGGCGTGATTGATCGTTGTAAGACTCCGATGGGGAGTCGTCTTCTCGGAGATTGGTTGACAAATCCGTTGACTGAAATGAATGAGATCATTCATCGCCAGGACGCCGTCGGAGAGTTGGCCGACGACCAGAGTCTCCGTAACGATTTGAGAGAGTATCTGAAAGGAGTCTTTGACCTCCAGCGATTACTGGCAAGGGTTGCGTCGGGGCGACCTTCCCCGAGAGACCTCAGTTATATTGCAAAAACTCTGGCTGCGGTCCCGCAGTTAAAGTTAAAGTTAAGCGGCTGTCAAACGCTCTGGTTACAGCAACTTGAGGCGGAGCTTGACGAATGTTTCGATTTGCGAGAAGAGTTAGAGGCCGCTCTGGAAGATCCCTGTCCTGCTCAGATCAAAGATGGTGGATTTATTCAGGAAGGGTTCGACAGCGAGCTTGATGAATTAAGGAAACTCGCGGCGGGAGGGAAGCAGTGGATCGCAAACTACCAACAACGAATTTGCGATGAAACCGGGATTCCAAGTTTGAAAGTCGGTTTCAATAGAGTTTTCGGCTATTACCTTGAATGCACGCATTCCCATCGAGACAAAGTTCCCGCAGATTTTATTCGCAAGCAGACACTCAAGAATGCCGAGCGTTATATCACTCCGGAATTGAAAGAGTATGAAGAGAAGGTTTTGGCAGCCGATTCAAAAGCGGATGAACTTGAAATCAAGCTTTTTGAAAATCTACGTCAATTGGTGCGTGCTCATACCTCGCGGCTTAAGTCGAATGCTCAGATTATTGCGACGCTCGACACGATTGGAGGATTGGCTCAATTGGCGGTTGAGCAAAGTTATTGTCGCCCAGAGTTTGTCGAGGACAGCGTTACCAAGATAGTTGAAGGTCGACATCCAGTACTCGACATCATCGAGCCGCTTGGAGCGTTTATCCCTAATGATACGGTGATCGATGAGGAGCACGGAGTCCTGCATCTAATCACAGGCCCAAATATGGCGGGAAAGAGTACTTACATCCGTCAGGTCGCCCTCATTAGTTTGCTCGGGCAGATCGGAAGTTTTGTTCCGGCCAAAGAAGCGAAGTTGGGATTGGTTGATAAGATTTTTGCCCGCGTTGGTGCAAGTGATGAATTATCGCGGGGACAATCAACATTTATGGTCGAGATGACTGAGACGGCTCGGATTTTGAATACTGCTTCCTCGCGAAGTTTAGTGATTCTGGATGAGATCGGCCGGGGAACCAGTACCTACGACGGTGTCTCGCTCGCTTGGGCGATAGTCGAATATTTACATGATCAAATCGGTTGCCGTTCTTTGTTTGCGACGCACTATCACGAGTTGACCGAATTGGAAAAAGATTTCAACGGTGTCAGCAACTTCAATGTGGCCGTCCGCGAGTGGGAAGAGAAAATCGTATTTCTGCATAAAATTGTTCCCGGAAGCGCAGACAAAAGTTATGGAATTCACGTAGCGCGTCTGGCTGGCGTGCCCAACTGGGTCAATCGCCGTGCAGAGCAAATCCTTGAAAAGTTAGAGTCTAGCGGTGAAGTTGAGCAAAACCGTGAGATGATAACGTCGCAAGGAGGAGAATCGACCGGGCAAATCCAGATGACGCTCTTTGGGACAAACCATCACCCATTGGTCGACAAGATTAAATCGCTCGACGCCAATGCGTTAACGCCGATGAACGCCCTCCAGATCCTGCATGATTGGCAAACGGAACTCGGAGACGATGCGGAAACTTCGATATCCAAGAAGGGCGAGTAAAACCCGGTCTGGAATCGTAAGTTGGTAATTTGTGCCTAGCGTTACGAAGTTCGGGCCGGGGTGTTCCCGGTAAATTTTACGGTCTTGGCGGGATGTGCGACTCAGTGAATTGGGCTGTCAATTAGCCATTTATCACCAATTTGGCGAAAAGTAATAACGGCCTCACGATTGCCGATTTTAATTCGACCGAGCATCTGGTTGTTTTCCGGGGTGGCAGAGATGAAGCTGAGCTCTTGAATTGGAGGGCGGGTAGCGATTTTAGAGATCTTGTCATGGAACTGAGGTAGGTCATGGATTTTCTCGCCAATCTTCTCTGTGAACCCCGGCATTCCTACTGAGCCTGAACTGTAGGAGGCCATCGCGCGGTTGATGGTTTGTTGGGACAAACCGTGGTCGTCCAGGATTTTCAAAAAACGATCGCCGTCACTGGGGCTCTTGACCGCTAATTGCATCAGATTCAGGGCGGCCACACCCGCTTCGCGGTTCTTTTCAGTGGTGGTTAAACAGGCCAGTCGCGCGGTGTGATCGTCAGAACTGATCGCCGTTGCCAACGATTCAAAACTCGCACGAGGGGTGCTCAAGTCAACGACTACCATCGGTATGTCTGCTGAATTGGTTGCGGGTTGGTCAGTTTCGTTAGGGATACAGCCAGTATTGAGACAACCTATCCCGAATACCGTGGCGAAGAGCGAAATTATCTTTAAAAGCCGAAGAGAGTTCTTCATGATTGGCTCTCGTTTATCGATGGCTGGTATTGAACGACAGCGTTAGTTAGGCGATTAGAAACTGAGTGTCTAAAAGTAAAAAACGAGTTGGTCGTAAGCCGGGTCCTGTAACCAGTTTGCACCGGTGACGATCATTTATCTAGGCGCGACATTGCTGACGCACTCAAGCAGCCTACCCGAAAGTTAAAATGCGGCGGACAACCGCTTCTTTCTGTTTGGCCTTGCTCCGGATGGGGTTTACCAAGCTACTCGAGTCACCCCGAGTACTGGTGGGCTCTTACCCCACCTTTTCACCCTTACCCGACCTTCGGTGAACCAAAGTTCAGGCGGTCTGTTTTCTGTTGCACTTTCCCTGATCTCACGATCGGTCGGCGTTACCGACCATCCTGTCCTGGGGAGCCCGGACTTTCCTCTCGCAATCCTGATGGATTACCAGCGATCGTCTGACCAACTCATTGATCCAGTGTAACGGTTTGTCGAACAATTCGCTCGGGATTTCCGGATTTCTGAGTAAATGCACGCCATTGGATCCGGAGTCCGCCAATCATCAAAACGAGAAAGACCGAATTTCTTAACAACCTCTCACCCTCGGATCGGGCGAATGAAGCAAGAAGGGACTGGCGGAGTGAACTTAGTCGAGCGGATTAAGCGAATCAATTAATTTGTCGATCACGTTTTTTGACCGATTGGTCACAACGATGCGGTCGTTGGGATGCAAAGCATAGTTTTGGTTTTGCATGACTGTTTTCCCACTCGAGTCGTATTCAACGGGAAGTTTGAGGCCTTTGCCTGACTCTTTTACAATTCGATAAATGAGGATGTCCATCGCCCGATACCGTTCGATGGCCCCAGACCGCTGAAGTGCGTCTTGAACGAATAGAGGGCCGTCAATTGCGCCTTCGTAGATTTCATTGGCACTGAAGCCACCGCTCATCTCTACGCGATACTTGGCCGCGTCAGTGGTGTCCGCATCAGTTTTAGCCGCGTTTTCCAATGGTATTTGTGCTTCGGACTCTGTTAGTTTGCCTTCCATGGAAATGGCACAACCGATAGAAGACAAGGTAGTTAGGGCGATGAAAAGCAAGAAGCTGGCGCGAAGGGTTGATTTGAGGGTATCTTTTGGACTCATGGCGTTACCGATTGTTCCGAGTTAGTTTGAGAGCATTTTCAGGCGTTAAACTTTCCCTAGACCCCCCACCTGATACAATCCGCATCGGCACGACGGAAGGTTGGCTTGAGCGAATTCAGCGAGATCGGTGAATTAATTCGGGAATCATTTAAATCGCCGCTGAAAATGAAGCTGATTCCAATGATTTGCTAGCGTGCAATGGGGGCGAAAGCGTATCGTTATTCGTGTAAAAGTACCGGTGGTTCTTGGCCGGGGATGAAACGACTTGAGCAGTAATTTCATTGAGTTGATTGGAAATAATGGGAAGTTGGCAAGGAAAAGTTGTATTAGTGACCGGTGGATCCGGGGGGCTAGGGCTTTCGATTGGCTGCGCGTTTTCAAAGGCGGGAGCGACCGCGGTGTTGCTGTCTCGAGATGAAGAAAAGCTTAAAAAAGTGTGTGAGCTAAAGGCTCGCTCAAACATTGAGCTGCACTGGATTCAGGGAGATGTTACAAGTGACTCAAGCATTGAGGCAGCCGTCCAAGGTACGCTAATGAAGCACGGTCGAATCGATTTGTTGGTGAATAATGTTGGCAAGTCGACGCGAACGGAATTGCTAAATTGTACGGTCGAGCAATACGCTGACTTTATGGAAATGAACCTTTATTCAGCGATCCGGTGTACTTTGGCTACCATGGATGCACTCACGGCGACATCCGGTCAGGTAGTAAATATCGGTTCACTGGCTTCGAAGACCGGTTGGCCAAAAGTAGCTCCTTACGCGGTAAGTAAACATGGATTGGCAGCGTTCAGTCACCAATTGCGGCTGGAGGGGCCTGAAAATGTGAACTGTTTACATGTCTGCCCCGGCCCAATTCGTCGGGACGACTCGGGGACTCGATATGAATCGCAAGCAGAAGGAATGAGCGATTCAGTAGCCCAACCGGGGGCGGGGGTTAAGTTAAAAGGAATTGATCCTGATTATTTGGCTCAAAAAATAGTCCTTTGTTGTGAGAAGAGAAAGCGAGAGTTAGTCGTCCCCTGGCATGCGAAGCTCTTGTTTTCAATGACGCAACTCTCCCCTCGTATCGGTGATTATTTATTGCGGAAGTCCAATCGAAGTTGAGATGATTTCAATGTTAGGGTGGCGTGAAATTGAGGTTGTCCAATAAGTGCATTTTTGATGAGATTAAATAGTTCGAAATGTTCCGGGAAAGAAAGTTGGCTGATAAACGCAATCTAATCGCTTATTCGATACTGTTATTTGCAGGAATCGCGATCCTCTCTGGATGTAAAATTCGAGGGAATCCATGGGAGATTTCTGAGCAGGCCAAGCCCAGTCCTGATCGGAACCTACCCCAGTCAATCTATGCGCCGATGCCAACTATTTTGCCAAGCGTTCAGGGGTCGGCTATTGAAACCGATCAGACGCTCGAGGCGGAGCTCGATCTTCTGAGTGAGCTGCACGGCGAAATCGAGTAGTTTGCGGGGACGGCCTCAAATGTTACCGTTCGCCGGATGAGATTTCCTGTTTGCATCTCAAATCGGTGATTTAGCCAACTTGAAGATCTTGTTGGGCTGCAGAAAACTTCCGAAGTGCCGCTGAAATTAACAAAATCACAACGAGGCCGGCTGCAATTTCGAGCGTGTTCGCTGTCGGAGATGGCCATAATGGAAAGTCGGTTAGCAACTTCCAGGTCAATAAGTGCAAAAGCGTAGCCACAAAGACCGCGGCGGACGGAGTAAAAGCGGATGGTTTGTTTCCTTTTTTAAATGCCAACAGAGCTGCTTGGATTAAAAAGAAGAAGAGAGTCACTGATAGGGCTGCCTGCCAGCCAAGGAAAATTCCCACTAAAGCCATTGCAGCGATGACGTCGTCGACACCGTTAAATTGTTCAATCGTTGATTGGTGAACACGATCTTCTTGCATTCTCTTAAAGTTAAAGGTTGCCCACGAGCCTAGTAGGCCACACGCGGAACCAGCGATCAGACCGTAAGCGATTGTGATGAATTGTGTGGAGGAAGCTCGCGCGATGTTAATCACTTGATGGGTGTCAATATTCCACGCAATTAACGTCATGTCTGGCCAGATCAGCGGTAATCCAATCCCGATTCCCAGTCCCCAGTAAAAAACGTTTCGGGGGACTTGTAAGCGTTCTGAGCGGATCAGAGAAAACGTAAACAGGAGGCAAATGAGAGCTAAGTGATAGGATGCGATTTGGATCAGGTTCCATTTGGGGTCAAAGATAAGGTGTTCAAATCCTCGAGAATGCCCTGGCGTTTGAAAAGGCAGAATGGAGCCGCCAGTTAGAATTTCAAAAAATGCGATTAGAAGAAAAACGAAACCGAGAAAGATCTCTACGATCAGGTAACGCGGAGAGATTGGCGTTCTACAGGTACGGCATTGCCCAGAATTACGAATCCACCCATAAACGGGCAGGTTGTCGCTAAACAGAAGTTCTGTTTCGCAAAATGGGCACATGCTGGAGCCGTTTACGCCTCGACCTCGGGGAAGTCGCCAGGCGACGACATTTAAAAAGCTTGCAAAACATCCACCAAGAAAGAAAATCCAGATCACGCCTAGCAATTTCATCAGCGTCGCCTGGGACGACTCGATGTATTTCCAGTACTCCAATGCGCCGACAGGAAGTTGGGATGTTTTTAATAGCGTGGATGTCAGCAACGGAACTAAGATCAGTAAAGTGAAGACAGCGACTAGCAAAACCCATCCAAGCGCTTTGCTAAGGAAAATGAATTTTGCTTGCTTGCCCATGTTGATCCACTACTGGAGTCGCTGTTTCGTAGCCGAGAGAAAACATTAGCTTGTGGCATCGTCGGTGGATTCAAGTGTGTTGTGCGTTCCATCGCACTTAGGGGCGTTGGAGGTGTGTTTGCACTGGCAAAAATAGGCTGTTTCTGTCTCAGTTGCTTCAAAAACCATTGGCACAAAGTCTGTCCCTTTGTGTTTGCCGTCGCAAAACGGCTGGTTTTCCGAAATACCACAGGTGCAGTAAGCGTATTTTTTACCAGCTACTAACTCTACTTGTTTGGGGAAACAGGCGGCAATTTTTGGTTTATCCATCGTTGGTTATCTTTTTATCTAGTTATGAAATGGTTTGTTTGGGTATCACGTTAGAAGATACTGACAATGTACACTGAAAACAGAACATAATTGACAAAGCGTGCGTCTAATAGTGTACTCAGGCAATTTCTTGTTAGTGATCGCGACCTCACTGGGGAATAAAAAAGAGCTCTCGAAGATCGAGAGCTCTTAGGCTTAAGTAAGTTAGAAGTGAAATGCTAGATGTACTAGGCAGTGCCGGTTACATTCGCTTAGATTAGTTGCTGGTCATTTCTAATTTATAGCCCGTTAGCCCACCACTCGGGACATCAACGTATAATTGTCCTGAGTTGCCCGATTGGTATTTAGCCGGGATTTTGGCGAATTTTTTCGATTTGCTTTTGGCTGCAGCAGCGGCTTTTGAATCCGTTTTGCCATCGCCATCGCCCTCCATTGCATCTGAGAGTTCCGCCTCGTCGAGTTGATCCCATTCGAATTCAACCGAGTGTCTCCAAACCATGGCCCCTTCTTCACCGTATCGATCGACCAAGGAAAAATTCCCTTCACTGTCAGTAACTGCAGTAGAGTAAGGTCCTGGAGCTGTATTGCCGGTAGCGGGTTCTGGGAAAAAGGTAACTCTAATTCCAGCAAGCGGTTCACCATCGAGAGTTACCGTGCCGGAAACTGGGGCGTTTGAACCCCCACCTTTACAACCAGTAAGCGTACTGATGCAAAGAAGAGCCGCAAGGCCGAGGAACGAAAGAAATTTGATTTGGAGTTTCATCATTAATTCTCTTGTGTTTGTCCGTAAAAAAGTGGAGCCCGACTACAAAGCAATCGGGCTCCAATTGAAATCTAATCGATAGTTAGCATTAATACTCGTTAACTGTGTTTCCGTCCTGATAAGCACAAAGCCAGTTAAGTGTAGAGTTCGCTACATTGTCCGATAGGAACTGAGCAGAACCGTCGCACATTGCAACCGTCGCACCCGTGGTGTGACCGCTAGAAGCAATCGAGCGGGCTCGGTAGTTACCGTTGACGATAAAGTTAAGTCCACCAGCGCGACCCATGTTAGACCAACGACCAGCCATCGGGGTCGAAAGATCCGGGTTGTTTTGCCAGCGGTGTGAGCCAGCCCAAATCGCTCCGACCATCAGAGGGTTTTTCGGATTAGGTCCGGTTTCAGGTTCGCTGGATCGCTCACCAAGCATAATGGTGTTACTCGAACCATCTGTCATTGTACCGAAGTCAACTCGGGTGTTCATACCAAATGGGCCCCACTTTGTACGGTGGTTTGGATCCATTCGACGAGAATTCCAACATGCATAGCCAATATTGGCGACGTAGTTGGAAATACCGTTGGGTAGGTCCAGAGAGTTTGAAGTATAGCATGTGTTCTTGCCATCCACCTTCGGGTTGTCACTTGGACACTGGAAGGACGGGATAACCGAGCCAGTTAACTGGTCACCGTTTGGCAACAACTGATCCTCGCCAAAAGTCTGGTAGAGGTTGCAGTTGTCATAAAGGTTGTTTTGTTCCATGAAAGGAAGAACGAATGTTCCCCAGCCCCAGTAGTTGCCGCGGTAAGGAGTGCTTCCACGGTAAGTAAATGGAAGGTACTGCTTTGGAAATGCCGTAGAAGCGTTCCAGCCATCCCAGCCGGTTGGGAATTGTTGGTAGGCGCTTTCGTAGTTTAATACTGCGAGTGCGAGCTGACGTGCATTGTTCATGCATGTCGTTCGTCTTGCTGCCTCACGAACCTGTTGCACAGCAGGGAGTAGCATACCGATCAAGATTCCAATGATCGCAATGACCACTAGCAACTCAACCAGCGTAAACGCCTTCCGGCGCGATGGTGAATACATAGTCGTTACCTCTTAAAACAAATAGGATGAAATATATTTCCTGCGGCCTGATTAAATACTGGGCCGGCAGGATAGTATTGCAGTAAAAAACCAAAGGAAAAAGCAAGAAACCGCCGCCGCCACCCTGTCCATATTGTAGCTATTGCGCGTTGTCGACCTTTAGTGATTCTGTCCCCGCTACGTTTGGTGGAAGGAATGGATCGCAGAATTTGCCGATCATGTCTAAATTTGTTGAAAGATGAAGGAAATATTATCGTAATTAAAACGTCCTTCAAAGTAATTAATTTCGGTCATCCAACTTGTTAGTGTTGCCTTTGTTCACTTTAAATTTTATTGAAAAAAAATAAACAAAATGTGAAATTCGGTATATAGCTCAGTAAGACTTAGGATTGTTGCCTTGTCACGGCTCATCTTGAAACCACAATGCTTCTCCGTGCACTCGGCCCAATCGGTACACGCGGACTCGTTTGCGGGTGGCGGCGGCTTTTTCAGAAGGTGCGAGAATTGAGCGGAATTGTATGAGCGTCAATGGTTATCGCCGTGGAGATTGTCGCTTTGGAGAGGGCGGGAGATCGCTTATTGTCCGCTACGGACATTAACAACGTCGGTGATATCGATTAGGCCGAGTGCTCGACCGTCAGCATCGACGACGGGCAGTTCGCTTAGGTTTCTGCAGGCCAGTGTTTCGATGGCTAACAATGTTTTGCTGCCTTCTGCAATCGTGATTGGTGATTGCGTCATGACGTTTCGAATGGGTTCGTCAAAAAGTTCATCTTGTTGTTTTTCCAGCAATTTTGCCAAGTCACTGTCGGTGAAAATACCGGTAAGTCGAGATTTTTGATCGATAATCAAAACGACGCCAGTTCTCCGCTCCCGGCCTCCTTGTTGGATGTATATTTCGCGAACTGTTTCGGTTTCATTCGCAATGCGACATTCGCTGATTGGCCTCATTACTTGTTCTACAAGTGAGAGTCGTTTTCCAAGAGATCCTCCGGGGTGGAATTTTGCAAAGTCATCTGCCTGGAGTTTTTTTGTTTTTGAAACGACCAAAGTGAGCGCGTCGCCCAACGCAAGCATCAGTGCAGTAGTTGTGGAGGGGGCAAGTCCAAGGTGACAGGCTTCGTTGGTTTTTCCATAATTGAGCACCGCAGTGCTGTGAGCGGCGAGGGTGGAATCCTGTTTGCCGGTAATGGCAATGATGGGGGTTTGGAATTTTTTAAATGACGGAAGTAGTTTCAGGATTTCACCTGTTTCTCCGCTGTTGGAAAAAACGAGGACAATATCGTTTGGTCCAACTCTTCCGAGGTCTCCATGGATTGCTTCGGCGGGATGGAGGAAATGGCTGCGCACGCCCACAGACGCCAACGAAGCGGAAGTCTTCTGGCCAATCCAGCCTGCTTTGCCAATTCCTGTGACAATCACGCAACCATCGCAATCAAGAAGTAGGTCGGTCGCTACACAGAAGTCATCCGGTAGGTTGGCAGCCAGATTTTTTAACGCATCGGCTTCGCCCTTGATGATTTCGGTCGCGAGTTGAAGTTGTTCGAATTTGGTCGTGAGGCCAGATTGCAGGTTCTCCATTTGCCGATTCGGTTCTACGTATTTCCGGGCGGGTGCACTCATTAGGCGGCCTCCTCAAGTTGAAGGTTTCTCATTCGGCGGTAATCAGGGCAGCGAGACAGGAGTTGTTCGTGAGTCCCACAGTCAACAATCTGGCCTTCCCGCATGATCATGATCTTGTCTGCGAGTTCGAGCGTTGACATACGGTGAGTGATCAGAACCGTGGTGCGGCCTTGGATGAATTCGGCGAGCGTTTCATGGATTAGCTTTTCACTTTCCGGATCAATCTGGCTGGTGGCTTCGTCAAGAATTAGGATTTCGGGGTCTTTAAGAATTGCACGAGCAAGTGAAATTCGTTGACGTTGTCCGCCCGATAGTTTGCCACCGTGCTCACCCATCATTGAGTCGTACCCGAATTCCATCTGGGAAATGAACTCGTGCGCATGTGCTTTTTGGGCGGCGGCGACGATTTCTTCGTGAGTTGCCTCTGGTTTGGCATAGGCAATGTTCTGCGAGATCGAATCGTTGAAAAGCATGGTTTGCTGTGTGACGTAGCCAATTTTTTGTCGCAGCGATTTCACGGCGTAGTTGCGAATGTCCTGACCGCCGATGCGAACTTGACCGTCGGCTTGATCGACTCCACCGTTGGCTTCAAAGAATCGGGGGATTAAATTTATCAATGTGCTCTTTCCGCAGCCGTTGTGTCCGAGAACGGCCAGAGAAGTGCCAGCAGGAATATGTTCACTGATTCCCCGGAGGATTGGCTGGTCGGGTTCATACTCAAAATGAACGTTGCAAAATTCAATCTCAAGTTTTCCTGTTGGGATTTCAACCGGTGATTCCGGATCTTGAATGGCCGGAACCTGATCAATGAGGGGGAAGACTCGGTCAGCGGCGACAACGCCTCCTTGAATCATGTTGTAGACGTCGGCCATCTTTCGCAGGGGGTCCGCGATGCCGATTAAAAATCCGAAAAACATCATGAGACTGCCGAATCCCATCGGGGCATCACACATGCGGATTCCGAATAGATAATTCGTCGAGTTGAGTACCAGGTACCCACCGGCAAGGACGCTCAGGGAGATCATGCTGACGCCGAGCAGTTCATTGTTGATTCTCGAAAGTGCACCGAAAACGGAAATACGCATAGACTTTTTGTAAACATCGTTTGCTACCAGATCGAATCGTTTGCGCTCGTTGTCTTCATTGGTGAAAGCTTTAACAACACGCATGTAGGTTAAGGCTTGGTAAAGACGGTTAAGCAATTTTGCTGAGTCCTCCATCGCCCGCTTGTTGGCACGTTTGGTTACCTGTGCCAGTTTCAGCATGAGGTAGCCCGCGATTGGACAGATTAGCAATGAGAATAGTAGCAATCGCCAGTTCACCCATGCCGCTCCAACCAGGCAGCCGGTCATTTTGAGTGGTTCGCGAATCGTCTTGCCAAAGAGTGTTGTAATGGCCTGACAAATTGCCCCGGTTTCCCCGCGGATTCGGCTGATTAAATCTCCAGTTCCTTTGACACCTAGTTCCGAGGCTTCCATGTCAAGCACGTTTTGAAAGACGCGGTTTTGCATATCCAGCATCGTGCGCTGGCCGACGCGGGCAACGGAAACCATACTGCCCATCAAGAACAATCCACGAAGCACGGTACCGATGAACATCAGCGCCATTAAATAGGCGAGCGTCGTGAATGGTTTGGCTGGCGCGTATTTTTTAATGTAGGGTGCCAGTTTGGCTCGACCTGCGCTGCGAGTTTCCTGAATCTGAATGTCGTAAAGATTCGCACTTATTTGGCTTTGTATTTTCGATGATTCAATCGGATCCGGATTATCGCTTAAGCGGGCTTCGAGTTCTCGAATGCTATTTTGGCTGTTGGCGATTAATTGTTGGGATTCAATATCTTCATCAGCAACCCATTGATGAAGTGATTTGCCTTTAATGACTATTTCGACAAACGGATAAACGGCGCCGAGGTTGAGTGACCACAAAACCGCGACCATCGCACTGCAAAAAAAAGAGGCGAGCAAAGACCAGCGGTATTTGAGCGTCATCCGTAACGCTCGATTTAGATTTTTCATGATGCCTATTTGAAAAAATGCTTCCTTGCAAATGCTCGGCCGCCGTTGCTAGCGATGGAAAGACGAGCTTCATTAAATTTAAACGTTTTGCGCTGATTCTCAAACGTCAATCAAATCCGCTAGCCGTTGCCGAATGCGAGAATTGCCAATCAGTGAATTGGCATGGGGAAGCGTTCGCGGGCTTATGGCCCTGCGTTAAGGAGTTTGGGGTAAAGCAATCGAGCGTCGACGTCCATGCTCTTTCAATCTAGGCGACGTGTTGCCAGTTGAGTGGAGTTCCACGCGGAATTTGCTGAGAGGCAGTGGCTGATAGCACTTTGTCCAAATGGACCGGTTCTAGGCCTTTGCCGGGGCGGAGCGAGCGGACGTTTTCGAGGGTAAACTTCTCACCTTGCTCGATATCCTCGACGGCAAACAGGGAACGCCGGAAGGCAAGGTTGTTCTTGTCGCTTTCGGTGGGGCCGTAATTTACTTTTCCCATAGCCTTCTCGGTGGTTCGAATCGCGTCAACCATCTCAGCAAACTCGGAAGGCTCTAATGAAAACGAGCTATCCGGGCCTTTTTCAGATCGAGAGAGAGTGAGGTGCTTTTCGATTATGGATCCGCCCAATGCGACGGAGGTGATCGAGGAGTGGTGGTCGAGGGTGTGGTCGGAAAGTCCGACGGGCAGCTGAAAACGGGACGCGAGATCCGGGAGCGTCCGTAGGTTCATTGATTCTGGAGGAGCGGGGTACGCGCTGGTGCATTTCAGCAATGCAATTTCATTGCAGCCGTTGCTCCGCAGCGTGGCCACAGCTTGTTCAATTTCTTCGAGTGTTGCCATTCCGGTGGAGACGATGACGGGGCGGCCAGTGGCTGCGACTTCCCGCAGAAGCGGCACGTCAATAATTTCAAACGAAGCAATTTTGTAAGCCGGGACATCAAGTGCTTTAAGAAATTCAACCGCGGACGCATCGAACGGGCTTGAAAAAAGATCCATTCCAAGCTGGTTCGCGATCGACTTTAATTCGGCATGCCATTCCCAGGGCGTGGACGCTTTTTGGTAAAGTTCGTAAAAGCTCTTGCCGTCCCAAACGGTGCCGCCCTGGATCTTGAAATGGGCTTGGTGCGAATCCAGTGTCAGTGTGTCGGCGGTATAGGTTTGGAGTTTTACGGCGTCGGCGCCCGCGCGATGAGCCTCCCGGATAATTTCCACAGCACGGTCAAATGACTGATGATGGTTTGCCGACAGTTCAGCAATGATGTAGGTGGGTTCGTTTTCGCCAATTAATCGGCCATTGATTTGAATGTTCTTTGGGGAGTCCATCGATTAGCTTTTGAACGAAAGTATGAGAGGAATTTGAAGGTCGGTTGTCGTGTGTGCTGGAGGTGATTCAGGCCGCTTTGTTGGCAATTTCCCTGAAGGATTGGAGCGGGATTTCCGAAGGACGTTGCAACTCAAATTGTAGGGCCATTTGTCCGTGAACGATTGCCGGTTGAATTCCGGAAAATCCTGCGGCCCGAAAAGCTTTTTCTGAGGCAATATTTCCCGGTCTAATTTGAGCGACGATGCTTAAGTGATTGGATTGGCGAAACAGTTTCTCAGAGGCTTGAGTAATGATCGCGGTCCCTACTCCCCTGCCCCGTTTCGAGTGATCGACAACGACGCTTATTTTGGCCGATCTTTGGTTTTTGAGCTCTTCAAAGCACGCGTATCCGATTACAGTTCCATCAGTGTTTTCAAAAATCCAATAGTGTCTGTTGGGGGCGGCAAGTCTTGTTTGAAATTCGTGGGCAAACTCATCAAGCGTTGGGTGAGAGTTTGCCAGGGCAACGGATTTCACTTCTGGGTCATTGTGCCAACGCCAGATGGTTGGAGAATCTTGAGCGATGGCGGGGCGTAATGTGAGGTTCCCGGTTTTCATGGTTCGAACCACACGTTTGGCACCAAGTCCGTCCACTTGACGCTGCCCAATTTCGGATAACGCCTTTCTTTGTTCCGGATTTTCAATTAGCTGCTTTATATGTTGCTTGAGTTCCTGGCGGCAGGTTGCTTCGCTCTGTCCATGCAATCCGAGTGCCGGTTGTTTCAAGAGGGAGTATACGCGTGGCGGTTGCCCATTGAGATCGATAATGACCGTTGGGATTCCCCCGTAAGCAAGTTGATAGGCTGCGGAGCTCGAGGAGATTGCGAGGTCAATTCGAGGAAGCAGTTGTTGCACTCGATCGCGATTGCGATGGATTCTCAAATTGAGTTTGGTTTGCCTCTTGAACTGATTTAGTTCAGCTGCGTGAGAGTAGCGAGACCCAATTACGCAGTCCACAACAATCTTCTTTTTTTCTAAATCAGAAATCGACTGTAGCGTCTTGAGGGTCCAGTTTTCTTGGTCGTTATCGCCAAGGGATACTAGGATTTTCCTTGCTTCCCTGGAGGATTGTTTGGGGGTGGGGAGCGAGAATTCCCCTGATAAAGCAAATTCATCTAGCAAAGCAAATTCCGGCCCGCTCAATGAAATGCAATGTTCGTGATGGCAGTTAGTCACCGGATTGATCGACTTCGCAGTTTGATCCAAAACGATGTCCGCAAATTCGGCATTGTTTGAAGCGTTTTCGCCTATTAGGAGTAATTTCGACTGCGCCTGCTTGAGGGGCACGAGGTAGTTTTTGAAAAACCGGTCACCGTCAAGAATGGTCCAGTCTGGATGCATTGTGGCAGCGATACGCTTCGTTTCATCCGCATCGGCTTGGTCGCATTCGGAATGCTTAAGCGGAATGAAATGAAAATGTTCGGAGGCAATTTTTTTGAGAAGTCCCCGGGGGAGCATGCCGCAGGCAAACGTAACGGTTCCACCTGAGTTTTTCCACTCTCTCGCAATCGAAAGGGAGCGAGTGACATGCCCGGTTCCGACGGTAGGCCCGGCATCAGCGCGAATCAAAAGTTTGGGTCGATTGATGGGCATAAAAACGTAGTCACTAAGCAATTTTCTGCAAACAGTGGCGGTTGATCTCTATCCACGCCGGATGGATTTCATAGGCCTCGATGATTTGTTTCCAGTCGAATGGTGAATCACCAAAATGGCGGTAGATTTCTGAGGCGAGTTGGAGGTCCTCTTCGGTGTCCACGGTCCAGCGAAGGTGCGACCAGTCTTCCGTTCCAGTGAGCGAAGCAATGTTGAATTTTTTAGGGTTTTGGTAAGCGTATAGGGTTACGTGCTCGCGATATCTTTCTGATTGGGCGAGACGATCCATTCGACTGAGTGTTCGGCGAGTCATCGCCTCGCAATCAAGGCCGCGAGGGTATGTGCGACAAGGGTGAAAGTTGGTGGCGTAATCGATATCCGGGGCAGAGTTCATCAAGTCGACGGTTTGATCAACAAGTCGGGGGTCGATAAGCGGGCAGTCGGATGTAATTCTGACAATTTGATCCGCCTCGTATTTTTCCGCGGCCTCGACATAGCGGGAGAGGACATCGTTTTCACTTCCGGCATGAACGTTCCATTGCCGTTGTTGGCAGAATTCAATCAACTCACGATCGGCCAATTCGGTGGTTGTCGCGATGACGAGTTGGTCGATGGTTTTGCAGTCACCCAGACGCTGCATCACGCATTCAAGCATTGTTTTGCCTCCGAGCGGACGGAGGACTTTACCCGGAAGTCGTGTGCTTCCAAGGCGAGCTTGAATGATGGCAACGGTTTTCATTGGGCTATGCGGCTTTCGAGAGTGGGTTTGATTTGGCTTGGGTGATCGCTTGTAGCTGCATGACCACCTCTCGCACGTTTTCTTCTCTCATTAATGGGAAAATAGGGAGTGAGAGGATTTCCTGGTAGACGCGTTCTGCGATTGGGCAACTACCCGTTTGATCGCCAAAGCGATTGATGTAATAGGGGTGCTGATAGACGGGTTGATAGTGGACATTAACACCAATTTTTCGCTCCCGAAGTTGCTCGAAAGCCTGATCCCGGGAGAGGCCGGCGGATTTTTGATCCCAACGAATCACAAACAGATGGTGTGCGTGTTCGATTCCAGCTCGCGTTTGCAGCGGATTGACGTGCGGGATTGATTCAAGGAGCGATCGATAAAAACGTGCGATGTCATTTCGACGTCGGGTGAAACGGCTAAGTTTAGCCAATTGAGATAGTCCAAGCGCGCATTGTAGATCGGTCAATCGATAGTTGAATCCAAGCGATTCCATTGCATACTGGTGCTGTTGCCTGGATTCTCGTTGGCGGTGGTCAGTGGTGATTCCATGATTTCGGAATTCTTTCAATGTCGTTGCGGCGAGGGGATCGTTGGTCGTTACCATTCCGCCTTCGGCAGATGTAATTTGTTTAATGGGATGAAAGCTGAAACAGGTAAAGTCTGCGAGACTGCCGACTCGGTTGGGGCCTATTGCGGCACCGAGTGAATGGCAGGCATCCGAGATTAGTACGAGGTTGTGTTGGTCTGCGAGGGCGCGTAGTGCCTCGTAATCGCAGGGCTGACCGGCATAGTCCATCGCCACAATGGCTTTGGTCTTGGGGGTGATTTTCCTAGCGACATCTGCTGGGTCAATTAGTAGGGTGTCCGGATCGACGTCCGCAAAAACAGGCCTCGCATTTTGATATAAAACGGCATTTGAAGTAGCAACGAAGGTAATGGCCGGGACGATCACTTCCTCATTTGCTTCGGCACCAATTCCGGCAGCGTGCATCGCGGCATGCAAGGCTGCAGTTCCGCTGCTGAACGAAACTGCCTGTTGCGTGCCGACGGTCTGAGCGAAGGTTGTTTCGAAGGTCGTAACCAACGGACCGGTTGTTAGCCAATCGGATTGCAACGCATCCACAACGGCTTCGATATCGTCTTTTTCAATCGTCTGTTTTCCGTAGGGCAACATAGACGGGTCCTCAGGCTGCGTGTTGTGGGGCAAGTGTTGGTTCGGTTTTTGGTTGATCCATCTCCATTGCAATCATCGTTTGAAGTTGGTCAATAGTGAGCCATGCTTCATTGTTGTCGCTCGAATAGCTGAAGCCGTCGGGGCATTGAATTCCTTCGTCGATATAGCGAGGTGGAGTGGTCGACCAGCTTCGAAAGGTGGGTTGAATAATGAAATGGTCGCTGAATTCTAAAGTGTTTCTCGCGTCGTCAGCCGGGATCATGCATTCATGTAGTTTTTCACCGGGGCGAATGCCGATGACTTTGGTTTCGCAGGTCGAGTCGACGGCAGTTGCGATGTCCAGCACAGTGGTGCTTGGAATTTTTGGGACGAACACCTCGCCCCCCTCCATGCGAGTGAACGCTTTGACGACGAGATTGACTGCTTCTTGGAGGGTGATGATAAACCGAGTCATTTTGGGGTCCGTAATCGGCAGCACCCCGGTTTTCGCTTGTTTTTGAAAGAAGGGGACGACGGAACCATTGCTCCCCCAGACGTTTCCGTAACGAACAACTGAAAAACGAGTACCTGTCTCACCGGCAAGGGAATTGGCAGCGATGAATAGTTTGTCGCTGCACAATTTGGTTGCACCATAGAGGTTGACTGGAATGGCGGCTTTGTCAGTTGAGAGCGCAACGACTTTTTCGACACCGCAATCAAGTGCTGCATTTATGACATTCTCAGCGCCACCAATGTTGGTGCGAATACATTCTTGAGGGTTGTATTCTGCAATGTCGACATGCTTCATTGCCGCAGCGTGAATTACAAAATCCACTCCTTTGAATGCACGGCGCAGTCGCGCCTCATCCCGCACATCCCCGATGAAGTAACGGATTTGTGGGTATTTGTCGGTAGGGAATAAATTGCGACGCATGTCGACATGTTTTTGCTCGTCACGGCTAAAGATGATGAGCCGTTTCACGTCGGAATTTTCGAGCAAGAATTTTGCGCACTTTTTCCCGAAAGAACCCGTGCCGCCAGTAATAAGTACAGTTTTGTTTTTTAGCCAGAACATCCGTGTTCCTTTGGGAGTGGGTCGTTACTTCTTATTAAGCTATCCCACTCTTCTAAAATCTCCAATACGAATCAGGACACCGAGATTTCTCTGGGCTGGCACGGGTTCGCTGGCACGTTATTTCCGCATTGAAGCTGGCTGAGCTTGCATTCTCATTTCGAGGGTCGCGACGGAGGAAACAGGATTCGCTTTGTGTTTTTCTTGAGCCGAGCCCAGGGCGAGAGTTTGGCGGGTTGGGCGTAAATTGTCTGGTCTTTAAATTTTCCGTCAAACAACCCAGAGGGTGAGTAGTATTTGTGTGGGTAGCCTCGAGTTTGAAACCAAAAACCGTACTTGAGTGCCCCCGTTTTTTCCTGGGGTTCAAGCGTTTCGGTTAGTAGATTTAGCGTATGTTCATGCGAGTTTGCTCGATAAACGCCGCCTAGCCCTTGGTAAAGACAGGGACCGAGGAGGACTGACGGAATTCCCCAATAAACTGCTTCCGAGCCGACACTAGATCCAAACGTCGCAATTTTTTCGCAAGATCGCATCAATTGGTAGGTGTCGATTTCAGCATCCGGGGCAATTATTGTCAGATTGGGCGACTGAAGTGAAAGCATTTGAGCTTTACGCTCGTTTTCGACAGATGCAAGGTTGGGGTGAACCCGAAGATAGAGTTGGATTTCGGGATTTGATTTATATAAATCATGAGAAATCCGGCGAATCGCGGTGACCTGGTTGGGGTAAATTTCGTTTTTCCACGCTTCTCCAATGGCTACGAACTCATCATCTGACGAACAAAAAATTCCAATGTTTCGTTGGTCGGGATTCCAGGTATCGGGTAGTCTGCCCCGTTCCTGATTTTTTACAAACGAATGCCATACTTTTTCAACTCGATCGACTCGATCTTGGAACCAGCTGGAGGCAATTGATTCACGGTCAGGTTGGTTGTTGGCAGATTCCCAATGTTCAAGGATTATTTGCTCAGTCGATTGAATGTCGTGAAGCAGTTCATTTTTAAAGAGATCAAAGTGCTGTTGATCGCATCCCCGTTCGTGAAGGTAACAATCGACGCCGTTTTTTTGGCAAGCTCTTAGCACTGCGCGAAGGGCAGCAAAGCGGCCATTGAATGCATAGACTCTATCCAGGGAATGCTGGGAAAGCAGTTCGAGGGTCTGGTAGTAAGCCTGCCCCGCAGATTGTAAGGACCGGTTGAGTTGTTCGCGATGTTGAATGAGGTCGGGTTCCGGGTCTCGGCAATTGGAAACTAGCGAGGAGTACGCAGCGAAGCCAATATCGAAATTGTCAACTCTGTAAGCCAGTAGTTCTGTAACACAATCAAAGTCGATGGTAACGTCAGTGCAAAATTCTCCGCTGAATGAATGGCACGGCACTTTTGGCTTGAGTAGGTCTAAGCCCATTTGGCGTCTTCCGACGCACTCGTTGCAGAGTTGGGGTTTACGATCTGGGTTGTGGTCGCAGTTTTGAAGTTGGCCTGTGCAGTTGAAGAACTTGACGGAGTGTCCGGCATCGAGGTGCTGCTGTGCGATATCAAGTTCGGTTGGGAAATGGGGGTTGAGCGTTGCAGAGGGCGAGAAAATCCCAATTTTAAGCGCTCGAGAGCCAGATATCAGTTGCTTGAGTGTCATCGGTTAGGCAGCTTTGCGTGAAGGCATAAGTCGTCGATACCATTTAGGTTTGGGTACCGTGGGCTGAGGTGTCAGCATGGGGCCAAAAATTTGTTCGAGAGTATATTGGTCCGCTTGGTGATTGGGTAGGATGAGTTTCGGGTGATCTAGCTTGCCAATCGAGGCTGTTGGTCGATTCGCGAGGTGGGATTCGGGATCGGTAGTATGGGTGGCGTCTTTTCCAAATCCGATGTTCGAAATAAGGTTGCACTCAGGAATGATGCTCAGCCCGTGATTGGCCCAGCAAGCGTATTGCCACGGAAAATCCCATGTGTCAATTTCTCCAGCATATTGACGGTCGAGTACGGGGGACCAGCCACGATATTCTTCGTCTGAATTGAATGCTGACCGGAGGCATCCATTTGCTTTTGCGAGCGGCCACGTAGAAATCTCCATGTCAAAATGTTCCCACGCTCGTCGCCAGCTTGCCCAGCCCCAGATATGAGCCCAACGTGAAAAGTAGTAGCTGTTGGAGGTTCGTTGCTGCGGTTGGAAATTGTCGCCACTGATCATCATGACTCGATCATCATTGCGATATCTTGCTAACAACTCGCTGCAAAAGTTGAAAAAACTGAGGTCGGGTAAACAATCGTCTTCCAAAATGATTAGTTCGTCGGATTGTTGAAAGGCCCAGTCAAGGCCGGAGGCAATTCGTTTTTTGCAGCCCATATTTTGGTCTGCGAAGTTGACTTGGACATCGCAGTCCCAGTTGACTTTTTCAATGACTTCGCGAGTTTGGTTGACTAATTTTGCTTCGTCGGGGCGATCGGTTCTGGCCCCGTCGCCAATTACCAGGAGTCGTTGAGGTTTTACCTCAGCGATGACTTCAAGCACTTTTCGAGTCAGTTCCGGTCGATTGAAAATGCAAAATGCAATTGGGGTTTCAAGTGCCATGTTAGCTCGAAACTAGAGTGCTAGCGTTCCTGGTGTTTGGTTTGGTTTCATCGACAATCTATCGTACCGTCAAATCGTTTCCAATACTGATCGTTTGTAGGAGTATCGCTGTGACTTGTATGACAGCGTGAAATTCGATCTAGGCAGGATTTGCAAAAACCGTTCAATTATAGGTTGTTCAAAAAGCCATCTCACGCGCAGTGAGACTACGGAGAAAAAATGTAACTCCGTCAATAAAAACTGGATGCATTGAAGTTAAATCGAAGGATCGATTTTGAAATCGTTATTAGATCATATACGCCCCAATCGTACGGCTCGGCGAAGGCTATCTCATTCAGTGGATCCGCTTGCTAAGTTGCGTAACCAATTTCCAGACGTCCCAAATTCTCATTTGTTGATTTATCAATCTGTACAAGAGCTGACGATGACTTCGCCCGAGCGAGTTTTCGCGCTTTGCAACGCAGTTGAATATATCGTTGAAAATCGAATTGAAGGTGATTGTGTTGAGTGCGGCGTGTGGCGTGGTGGGAGCATGGCGGCAACGGCGCAGGTACTGGTACAAGCGAATGAGATGAATCGCAGATTGTGGATGTACGATACATTTGAAGGAATGTCTGAGCCATCAAAGGCAGACGTCGATCTCCGTGGGCAAGCGGCTAAGCAGTTGTTAGATGATCAGGATCGACTTGATGAGAAGAGCATTTGGTGTTTTTCGCCGCTCAATCAAGTAAAAGAAACCATGCGAAAGACCGGGTATGACGCCAGTAAAATAGAATTCGTCAAAGGCAAGGTGGAAGATACTTTACCAGTGAAAACGCCAGATAAAATCGCATTGTTGCGATTGGATACTGACTGGTATGAGTCGACGCGATGTGAGATGGAGCATCTCTTTCCCCGACTCGTTCCCGGTGGGGTAATAATCATCGATGATTATGGGCACTGGGAGGGTTGTCGTCGTGCGATCGATGAGTATTTAAAAGAGAACGAAGTTTCATTGTTTTTGAATCGGATTGATTATACCGGCCGCATCGGTGTTAAATCTCAACTGGTAAATATTTGATGTCTGTTAAATCTATTAAAAAAATCCCTGCTTCCTCGAGCCGATATCTCAACCTTGGTTGTGGACGCCGGTATCACTCGGCATGGACGAACCTTGATTTAGAATCAAATGATCCCGAAGTTGTTTCGCACGATGTCACCAAAGGGATTCCATTCGAGGCGTCCAGTTTTGATGCGGTTTATCATTCTCATGTACTTGAGCATTTGAACCCCGAAGAAGGGAAGCAACTGATTCAAGAGTGCTATCGTGTATTGTCTCCCGGCGGAGTGTTGCGGGTGGTGGTGCCAGATCTTGAACGGATTGCGCGACTTTATTTGGAAAATCACCAACAGGCTTGGGACGGAGACGAAGCAGCGTCAGTCAATTACGATTGGATGAAGATGGAGTTGCTGGATCAATTGGTGCGGGAAAAATCCGGTGGCCAGATGGGAATTTATATGTCTCGTCAAGAAATCAAGAATGCTGAATTCGTACAATCTCGCGTTGGTGATGAGTTGGCGGTTTGCCAAGAAAAAGTTGAGTCTAGAACTGTAAAAGCAAAGAGTTTGCTCAGCCGTTTGGAAGAGTCAACCGTCGGTTTTCGACGGCGGATGGCGCGACGTTTTGTCCGTTGGACGCTAGGACGTAATGCGGAAGCAGCGTTTGACGAAGGAATGTTTCGGAGTCAGGGAGAAATTCACCGCTGGATGTACGACCGGTATTCTCTCCGAGAGGTTTGTCGTTTGGTCGGATTTGAGAATTTTCGAGTTTGTACGGCGGTAGAGAGCTCGATTGATGGTTATTCGGCCTACCAGCTCGATTCAGTTGAGGGCCAGGTCAGAAAGCCGGACTCGATCTTTATTGAGTGTCGGAAACCAGAATTGGATGCTATTCGGGAAGTTGCCTAGAAAATCGCCCCGATTGATCCAGTTTTCTTGCGATTAGGTAATGGCTGTCGCCAAGTTTGTCGCGCCCTTACCAGTTCTGATCAGGTGATCACAGAAGCCAATGTGGTTACTACGAAAACAGTGCAGAAACTGTTAAGATTCTTCCATCGCAATGTTAACCGTCTTGGTTCGCCAGATAATCGGTCGCGTTCGCGGTCCTAAGCCTGATTAGGCCAATATACTCCCGTTTTTTCCGAGTTAAATTTAATGAACCAAACTGCCGGTTGGAGAGACGAATATCCGTTTCCAGCTAACTATTTGACGGTTGATGGACATCGAATTCATTACGTCGACCACCACGGTGGCGACGGCGCTGAGCCGGTTTTGATGGTGCATGGTAATCCGACTTGGTCTTTTTATTACCGCCGCTTAATAAAAAGTGTGGGGGACACGGGGCGGGCGATTGGAGTCGATCATCTGGGGTGTGGATTGAGCGATAAGCCAGCGGATTATCCTTATCGGCTGCAGAATCATATTGATAATCTTTGCCGCTTGATTGACGAGCTCGATTTAAAGAATGCCACCTTGATGGTTCACGATTGGGGGGGCGCAATTGGTCTGGGAGCGTTGTTGGCTAGAAAAGATCGATTCAAGAAAATTATTTTGTTTAACACGGCGGCATTCCCCCCGCCTTATATCCCTTTTCGAATTCGGGTTTGCCGTTGGCCTATTGTTGGAAAGATTGGGTTACAGGGGTTCAATTTATTCGCTCGGGCGGCGACGCACATGGCGACCGAACAAACAGGCGGCTTGCCGAAGTCCATTGCCGACGGAATGTTGGCCCCCTACGACAGCTGGGCAAATCGTGTAGCTACCTACAAGTTTGTAAAGGATATTCCGCTTAACCAACGCCATCCGACTTGGAGTGTTTTGGAAAATATCGAATCAAGACTTCCGGAAGTTGCTGATTGGCCAATCATGATGGTCTGGGGGATGAAAGATTGGTGTTTTCGTCCCGAGTGTCTGGAGCGACTCCAGCAGCATTGGCCCTCGGCTGAAGTACATAAAATGGCCGAAGCCGGCCATTATGTAATTGAGGATGAAGCAGAGCAGGTACAGCAATTGGTGGAAGACTTTTTAGCGCGGCATCGAGTATGAGCGACACGTTTCTTTCGCCGGGTGGACTTGCAACCCTCAGCTGTATTCTTGAAGTTGTGGCACCGAAGCCCGGGAATGTGCACCGTGGGGCTGATTTTGATGACGTTACGTTGGGTGATTTCACGACCAGCGCCGTGCTCTTGGGGGGCGTGATTGATCGATTGCCAGAAAGTTCCGTTGGTGCGACTGTTTTACAGGCGGTGCGTTCGAATTTAGAAATCGTAGGAACTAACACCAACTTAGGAATTATTCTTTTGTTGGTGCCTTTAGCAAAGTTAGTCGCGGCCGACCCAGACGCTCTGTTGAGCTCAGAGCGAATCTCAGCTTTTTTGAGTGAATTGAAGAAGGAAGATGGCGCTCAGTTTTACGAAGCAATCCGGCTGGCAAGTCCGGCCGGTTTGGGGACTGTGCAAAAACTTGATGTTGCGGATGCCAATTCTGAATTCGTTGATTTGATGGCAGCGATGGAATTGGCGAGAGATCGAGATATGGTTGCTCGGCAATATTCAGAGGGGTTTCGCATGCTGTTCGAATTCGCCGTTCCGGCGATTGAGCGGGGCCGGAGCTTGCTGGGTGGCCTTACCGAGGGAATCGTGTACGCTCATGTTGCGCTGATGGCTGAATTTCCTGATAGCTTGATTGCAAGGAAATGCGGGCTTGAGGTTGCGCGGCATTCCCAGATGCTCGCCTCAAAAGCAATGGAGACACTCGTCAGTGACGGGGCCGGAGACATTTCGGCGAGTCGGGAGGAATACTGGAAACGCGTTTCGGAGCTCGATTTCTGGCTGCGATCCGATGGCCATCAACGCAATCCAGGAACGACCGCTGATCTGATTGCGGCCAGCTTATTTATTGGAATCCACAATCAAATTATTGAGCCACCATTTAGGTAAATAAATGACGACTAATACATTTCGAGTTCAGCTTGAAAAAGATAATTTAGTTTTTAGTGCAGCGCACTTCATTACGTTCGACGGCAATATTTGCGAATCTATTCATGGTCACAATTATCGCGTTAAATGTGAAGTGATTGGAGCACTGGATGAAAACGGTTATGTCGTTGACTTTATTGCATTGCGAGATGCTCTGCAGGAGATCGTCAGTCGGCTTGATCACCATGTTGTGTTGCCAACATTGCATCCAACGATCAAGGTGGCTGAGGTTGAAAAAGAGGTGGTAGTGAGGTTTGAAGATCGCCGTTGGGTTTTTCCCCGACAAGATTGTGTGCTGCTGCCGATCGCGAATACTACGGCGGAATTAATGGCACAGTTGATCGGGCAAGAGCTAATTGAAAAAACTCAATCCAAGTTTGGCGATCAGATCAGGGGGTTGGTTGTTTCAGTCGATGAAAATCGAGGCCAATGGGGTGTTTGTGAGTTGGATTGGCCGTCACCGTCGAGCGTTTAAGTACATTGCACATACGGCAGGTTAAATTTCGTTAATCTGATTTGGGGCGTCCGCCCGTGCATAGGTGGATAAATTGTCAACGGAAAAAAGCTATTCCGCTTGTGTTTTAAGATCTCCAAGAATCTGCTTGGCGGCCAATTTCCCGGGGCCACCAATAACGCAACCGCCAGGATGAGTTCCTGAACCACATTGGTAATACCCGCTGATTGGAGTCCGATATTGATTCCATCCGGGCGCGGGGCGATTCAAAAACATTTGATCAGCAAACAGTTCACCCGCAAAAATATTGCCTTCGGTAAGTCCGACAATTCTTTCGATGTCGAGAGGTGTAACGATTTCGCGATGGAGAATCAACGATCCGAATCCCGGGAAAAATTCTTCAATTGTTGCTTGAACCACGTCACCAAGATTCTCCCGTTCTGTATCCCAGTCGCTCTCGGATAAATGATAGGGGGCGTACATCACGAAACAGGACATGATATGTTTACCGGGCGGCGTCATGTCTGGATCGACGGTTGATTGGACGCAGCAATCGAGAAACGGCTTTCTGCTGTACCTTCCTGCCTCGCAATCCGCAAAGGCTTCCTCGAGATAGTCGATTGATGGCCCTAAATTCGTAAAACCCATAAAGATATCTTTGCGATTTTCTAATCCGGGAAAGCTTGGAAGATCGGATAGCGCAAAATTCACTTTGGCGGCTGTGCCTTGGAATTTATATTTCCCAATTGCTTCGATTAGAGAATCCGGCAAATCATCAGCAGAGACTAACTGGGTAAAGGTTCGGCGGGGATCGAGGGCACTGACGACCGTTGGAGCGAAGTATTCTTCGCCGCTGGCGAGGCGAACGCCGGTTGCTACCGAGTCTTTGTAAATCACAGTGTCGACGTCTGCGTCGGTCAGGATGGTCCCACCAAACGCAACCACGGCCTTGGCGAGGACTTCCGTAAATCCTCCGTTGCCACCTTTGTGAAATCCCCATTCCCCTAGAACGCCATCGTATTCTCCCATTTTATGGAACAGCCAGACAAGTCCAGAGCCTTTTGAGCGCGGCCCTACTTTGCTACCAATGATTCCGCTGGATGCAATTAACGCTTTGACCAAATCGGATTCAAAATACTCTTCGAGAATCTCAGCGGCGCTACAATTTACAAATTTGTCAATCATTGCGCGGACGTCTGGTTCAAGTCCGGCCATGTAATCTTTTAGACCCGCCATCGCAGCCAGTTCGGCTGGGTCATCGCTCAGTGCATTCGGAGGAATGTTATCCATGAGCGGCTTTAGGGCAAAACACACACGGTCGATTAAGTGCGACAAGTCGCGAATGGACTCAGCATCTTCTCGTGAATGTCTGGCCATCTCGTGGAAGTTGGCATCGGCGTCTGCCCCAAGAAGCAGATAGTCTCCGTTGAAGCCGGGTTGGAAAGTGTTGACCAGAGGCAGGACCAGCATGCCGTGGTCAGCCAGACAAAGGTCTTGCACAATATCCGGTCGCATTAGGCTAATGGCGTAGGAGAATGTCGTGAACTTAAAACCCGGAACAAGTTCTTCTGTGATCGCCGCGCCACCGACTAAGTGGCGGCGCTCGAGTACGAGTGTTTTCAAACCTGCTTTGGCGAGATAGGCCGCGTTTACCAGGCCGTTGTGCCCACCGCCAATAACGATGGCATCGTAATTTTTGGAGTTACTCATTTTCCGCCTCCCATCGGTGCGGTTTTACGTTTGGGTTTGAAAAACGGCAGTGAAGTGACCTTGGCCAGAACGTTGACGGGCTTGCGTATTACGGAAAGCTCGAGGTCGACCTCGGTACCGTCGATTGCCAGATCCAATGGAAGTTTCGCAATTGCAATGGGCTTTCGCAAAAGCGAAGAAAAAAGAAAGCTGGTTGCGTATCCAGCATACTCCCACGGAGTTTCGCTTCTTCGGTAAATACTCATCGTGGTTTCGCGATAAAGGTCACTCTTAGGTGGTAAAATTCCAGCTTCCAAATGGACTGCTTCGTAGCTGTGCCAGTCGATTTCTAGTCCTACGGTCTTCCAGCGACTGGTTTTATTTTTGAGCTCTATTTCGATCGCAGAGCGACCGATAAAATCCCGGCCGTCTTTTTCTAAATCGCGAAACATCCAAGACCATCCTAATTCGATTGCTGTTTCGCGCTGCGCATCAACCCAGGCAAATCGCGAGGACTCAAAATCGACTCCCATTAACAACAATCCGGCTTCCACTCGGGCCATCTTTAACGCGGTGGTTCCGATCGGGGCAATATTGTATCCCTCTCCGGCATTCATTAATGAGTCCCATAAATCAATCGCATTAATTTGGGGGACCCAGATTTCGTATCCGAGATCTCCTGTATAACCGGTTCGTGAAATAATGACTTCGGTTTCACCCATCTGAGTGCTAACCACCTCAAAATACTTCAAATCGGTAGCGTCATTGGTTATTTGAGAAATGACATTGTGAGCATGCGGGCCTTGCAGGGCGAGGATCCCGTAGGCTTCTGAAATGTCATCGACCGTGACCTCATCGAGTTGCATTTCTCTGGCAATGGACTTGAAATACCGTAGCGTGGGTTCGCCGGCGGTTAAGTAGAACTCGAATTCACTTGTTCGAAGGATAACACCATCTTGAATTACGAATCCTTTTTCGTCGGACCAAACGGTGTACTGCGCGCCGCCTACTTTGCATCGATTTATGTCACGTGACATAATTCTTTCGAGGAGGCGAACTGAATCGGGCCCAGAGATGCGGTACTTAAATAAGGGTGAGGTGTCGAGCAGCGAGACGGAGCTTCGAATCGCATAATATTCGTTGGTAAGTGAGTACTTGTACTGTGGTGCAACGAGAAATCCGGACCAGTTTTTCCAGATTTTCGTTTCGTTTAGCGGCTCCAGTCGCGAGTGAAACGCGGTCATTTTAGGCATAGCGGTGCACTTTCAAAAAATGTGTGCGGGGAGTTTCTCAATTGGGTTTACCGAGTGGCCAGAAGGGCACGCGTTTTCAAAATTAGAGTCCGCTGTAACGGTTGCGGTATCGTGTTTCGGCAGAGATGATTGGCAGCATAGAGATGTCCCTTGAAGATCCCTTCGACTTTAAATCAATTCAAGTCGGTTCGCAACCGCCTGCTTACGGTTGTTGGGAATTGTGCGGCGCTGCCGAAACGTCTACCGAAAGTGCGCAGAATGGCCGGAGGCTGAAAGGGCATTCCGATTCTATGCTGGGAGTGAGTCGATCCCGCCAGATTACTGCGATTGGGTTTGAATTCCATCATAAATGGACGTAAATCGACCCGTTGCAAATCACGCGGCAACAATTCTTGGAAATTGTTCCATGGAGTCGGTGGTTCGCAATGTCTGATTGACGACTGATTCGCTCAGGTCAATCAACTTGTCGCCGTATTCGTTGAATCGATAACGTGAATGCACGCGTTTCAGCGATCGTTCCCGGAGACCGTTGGCGAGTTCAGGTTGGGCGGCGAGGGTTCTCAGTAAGCTGGAGACTTGCTCGTAATCAGCGTAGTCGACAATGATTCCGGCGCCATTGTCAACCGCTTCGGCAGCTCCACCTGAGTTTGCAAAGGTGACGATGGGTAAGCTCGCTGCCATCGCTTCGTGGATCACACACGGGAATGGGTCGACTCGTGAAGTCATCAAGAAAGCATCTGCCCCTACAAAGTAAGGTTCGACATTCGGACGCTCACCAATGAAGTGAACGTAGTTTCGGGCAGGGCTTTTGTGGATGTCGAGTTGGACGTAATGGTAGGGAGAGTGGCACCAGCGAGGACCTTCTCCTACCCAGACAAAATGAATCGGGGTGTCTGATTGGTTTTGAGCGCAGGTTTGCCGAGCAATCGCAGCATAGTGATCAATGCCTTTACGGAGATCGAGCGTGCCGCAACCAAGAGCAATGAATGCATTGGGTGGCAGTGATAATTCTTTTCTAATTTGCGCGTGTGCTTTTTCTCGCGAAATACCTTTGCCAAAATCCGGCGTGAGCAACCCCTGAGGTAATACGATCGATTTGCCTTGTGGGATAGAAATCTTCGCGTCGGCTGCATCGCGTACGGCGTGGGCTGGGAAAACAATTTTTTCGGAGGATGCGAAAATGTTTTCGTAGTCTTTTTCAGAGTAAGACGATGGCAATTCGTGTACTAGGGAAACGCAAGGAACACCGTGCTCTGCAAAAGCTGCTGCAACGTGTCGTGATTCCATGCTGTTACAAACAGCGAGAATTGGCTTGTTGTTTTTTTCACGATTCACAACACGCGCCGTCCGTTTCCGAAGTTCCTCAACATTTTGACTGTCGACGTTGAAGCAATCGACCACTGAATGTTCTGCAAAGTCAGTGGCTAAGTGACCACCTGATTGAAGAACAGTTTCGCATTGAACATCACAATGCTCCCGAAAGTGCTTCAGGATATTAAGAATGATCTTTGGAGCGCCCGTTCTCGTGGCTTCGTGAGATACAAAAATAACCCTTCGCTGTTGTGGGGTGGAAGGTGATTTGTTTTTTTTGTTTTTTCGAAATATTCGCATTGTTTTTCCTGGGTGGCCGGCTGGGTCCGGCGAAAAAGTCAGAGGCAAGACTTGCGAGAATCATCCATGATTATTCGTATGCAAATCTGCTTGGCTCTTGAAGATAACACTTCCCCAAAAACTCTCAAAGATCAGCGAGAAGAGATTTGATTTGCTAGCGAAATCGGAGGCAATTTCACCTAGATTTAGCCGCCCCCCACAAGGGGTGGTGCCTTGAATGAGCTAAGGGGGCCCTTTGGCGGGGACTAGGCAGATTTTGCAAATAGACTTTGAAATTGCTCGGAGGACTGTTTGGCTTCTTGCACCGAACTGTCGTGCACAATTTCGCCAAGTTCCATTACGATCACTCGGTCCGCCAGTCTCAGTGAGGACGGGCGATGAGTGATGACGATGGTGGTTCGATCTTGAATGAACTCTGCAAGCGAGTCATGGATGATGCTTTCCGATTGACCGTCGATTTGGCTGGTAGCTTCGTCAAGAATCAGAATTTTAGGATCTGAAACGATCGCTCTCGCAATGGCGACACGTTGCCGCTGGCCTGCAGAGAGGTTTTTCCCATCGTCTCCTACGTTTGATTGGTATCCATCTTCGAGTTTGGACACAAATTTGTCGATTCTTGCGATCCGGATTGCATCCATTATCTGCTCGTTGGTGGCCTCGGGGTTTCCGTAACAGATGTTCTCCCAGAGCGATCCGTTAAAAAGAACTGAATCCTGGGTGACCCAGGCAATCTGTTGACGTACTTTTTTAGGATGCATTTGACGGATATCTTTCCCGTCAATCATAATTTTTCCGTAGTGAGGATCGTAGAAACGGGCTAACAAGTTCATGAGTGTTGATTTGCCGCAACCATTTCCTCCTACAATTGCGAGGGTTTGGCCTGCCGGGATGGTCAGGTTCAGTTTTTTAATGACCGGTTGGCGTGGTAGATAGCAGAAGATCACATCTTCAAATTCGATTTCCTGTGTATGCGCCGGAACGGGGATTGGATTTTCTGGTGGACCAATAAGTGGTTCAGGGCCAAAGGTTCTAAACAGGTTGTCACAAGCCGTACCTCCTCTGACAATTACATTCACAATTTCGCTCATTTTTCGAGCGGGATCGGCCGCACCTGCGAGCATGGCATAAAACATTAGCAACATCGCTGGTTTGATCGGTGTGTCACTAATTTTGATAAAATTGAAAAGGTAAGTTTCTTGATTCAATACAAGATAGGCACCGACCAGCATCGAAAGCGAAATGGAGATAATACTTAGAACTTCGGTGATGGGCCGGAGGAGTGAATCGTAAAGCGCGATTCGAAGTTGCATTCGGTAAAGCGTATTCGCATTTTTCTTGAAGCGTACGCGTTCGCTTCGTTCGCGATTGAAAATACGAACGGTTTTTACCGCTTTGAAGGTTTCGATGAGTGTTTGGAACACATCGGCCATGCCTTCCATCTCAATTTGTGTCGAGCGTTTCATTCGGCGGGATAATGAGTGAATTAAAAATGCTCCTGCCGGCACGATAAACATGGAAATAATCAACAGAGGGAATGAAATCCAGGCTGCCACGCAAAGGCAAGTGATCATTTTTAATGGCTCGCGAAGGCACTTGCCGTAGAACATTCGAAGGCCTGAGCTGATCATCGTCATGTTATAAGACAAATGAGTCATCATCGCCGAAGTTCCGATATTGTCGATTCTTCGTTGGTCAAGTTCCAGTGCTTTTCGGTAATAAATACGCCTTAAATCGAGCACGGTTTTTTCAGAAACACGCGCGTCTAAAATGGCGCTGATTACTAACAGGATCCCCTTAAATATGGAGACACCGAGCAGCCAAATCAGCGCGACCACCAATGTTTGGAAAGCGTTATCGGGAGCGTAGCGGTCAACGTAGGGTTTAGCGTTTTTGTACCACTCCAATGATTTGACTTCGCCTGCGAGCCTGTCTTTTTTAAGGTCGATTTTGTTGGCGAGCTGCGGCGTGGGATTGCTTGCTTGCTGGGCTTCGAGGGTCGCTACCTCTCCTTCGAATCGATCGACATTTTGTTCGCCACTTTCAATTTCATGTTGAACCCAAGTGACGGCCGTTTCGCCCTCGAGGACGATCTTTACGATTGGAAACACCGTTGTGATACTTGCACTCCAAATGACCGCAATGGTCAATGAGCAGATAAACGCGCCCGCAATAGTCCAGCGGTAGCGTAGCGAGTGTTTTACGGCGCGAAAAAACGGCTTCATCCGAGATTGCTCTGGAGGTGATTCCAACGAATATTGGCAAGCGGGAGTTTCCCCAATTGAGAAATTGCCTGCGGGGCGGAATATTGGTGAGATTGCTCGACCGCGTCAAGAACAATTAGCAATCCCTGCGTTAGCCGAGTGCCTAGTCTTTGCCGTTTCTCTATTTTGAAAATCGGTGGTGGGTTCGTTGGACGGCAGTAAAAGGCCGATAGCACTGCTACCATTCTTAGCCGCACTTTAGGCTGGGCTTAGTGGGCTGGGCTTAGCCGATTCTTAAGTTCGACTCGATCCGGCGAATGACTTCTTTCGTCGGATAGACCGAATGCGCCAGCGAAATTCCGTGGTCAGTTTCTAACCATTGGGCGACTTTGCGTTCGGCCGCGATCGCTGTACTGTGACTTCGTCCGCCAAAATACTCGCCAATTTCGGAAAAGGCAGAACCTGTATACTGCCGAGAGAGGTACATCGCCAACATCCGGGCCGAGCTGATTCGTTTTTGTCGGCTAGCGGATTTAAGCTCTTTTGAGTTCACCCCGCAAAAATCACAAACAGCCTGTTCGATGGTCACCATCGAAGTGCAATTTGGTCCTGTCAGGGAGAACAGGTCGCAAAGTACCTGTTGCGCTACTTCCGGGATCATGGGAGTTCGTGTCGCAACGGAATAAGCGTGCAATCGATTGATCGCACCGGAAAGTCGCCGCACGTCTCTGGTCAGTTGCTCGCAAATTAAGTTAATGACGTTTGCGGGAAGATCCATTTTTCGCTCGGCGCACATTCGCCGAGTTATTTTGACCCGCCCTTCAAAATCAGGATACTGGAGTGGGCAGGTCAAACCTCCCGTCAGTCTTGCACTGATGTCATTTCCCAGGTGTCCTAATTCGATGGGTGGTCGATCAGAAGAAACGATGATCTGTTTACCAGAGCGAATTAAATTATCCATCGTGTGCTGGAACTCACCGAGCGTCGCTCTTTTGCCGGCGAGGAACTGAATGTCATCAATGGCGAGTAAGTCGAGATCGCGGTACTTCCGGCGGAACATCGGAAGTCCCGTTCCTCCCCGTAGTGAACCAACAAATTCGCTTGTGAATTGTTCTGCTGAAAGATAAACGCAGCGCTTCAATCGCAGTCGGCGACGGAAGTCATTCGTGATCGACTCAAGGAGATGGGATTTGCCACTTCCAGTTGGGCCAAATACAAAGAAGGGGGCGAACTGACCTGGTTCTCGAAAGAGTTGTTCGACACCTGCCTCGATCAAACGGTTGTCTGGTCCAAAGGAAAATGAACTCACCCCACGTGGAGCTTTTCGGATGGAAGTCGGCATCTTCCTGCGTTGATTGTCATCCGATGCCAGGCGAAGCGATTGGGAAGAAGCGGAATCTTGTCCGATACTTGTTTCGTCATTTTCATCGGATGAACTATCCGATGGAGTGACTTCACTGAGCTGGTATTGGATCTGGAAATGCGGACCGCAAACATGGTTAACGATATCGCGAACGTCGTCAGCCAGTGTTCCTTTAATGCGCTGCAATGAAAAACTGTTTTCCGCACTGACAATCACTCGAGGTGAAATATTTGCCGATGTCGTTGAGTGGACTGAAAAACTTTGATCTTGTGAAAACCATAGGTCGAAACGATCTTTGCCAATCCTTGCTTCCATATGGGTAGCAATCGTGCTGGCGAGGTTCGGGTTTTCCGAACGATTTTTAATGATCGAATCCTGAGACGACAAAGTCACATCCTGACACATTATCGGCCCGCTCTTCGGTGCGATACTTTTTGCAGGAAATCCAGCGAATCGGGCTGAATGTATTATCCTGAGTAAGCAGCGAACGAAGACCGTCCATTGTTTATAAATTCAATCCACGTCTTGCGAACTGACAAATAATCTCAAACTGAGGATTTGCGATTCTAAGACCGCTAGCACAACTGTCAAACCGTTAGTTCGAAATAAATTTGAAGTTCACCTTTATTGCGGAAACCTGCGCGGAGTTTTCAAAATACACGGTAAATTCTCGCGCCAAAATCCGACCGTACCTGGGCTTAATTAGGTGGATAAAATGTCAAGCGATTGTTGTTAATTGAAAACTCCCCTTTCCTCGGCAGTCAATCTTAGTTGGGTCCACTTAAACGGGTCGGATTGGGTAAATTTTGACTGATGAGGTGGCTAGTTAGTATAGCAGAAAAGCGCAAGCCATTGCCGATCTAAAAACGACTTAGTTCGCGGTTGCATTGACTAACGGTTGGCCTGAGAGCCGGCGATTAACGACTGGAATTCTTGGCTTAAGCCGAAGTTTCCACCGGGATTGTTTATTTCCATTACCACGGCAACCTGTTGGATTTGATTTTCACGGTAAATTACAGTTGGGTATTGCATCAAAATCCCTCCTGTTTGGTTTCCGCCGTTTTCAGAAAGGTAAAATCCAGCCCAGTGGGTCGGTTGTGGTCGAAAACCGTAGAATTTGGTCAAAAAATCAGTCAGTTTGGCGCCGTCACCGGCCCAACCTCGAAAGGTGATTCTTTGGGGGCGGTGATTTTGATCGAAATAGTAGGTCAAAGAACCGTGGAGGTCCGACGAGCTGGTTCCTGTGACGAGGGCGACTCTCAGACCGTGGAGACCGACCGCTTCGGCGTTTGTTGAGATTCGATTCCAGCGATCTTTCACCCAGTTTTCACTGATATCGAATCGAAATACCTCTTCAAAATTAAACACCGGCATAAATTCCAGTGGTGCAGCACCGTAATCAGGCCCCTCGGCGTTTCCCGGGTAAATGAGCCCACCGGTGGCTCCGTCGTCGACAACGGTTCGCCCGATCTGATTGGCCACGATACCCGACTTCGGGACGGTCGCACTCGGTAAATAGCTTGGTGATGTATTCTCTTGAAGCCGATTGGCGGAAAACGCAGCGTTAGCCGCAGGATTGCCAAGCCGCTCAATTCCCTGAAATGCTGGATTCCCAATTGGTGCCGTCTGAGAGTTTCTGGCTTCGATCGCGAGGAAAGAAGGGCTGTTGACTCCATCGGTTCGGCGAAGAACAGGTGGAGGGCTTCCTGGAGCCCCAGTTATGAACTCGCCTGATGCGTTGACTGCCTCCGCGATATCCGGATGGTTCGAATCTGTCTGGTTCAATATCACGGGGGCCGCAATAGCGCACGCAATTAAACTTGGAACGAGGATCGAGCGAATGAACATCTGAATCTCTTCTAATGGATTTTACCATTTTCAAAGATCGACGATTGGTCGCTTATTTCTTTGATTTACTAATCGACGTTCCAACGATCAGCAAAATAGAACGCACCGGCGCGAGCATCGCAGCTAATTCAGTTGAAATAACAAGAACCGCAAAAATTAGCTAACTCCTACAAACGCTATTTGGCCAATGATTTGGTTCCATTGCGCTCGTTGTAATGGAAGAATCCCGGCAAGTTACCTTACCCAAAATGGTCTTTAATCCACTTAGAATCAACGCCCATCACTGCCGCAGCGTATTCGGATTTAGTTTCATAGTCGCTGGGTTTTACATCGCAACGGTATTCCAGTTGAATGATCTGCGATTCGGCTTGCTCAGGACCAAGTTTCCGACGAACCTGCTTTAAGTAAACGCCAAAATCGGGATCTTTGATGGCATCAAAGAAGGTGGGATAATTGCGCAGCATATGTCCCTGATTGTTTTGCAGGATCAGTTGCCGGCAAAATTCAGCCAAGGGTTTCATTTTTAACGCGGCTGCACAAGTCGCTGCCATTACCAATGCGCGATCACGATCGGACATTTGCAGGCGAGCTTTAAAGGCTTGAGCGACCCGAAGGTAGATAATGAGTTCATTAAAAGGAGCCATGGCTGTAAAATTTCTTGGATAAGTAATCGCGAGGAGAGAAAGACTGCAAAGATCTGAAGCGCTCGAAGTCGTTCGTAACAATTATGTTTTCTATAATAATCTTGAAAACATTTGAATTCAGGATTGAATCGAGATGGAAACGGAAATTATTGTCAATTAATATCAATTCATGAATTTAGAAACCCGCGACGATTTTTTGTGGCTGATGTCGGACGAGGCAGCACCTGTTTTGAAACAGGTTCAGGGCGCGTTTGCTGAACGCGTCAACGTAGTTCGAATCGCCAAATCGTTGCGGAAGCTTACTACCCCGACTCGCGGGGCGCTTGTCATGGAACAGGCTCAATTAAGAAAAAAGGCGGGTCAGAAGTTTACGCGAGCCAGTCGAATGTTTTTTACTCGACGAGGATTGGAACAGGCTTCTGGACAACGCTTGGCCGAATATAAGGCTGCGAGGTTTCAAGCGTTAAAGAACGTCGCTGATGTTTGTTGCGGAATTGGCGGAGATCTGTTTTCTCTAGCACGTCGAGATCAGTCAGGCGAACCGACTGCGGGAATGCTCAGAACGATTGGCGTCGAAATTGACGAGTTGACGAGCTTGTTCGCGCGAAAAAATCTTGACGCCTACTCCCTTGGTCCGGAGTTGGCCGAGGTTCGTCAAATTGATTTTGCCGAATTTGATCTTTCGAACTTAGATGGCCTACATGTAGATCCAGATAGGAGAGTGCAGGAACGCACGGTTCACGGCAGCCGGTTTCTTCCATGTCTGCCAGATGTTTTTCAGCGGATTCCAGCTAACTGCACGGCTGCCATTAAGGTGGCTCCGGCAACGCCGCAAGCGAGCTATTTCCCACCAGATGTGCAACGGGAATGGCTGGGTGACGATCGAGAGTGCAAACAGCAGATTTTGTGGGTTGGCCCGAAAACGGATAAGCCAGGTCACCGTACCGCGACACACATTGGCAAACAGGGAGAAGTAAGTCAGATTTCGGTTCCCGAAACTGAGTCTCGCCCAGGCGTGACAATCGGCAATCAAATTATGCGTTATTTGTACGAACCTCATGCAATCGTTTTAGCGGCACAACTCAATAACGTGATCGGTGATCGTTATGGCCTAAAACGGTTCTCCGCGGACGTTGTCTACCTGACTGGCGACGACGATATTGAGGATCCGTTGCTCACCCAATTTGAAGTACTGGCAGTTCTGCCTCTAAATCTGCGAAAAACTCAGATCTTTTTGAACCGTCTCGAGGTTGGCGAGATCGAGGTGAAGAAGCGTGGTATCGACGATGTTACTGCGTCTCAATTTAAGCGACTCAAATTGGAAGGTAAGCAACGGGCGACTGTATTGCTAACCCGGCTTGGACGAACACGAATTGCTGTCATCGGTAAACGTCGTGGTAATCAGTTGGTAAACCCTGATCCGCCGTCAGACTTGTTGATCGTCGACGAGGCTGATACTGAGATCGGTTGAGGCTGAATTTCTAATCTTGTTTTTTCATTCCGAGCAAGGGAACACATTGAGACTGTTGCTCAAATACCCACTCAGTCGGATGAAGCGCGCTGAGATTTTCCGAAGGGCTGATGAAATTCAGCGAGGCTGGTCGATTCTCTGAGATTGTTCCGACATAAGGGGGCAGGCCTAAAGCTTGGCTTCCATTTACCGTTGCCATTTTGAGAATTTCTAAAGGTGAAAGTTCAGGAAAGGTTGCCGCGACTTCCTTGGCTTCATTGAAAAGGTTGAGATCTGGATTAGAGGCCCGCGAGTCGGTGCCAAGGCAAACATTGATCTTGCGGTCTATCATTTTTTGGAGTGGATAACGCGAGTGTTTAAAGAAGCGATGGGTGCGTGGGCAAAAGGCGACGGACATGTTTTTAGGGTGAGAGGCAATGAAATCTAATTCGATATCATTTAGGTAATTGCCATGTACGATTAAGGCATGCTCAGTTTGAGACAGTCGATCAAGGATCTTGGGAATGCTAATGTCTCCATTGAAATCAGAGGGATTCCAGCTGCCAAATTCTTCTAAGAGATCGACAAAGTCACCACTCCCTTTTTCCAGTAATTCCCGCTCCTCAAGAGTTTCTGCGATATGCATTGCGACTGGCGTGTTTGAAGCAAGTGAGATGGTTTGCATCTGGTTAAAGAGGAACTCGCTTACCGAATAAGGAGCATGGGGACTGACTCCACGAGTGAACACAGATTGGCCTGATTGAGTTTGCTGGAGAAACGAAGTCAACTCGGTCGCTTGCTCGGGATAATTTGAAGGATCCCTTCCGAGTTGCTCATAAAAGCAACGCGTAACGATAGGGGAATCAACTTCCATGTAGTCGTTTAAATTGAATGGCGAGGTGGCGATTTCCCCGATCGCCCAGGTACCGGCCTGCTGGGATTCCAGTAACCCGCGGCGAATCGCAAGCGATTTGCTGGCTCCGGAGTTGGTGTCAGATTCTAAACGATTGGACTGGGTTCTCCGTTTAACGATCCTTCGAATCCAATCGGTAAAACTAATACCGGGAAAACCGAGCGGCTCTTCCATGTCGCTGAATTCTAAATGGGTGTGGGCGTTTACCCAGCCAGGCAGAATAAGTCCGTCACCCAGTTCCACAATCTCAAACTTACGGATTGGGAAATTACGCGTTATTTTTTTAAAATCACCGACCGCCAAGACGTCTCCGCCCACAACGGCCACTGCCCCGTTTTCAATGGGTTCGCCCTTCATCGGGAATACCCAGCGGGCACGGAAAATCTTTTGGGGCGGCGAATTTTGCTGAAGATTGGTGATGTCTATCAAGCTCAGATAATTTTGGCGTGAGGCGTTCTAATACCGTTTAAGAATCGATGATTCAAATATTAATTGGGGTGAGGTACCCGGCCGTAGGCTTCGGTCCGATTAGAGGGTTTCAGATCAAGTTGAAGGAACCAAATAATCAGCAGCACGCCCACGAAAGACATCAAGATAGCGGGAAATGTAGCGTATTGGTAGTTCTGACCGTCGGTGCTGTAGAGGTATTGCCGTAGAACGGGAGATTGCTCTACGTAAGTTCGATTAGCCTGAGAGAGTAGTACAGCAAGGCTGTTGTGGGTTAGGTGGAACAAAATGCATGGAAGAATACTTTTGGTTTGTATTGCAATTAGACCAAGAACCAATCCGACAACAAAGGTGATCATGGTTTGCTGGATGACCCCATGAGCGAGCCCAAACATGAGGCTCGTTAGCAGGATGGGTTTCCACTTCCCTTGAATCGATTGGAATCCGGAGAGAATGAACCCTCGAAATGCGACTTCTTCGAAAATCGCCGGTGCTAAGGCAAACACGAGGATAATGGCCCACAATCCTGGAGCTGATCCTAAAATTCGCGAAACTGCTTCTTGCAACATCAGCATATCACCACTGGGCGGGTAGATGTGCATGATGAACCCTGTCAACCAGGTAAATATTGGGTTTAGAAAAACAGCGGCCAGAATTGCGGCAGCCGCCATCGTAATTTTACATCCTTTGAGTCGTAATGATTTTTTCGGATTGCGAGTCAGAAAGAGTGCCATCATGACAGACGGAATGAAAATGGTTGCCACTAAAATGATGACGGTTTGTAGGGCGAATTGCCCAAAGTTCTGCGGAGCCGTTATCGCAAATCCAATGAAAAATTTTGCCACCAGAATCACGACGCCGCAGAGAATTGCACTTCCCAGCGATGGAAGGGATCGGCGCTCACGCATAATATGCTTTATCCAAGCTCCGATTCCAAACCGCTCTGATGCTCGAAACAGCACTGTTTCACTATTGAATTGGTGAATTACCCAGCGAACGGCCAACCAACAACAGGCCAGATTGATTGCACAGACGGGGGCCGCGAATTTCAGGCAGTCCGTGTAGTTTGCCTCGATCAGACTTCTCAACAGTAGCATCAGGCCGCTAACGGGTATCAGGCTTGTGCCGAAGTCCAGTTCAGCTGCGGGCAGCATAGGAATCATCATCAGCGGCATTGAAATCATCAATAGCGGAACCAGGTAGTACTGTCCTTCTTTGCTACTTCTCGCAAATGCGGCTGCGGCCAAAGCAACCGCGCTGAAAAGTGCTGAAATCGGAATTAGAGCCAGCAAGAGCCAGCCAATACTGGCAAGCGGAGGGATACCAATTGGTAAGGCACCGCCAGCCCCGATGCCGCTGCCGAGCTTGGTTAAAACAAAGATGCCGGTGAACCCCATGCTCAGTAGATTCAGAAATGAGGTTGCCATGCTAAAGGTCATGACGGTTAAAAGTTTTCCGAAAGCAATTTCAGATCGGGCAGCGGGGCTGCTGAGCAGGGTTTCAAAAGTACCTCTTTCTTTTTCACCGGCGCACAAATCAATCGCCGGGTAAAACGCGCCGGTTAACGACCAGATCATAATGATAAAGGGAAGGATCTTTGACCACGCGGCAGCTTGTTTTCCTGTCTTATTAGCAACATCACCGGTGGTAAAAACGACGCCTTGAATCATAGAAGTGGGTATATCGTTGGCCACGAGAGTTTCTTTTGAAAACTCTGTAGACCACTGATTAAGAATTCGATTCACCCGCTCGCTGGCAATCCTTGATTTGTCAATCGCGGAGTCGGTGAGCACAAATACCTGGGTTGCAGGAGCTGTAGTGGAATCTTGGTGGCCGTTGTTAGTTTTGGAATCTGGTCGCTGGGGAATTTGGATTTGATTAGGGATGAAAATCGCTAAGTCCATCTTGCGTTTTTGCATCTCCTGTCGAAGCGTCTCCTCGACGCTCAGGCTGTCTTCGGCAGCGTTGGTGGCTGATTTGATCAGCGATTCAAAGTGCCCATCGCCGGCAGAGGATCCAATTAATTCAATGAGTTGACTCTCTGCTGTGCCAAAGATTGGGTTGAATTTTCCGCCCACGATAAGGGGTGGGCTGGCAGGAAGTTTCTCTTCACCAACAATCCAAACTCTCGAAGGAGACTCTCGCATGAACTGTGCGACTTGCATCATTGCCATACCCATCAATGGATAAAGCAGCATTGGCATGATCGCAACGGTAAATAATGTTCGTCGATCTCGCAGTTGATCTCGAAGTTCTCGCCGAAAGATTAGCTTGATTGTGGGCCAGTTCATGATTGGATTTCTTTACGGCTTATTTAATTCGTCGCTTGCGAAGTAAGAACGCCGGAGGCTGCGGCGACAGATTTGTCAGATTCAAGTTGAGCTTCCGATTGAGAGATTAATTGATAAAACAATTCTTCCATGTCGTTTTCTTCGTGCTTTTCGGCCAGATGCGTCGGCGTCCCTTCAGCAAGAATGACACCTCGGTTCATGATCGCTACGCGATCGCAAAGCCGTTTGACTTCGCTCATAATGTGCGAGGAAAAGACGATGCACTTTCCCTGGTCCCTCAATTGCTCGACTGTCTTTAGTACTTCCCTCGCGACTAAAATGTCGAGCCCGGAAGTGGCTTCGTCAAAAATCAGCACAGGAGGATTGTGGATCATCGCTCTGACGATTGAGACTTTTTGCTTCATGCCAGTTGACATTTTGCTGCAAAGTACATCTCGGATTTCATTCATTTGGAACCGGTCGAAGAGAGCATTCATTTTGGAATGCAAGCGATCCAGTGGCATTCCATAGAGCAGTCCAAAATATTGAACCAACTCCCAGGACGTCATGCGGTCATAGATTGCGGTGTTACATGATACAAATCCAATTTGGCGTCGGACTTGCTCCGGTTGCTCATTTACGTTGAAACCATTCACAACAGCCGAACCCTCCGAGGGTTTCAGCACCGTACTAAGGATCCGCAACGCAGTGGTTTTGCCAGCGCCGTTTGGCCCAAGTAATCCATAGATTTGTCCCGGCATCGCATCGAAACTGATGCCAGCAAGCGCTGTGAACTGGCCTGATTGAATATCTTTGTAGGTTTTCTTGAGATTTCTAACGTGGATCATCGTCGTCTTACGAAAAGAGGTGGCTGAGGAGAGGCCAAATCTGAGTGTTTTGATTGGAAATTTGGGGTTGGGTTTGTCCCGAATTGCGGTGGGTTGAGGGACGGCAACGCGCCGAGTTTAAAGAGGACGCAAGAGCGTAGCTTATAAATCCCACGAGGAGATTCAAATCAATCGGGTATTTACGGTTGTGAGGATTGATGGGTTATTTTTTGCGGTGTTTTTAGATTCGCGAAGCCTATTGAGTCCCGTAGTTGTCGATGAGATTAAACAACAGCTCAGATTACGGAACAAATATGCAGACTCCAACAGGTTTAAGCGGCGGGGAAGTTAATTTCCAAACGGGCGGAGGTATTCCGGTCCAGGCGGATTCTGAGCCGACGGGAAGTAATGATTTTGTTCCGCGCCAGCCCAACAGTCTTTTAGAAGCCGGGCTTCATCGCAATGATCTTTTTCCACTTGTGCTGAAGTTTTTATTCCTCCACGGCAATCAATCCGGCGGACGCATCGCCAATCAAATACGGGTTCCCTACGGGTTGATCATACCTGTCCTTGAATCCCTGAAATCTGACATGCTCATCGGGCATAAGAGCTCTGCAGGGGTTGCGGATTACGAATACGAGTTGTCACCCAAAGGGGTTGAGCAGGCGCGGATTCATTTGTCGCGAAGCACTTATTGTGGTTCTGCTCCGGTGACTCTAGTGGAATATCGAAAATCGATTTTGAGACAATCGGTTAAGAATTTAAAACCAACGTTCGAGGCTGTCGCGGAGGCGTTGAATGATCTAGAGGTGACGGATCTTCAAATCAGTCAACTTGGGCAAGCGATCAATTCCGGTAAAAGTATGTTCCTGTTTGGTGCGCCGGGGAACGGGAAAACGAGCATCGCGACCCGGGCGATTCGCGCATTGAGTGAGCACATTTGGATACCGCGGTCTTTAACTGTCGGTGGAGAGGTGATTCGGGTTTTTGATCCAAGCGTTCATGTCGCAGCTCCTTTGGCCGCTACCTCGGGGGTGCTGGTAGAGCAAGGGATTGATCAAAGGTGGGTGCGAATCGAAAGACCAACGATTATTGTTGGTGGTGAGCTGGAGATGAAACATCTGGAAGCGACACTAAGTACGGTGACAGGAATTATCGAGGCTCCGATTCACGTCAAAAGTAACTGTGGTTGTCTTGTGGTTGATGATTTTGGGAGGCAGCAAATCTCTACGCGGGAATTGTTGAATCGATGGATTGTCCCAATGGAATCCGGCAGTGACTTTGTCAACTTGCCTTCGGGGCGACAAATTTCATTACCCTTTGAACAGCTGTTGATATTCTCAACCAATCTCGAGCCTACCTCACTGTGCGATGAAGCCTTCTTGCGGAGAATTCCCTACAAGGTGGAAGTTTTTGATCCCACGGAAACTCAATTTCGAAATCTGTTTAAACGCGAAATGTCGCGGATGAATTTTCAAGTGGAGTACGGTGTGCTGGATCACTTGATTGAGTATCACTACAAACGCCCCGGACGTTCTTTTCGTTTTTGCCACGTTCTTGATATTCTCAACCAGTGTCGCGATTTCTGCGAGTTTCACCGGAAACCAAACTTGTTTTCGAAGGATATTTGCGAGTTGGCCGTGCTCAACTACTTCTCCGGCATGAGTAGCCACCTCAACGGCTAAGTGCACATCGATTCGATAAACAGCGCATTGAAGATGAGGGAAGTGCTTAGTATACGTTGGTTACGATTTACTGTTAATCAACGACATGAACTCCGCTCTCGTTGATTGGTTGGTTTTGAATTCTCCACGCAAGGCACTGGTGACCGTGCTGCTACCCGGTTTCCTGATGCCGCGGATCGACATGCAGGAATGTTCCGCGCTAATCACCACTGCGACACCGGATGTATTGAGATGGTCGTTCACGAGCTCCGCGATTGTTTGTGTCATTCGTTCCTGAACTTGGGGACGATGAGAGACTTCTTCAACGACTCTTGCGATCTTACTTAACCCGGTAACCTTACCATTGGGAATGTAAGCTACATGGGCAACGCCATTAAACGGAAGTAGATGATGTTCGCACATGCTAGTGAATTGGATGTCACGGATGAGTACCATCTCATCGTATTGCTCGGGGAAGGTGACCGACAAATGCCGAGCAGGATCAAGGTGTAAACCGGAAAACATTTCGGCGTACATGCTGGCTACTCGACGAGGGGTTTCTTCCAAACCTGGTCGTTCCGGATCCTCTCCGACGGCTTTAAGGATCGTGCGGACTGCAGACTGAATGGCGAGTAAGTCGACTTCTGGGAATACTTTATCACTTAAATTCACGTGATCTCTCGGAGGTAAGGGGGTTGGGATAATTCGACTCGCTAATTCTAAAAGTGAATATCGATGCAACGCGATCAAAACGCTCTGTTTTGGTACCGAAAAAAAAGATCTTCAATAACGATGAGGGAACAGAACACAATCTCGTCCAAGCTGGAAACTGGTGAAGCTTAAATTATTTGTGCTTGTAAACTCAATTATTGTTCAATCGGTTTTCCGGTCACTCGGAGACTGCGATGAGCAAGATAAACTCGTCCATGGCGGTCGGTAGTTTTGACTTCGATCAAGTGGGATCCAGGGGCAATTCCGGCCGGAAGTGTTCCCTTCCACAAATGGTATGAATTTTTGGGCTTAGGAAGCTTGGGATCGACATTTTCGTCCCGCTTGGATAATTCAATGAAGTATGGGTCTGGTTCAATTGTCTTTTTCAATTCGATCCATGATTCTTTTCTGTCGATGCGAAATTCGACCTTTGATTGTTCCGAACCATTGTAAACATTGACCCAAATAGGTACTTCCTGGGTTTTTCTTGTGTAAACTGTTGAGGGCAAGTGGATTCTAAGTTGTTCACTTGCTGGTTTTCCAGCAGCTTTAAAATCCAGTTTGTAGCCGTCTTCGTCAAACGACATGATGGAATATCCATTTGGAGCTCCGTCGGCCATGGTCGAGTGTGGAACCTGATTGTCATTCAGAGCGCCCGACCACCAGCTGCCGCTGACGGTGACATTGACGATGTGATGATGTTTTTTATTCCCATGGAAACCTTCTTCCTTTCCAAGGAAGAGATGCCGGTGATCGTGGGTGTGGCCAGAGACGGAGACGCAGTAGGGGCGATCTTTTATTAACTCAAAGAATTCGGCTTTATCCTTAACCGAGATGATTGGAACGTGCATCATCATGACCAGCATCTGGGACTTGGGAATCATTGCAAGGTCTTTTTTCAGAAACTCGAGCTGTTGTTTTCCAAATCTTGGCTCGTAACGATACCGCTGGTTTTTTTCGCTGGGAGCAACCCAGTCAATGTTGTCTAACACAACAAAATGTACCTGCCCGTAATCAAATGAATAATACGAGGGACCGTAAGTTTCTTCAAACGTCTCGTTGACCTCGGTTCGGCTTTTTGCGTCTAAGTTAATGTCGTGGTTTCCGATGACGTTGTACCACGGGATACCGATCATTGCGATAGATTGGTTAAGTGTCTTGAACGTGTTGAGATTGTCGAATGCAATGTCGCCCAAGGTGACACCGAAGGCGCTTTTGTCGCCAATTAATTCTTCCACAATATCGTGGCTGATATAGTCAACCTCTTTGTTGTTTCTAGGTTGCGGATCACCGAAGAGTAGAATCTTAAAATCTTCAGGTTCATTTTCGCGGTACAGGGGGAAATCAATGGATTGCGGCAAGGGACCCGAGGGCGGAGATCCTTTGAATTTTAGTTTGGGCGATCCTGAAGGTTTGTGGAGGTAGTAAAATTTTGGAAGTTGATGTTGGTTGACCGGCGTCCGGTAGCCGGTAGGTTTAATCACAAATACGCAGCCGCCGTCATTAATTGGGATTTCGTAACGCCCACCGCGATCCGTTTTTACAATGTCCTTGCCATTGGAAACCTTGATGCCAACGAAAGCGGAATCTCCAGCGTTATATTTTCCGTCATTGTTGAGATCGCAAAAGACAACGCCTCTGGCGATTTGCTGATTGGATGGGGTGGATGATCCTTGCTCATTTTTCTCCGCAGTTTGGTATGCGAAAGTCGCTGAATTGACGGCAAGCAATGACACAAGAATCAAATGAAAGATGATCGCTCGGTTTTTTAAAAGGTGCTGATTCATGTTGGCTTGATGGGTAGAGGGCTTGAATACCTTTTAAATGGTACTGGGTTTTAGCGAATTTTTAACCGGTAGCAGGCAATTTGGTGGGGGATATTTTAATTTCCGCGGCATTTGCGGGGTTTATTTTGTGGTTGTTCAATTGCTGACTAACCTTGGTTGTTTTATCATGTCGAACGTTAGTTCGTCGTCGAGAATAAAGAGTTGGTTAAGGCCAGATCAAATTCGACGTGAAACTTGTTCGACCAAGCATTTTTAGATTTGAAACGAATCGCCGTGAAACCGCAATTTACTGATGCTGATTTAGAAGCCTATCTCGACGAATCACTGAATTCTGATCGGGCAACTGAAATTGAAGATGCCCTTGCAAATGATAAGGATTTGCTTAATCGTTTAGCCATGATCAATGGTCGTCGCGATGCGGGGATCCATACGCTCGGGGAGATTTGGCGACGGAATCAAATCGGAGTTCCAACTCCCGAGGTGATGGGTAATTTCATTCTGGGGATTCTGCCGGAGGGTGATTCCCAATACATTCAGTTCCGGATGGACGAATTGAAATGTTGCTTTACTCTGGCGATGTTCAACGATCTTAAGACTCAGCAGAGTGAAAATTCGGAACTATCGCAGACCCGGCGAGAGCGGATCTACAAAACGAGTGCCGGACTTCTAAAACGTGGGAATTCTGACGAAGAGTAGATCTTCTATTTTCGATTGCCGCCTTCCGGTCCAATCGTCTTCTCTGACATTGCTTTGGCATCGAGAACCTCACTTCCGGCTGGGGATGAGACAGAGTATTTAAATCCCTTGCTCGTACCGGCAGCTCCGTAATGCCCCTCCTTACTTAAAGCGATGAAGTTGATGTCGAGATTGCCGAGATTTTTCGGATCGATCTCAGCAATTCGGTTAACGGCCATTTCGCAAGCTTGAGTCGGGGTTGCTCCTTGACGCATCATTTCGACAACCAAAAATGATCCGCAATGGCGCATCACATTTTCGCCAAGCCCCGTTGCGCCCGCTGCACCCACCTGATTATCGACATAAAGTCCACTACCGATGATGGGTGAGTCTCCGACTCTGCCGGGAATCTTATAACCCCAGCCGCTCGTCGAACAACCTCCATATAAATTGCCTTCGGAATCCAATCCGAGCATGGCAATTGTGTCGTGGTTCTCCTCGTCAATCTTAGGTTGGCTTGGCTTCGATTGATTAAGTTGTTCGCGTCGCCAATTTTCCCAATTTGATTTTTGTTGAGCGGTAAGCAAATTTGTTTCAGGGTGACCGTTTTCAATTGCGAACTGCTTCGCACCCTCACCGACGAGCATGACGTGAGGAGTTGATTCCATGACGAGTCTGGCAACAGAAATAGGATGGAGAATGTCCTGAATGCCGGCAACACTACCGGCGTTATGATCTGGTCCGGACATAATGCAGGCGTCGAGTTCGACCTGACCATGAGCGTTCGGGATGCCGCCCACCCCAACTGATGCGTTTTTGACGTCGTTTTCAGTAACCCAAATTCCTTTTTCGATGGCGTCTAGCATCGAACCCGAGTCAGTCGCAATTTTAACGGCTGCTTCACAGGAAAATCTACCGAACGGCCAGGTCGCAATGAAAAGAGGTTTTTGAATGTTTTCATCATGGACGACAGGAGCCACTTTTGCGGAAGTCGCAGAATAGGCAATGGCACCCGTCGCAGAGAGGCATGCTGAGTTTTGAATGAATTTTCGGCGACTCATGCTCATACTTGTACTCCCCAGCGAACGGAATTAATAAATCTTACGAGATGTCTCCTCAACAACGAGCCGCGAAATTGGGACGCTGTTTCCTTCCCATTCGAGAAGCATTGTCGAGATGTCTGATGATGAATTGAGCGAGCGTTTTTTTTAAACGGCCACTGCTCCAATGCCGTAAGCGGCTAAAGTTTTTCTTAGTGATGCCAGTTGATCAGCATCTAAGTCGGTCATAGGAAGCCGCAGTTCTCCAGAATCTTTACCCATCTCTGCCATTGCCGCTTTGAGTGGAATTGGATTGGTCGCCAACCCAAGCATGTCACGGCAAAGCGGGAATAGTTTATGGTGAAGGCGCTGAGCTTCGAGGGTTTCGCCGCTCATGTAGGCCTTAACCAATGCAATCATATCGCCAGGGATCATATTGCCAACTACAGAAACAACCCCTTCGGCTCCGATGGATAGCAGCGGTAAAGTGAGGCTGTCATCGCCACTCAAAACGGTCAGGTCGGTGAGTGCAAGAATTTGAGATGCCTGATCAAGAGACCCCGTCGCTTCTTTCACCATGGTAACATTATCGAACTCTCCGATTCTCGCAATCGTTTCCGGCTCAATGTTTTTTCCAGTACGGCCGGGAATGTTGTAAACACAAATTGGAATTTCAATTGCTTCGGCAATCGCTTTGTAGTGTTGGTACATTCCTTCTTGCGTCGGTTTGTTGTAGTAAGGGGCGACTTGGAGAGTAGCGTCCGCGCCTTCCTTTGCCGCCCATTTTGTCAAACTGATTGCTTCGTCGGTACTGTTGGAGCCAGTTCCGGCCATCACTTTAATGCGTCCTGCAGCTATTTGAATCGTCTCGGAAATGACGCGTTCATGTTCTGGATGAGAGAGTGTCGGAGACTCACCTGTGGTTCCGCAGGGAACGAGGCAGTTGGTACCCGATTCGATTTGGAATTCGACCTGCTCTTTCAGGCGGTCCATGTCAAGTTTGCCGTCCTTGAAGGGGGTTACAATGGCGACTGCCAATCCGGCAAAATCAGATCCTTTACGCGACATAGTGCTCGACTCCCAATTTCTCTTTTGACTACTTCTGTAACGCGGCGCGAACGCAAATCATAGGGTTTCGTTCCTTAATTTTCCAGCGCTGAGCGGGAAATAATTTTTGGGAACCCAGTGGTTTAACGACTGGTTGTATCACAGAGTCGCTTCATCTCACGGACTGCTTGTTCGAAACCGACAAATAGCGCCCGCGAAACGATGCTGTGCCCGATGTTTAATTCTTCCATGCCGGGAATCTGGGCGATGGGGACGACATTTGAATAAGTGAGGCCGTGGCCAGCGTGGACTTGCAGTCCTAAATCTCCCCCCAGTTGGCAACCTTGGGTTAATAATTGAACCTGTGCGGTGCGGTTGGCTCCCAGGGTGGATTCAGCGTAGGTGCCCGTGTGAAGTTCAATTGCGTCGGCGCCAAGCTCACTGGCCAATCGAATTTGATCTTCGGAGGGGTCAATAAAAAGGCTGACGACAATTCCAGCATCATGCAGTTGTTTGATGGCGTCTTCAATTTTGGAGCGGTTTGCCGCCACATCGAGTCCCCCTTCGGTTGTGACTTCTTCCCGTTTCTCCGGCACGAGACAAACCTGATGTGGAGCCAGACCGCACGAAATGTCCAGCATTTCAGGAACGCAGGCGCACTCCATGTTTAGTCTGACATTGACTGTGTCTCGCAGGACTCGAACATCACGATCTTGAATGTGGCGTCGATCTTCGCGAAGGTGCACGGTGATTTGGTCAGCGCCCCCCAGTTCGGCCATCGCCGCCGCCCAAACAGGATCGGGTTCGGTCGTTTGTCTCGCCTGGCGGACTGTGGCTACATGGTCAATATTAACACCAAGAGTGGGCATGGGAATTCACAACGGGTTAGGGCTGGTTGGCTAAATAAACTGGACTACGTGACTAGGGCGAAGGATCCATTTACAAGTTGAAATTAATAATCGAAAAGTCATCGTGCGGTGCGGCCACCAATGACGACCCCGGCGATCAATTGTTTTTTACCGAAGTGCCGCAAGATCGCTCGATGCGGACACCTTGATTGTCGGCCCGGCACTTGTTTATTAAAAGTGGGGATTCATGATTTATTTTTAACCATCTCATCAGGTCATCCGCCTCCCCATCGTCATTCAGGACGGCAAAAATACAAGGACCCCAGGAGCTTTGGCCGACCCCCCGGATGCCTCGTTTGCGAATTTTGTTAACAAGCAATTCGGCTTCAGCGCCATAATACGGGCCATTTTGAATTTTCTCAAACATCATCCCGCTTCGGCGTCCGAATTCAAAAATACCATCACCGAATGCATCGAGATCTGTTTTTAATAATCCGGGTAAAACTTGATTTCGCACAATTTGAATCATCTGACGACGCTCGCTTTGCGTCGTTTGCGGAAGTTTCGCAAAGGCATCAAGTTCCTGATTTCCGGAGAGGCCCGCTCCCTTCCGAGAGATCATGGTCACAATCCGCCAATTCGGCGGAAAATCAACTTGAAAATCTAGAGGCGCTAACAAATCGGTCGTTAGCTTGCCTCGATCAACAAGAAAACCACCTCTAAAAAAACCGTGTGAACCAATGGCTGAGCGTTTGCCTCGTCCGACAGAAACTGCTATTTCTTCTGGCGGAGGAACCGGTAGTTCGAGGAATGAGTTAACAGCAAAAGCTGCAGCGAGTGCCAGTTGCGTCCCCGAACCAAATCCTGCGTGACGGTGCGGCGTTTCTTTGATGCGGACTGACAGGGGGAGTTCTATAGGTTGGGTTATAGAAAAGTCGTTTTTGAGTGTGACCTTTAGCGAATCAAACCATGCCGTGATTGCTCTCTGGCAGGCAGAGCTGTCGCGATGCGGGAGAATTTCGAAGCGGGACGATCTGGTGATTTCGATTTCGGTTCGCGGTTCCTCGATCATCAAACCCGCACCGCCGAATCGTCTTTTTACGTTGTTGCCAACGGAGAAAAGCCCAAAATGTAGGCGAGAGGGAGCGGAGACAGTCAGTTGGTCAAGCACTGGCGTTGTTCCCCGGTTGGTGGCCGACGTGTACGCTCAATAATTGGAAAGCATTTACTTCTTGTGCCGACCCTGTTTTTGAAACGATAGTTTCCAGTCGCTGAAACTGATCCTGAATTTCTTCAGGAGGCAGGAAGTCGAGTCTTGTCGCCAGAATAGCGGCTTCAATCACCGCGTGTTTTGCCCGGTTGAATCCCCAGAAATCCCGATTGCGGCCGGTATGCAAAGTCTTGCAATTTATACTGGTTCTTGCGTTATTTTCATCGATGTATTCGACTTTGAATTCATACCATCGACAGGTGTTGGCAATCACCTGACCAGTAATTTTTTTAGCTGGAAAAAAATCGGGTAGCGGTGATAGTTTTCCAATCGCCGACTGAGCAATCAGCTCCACATCATCGGTGATATGGACAACGCCTGATTGAGTCCGTTTTAAATTGGCGAAAGTCCGGCTGGTGTTAAATGGCCGCAGTTCAAAAGTTTGCAGGTTACCATGGACGGTCGGTCCCATGGGTGAAACATTGACGGAACCGTCCTCGTTAATTGTCGTTACGATTGATTCGAGAATCATTCCGTAGTGCCTCCAAGATAAGGCTTGTCTGCGACAGCTGTGGAAAGTCGATCAGATCGGATGGTCGTAACGGGTAAGAGTTCTTCAAGTTCATTGGATTCGCAAAGTTTGACAAATGCTTCTGATGATTCGGAACTTACGAGGTTGGCGAGTTTGAGGAAGTTGTACAGCAGCTGGTAACCGCAGTCCGTTAGGATCGATTCCGGGTGAAATTGGAGTCCCACGACTGGATGGTTTTTGTGTTCGACGGCCATGATGGTACCGTCGTCGGAACGCGCGCTCACTCTAAGTTCTTCGGGAAGTCTGGGGATTTGAGCCATGAGCGAGTGGTACCGGCCGGCATGAAACTCTTCCGAGATTCCGAGGAACATTGGACTGCCAACATGAATTACTCGGCTTTGTCGCCCATGGACCGGTTCATTTGCCATCACAATGTGTCCGCCGAGTGCCTTCACGATCGTTTGGTGACCCAGGCAAATCCCGAGTATGGGAATGCGATTATGGAAATGTCTCACAATTTCAAGCGAACATCCCGCTTCATCGGGAGTGCATGGGCCCGGAGAGAGCACAATCGCATCCGGAGACATCTGCTCAATTTCCCGAGTTGTGATTTTGTCATTACGAACGACTTCCGTTTCACATTTTAGTTGATGGAAATGTCTCGCTAAGTTGTGAACGAAACTGTCGTAATTATCGATAACGAGGATCATGGAAAACGAGTCTTGAAGCTGAATTTTTAAAGAGTTTGCGTCAATCGAAACGAAAGATTTAGGCAGGAGCCTGATCCATTGTAACGGCTCTGAGCATGCCTGCGGCTTTGGTCCACGTTTCTTCGTATTCTTTTTGTGGAATGGAGTGGCTGACGATTCCTCCACCGACGGGGATTTGCCACCACCCTTGTGACGCAGTGATCGTTCGAATCAGAATATTGAGATCGGCACTTCCATCGAACCCCAAATAACCCATTGAGCCGCAGTAGGCTCCCCGCGCCGACGGTTCCAGTTCGGATATGATCTCCATGGCGCGGACTTTCGGCGCGCCGGTTATGGAACCACCGGGGAAAATGGCAGCGACCAGATCGATCAGGCTCTTTGCTGGTTTTAGTTTTCCTTCAACCGATGAGACCAGATGAAGCACGCTTTGATACTCTTCCAGTTCACATAACTGGCCGACACGGACGGAATCCGGTTCGCAAACAATGGAAAGATCATTCCGCATGAGATCGACGATCATTGTGTTCTCGGCACGGTCTTTTTCCGAGGACAGCAATTCTTCTCGAGCTTGGATGTCAACCATGGGGTGCCCGGTGCGTCGACGAGTGCCCTTGATGGGGCGCGTTTCTACCATTCGGTCACGGACAGAGCAAAGACGTTCGGGAGATGCGCTTATTATTTGTGCCGGGCAGTCCGTGATACCGCTGATATCGAAATAGCCGCCGAATGGACTCGGGTTGCAGGTCTTCAGACGTCTGTACAGTTCAAGTGATTCGCAATTAGCCGGATGCAGCAGTCGCTGCGATAGATTAATTTGAAACACGTCCCCCGCGTAAATGTAGTCAATACACTTCTGCACGGTGTCAATGTAATTCTGTTTGGAAAAATTACTTTTCAGTGCGTTAGGTCCATCAACATTGAGTGCGCGCGAAATTTCTAATGCAAAATCCCGAGAAAGATTGGAAGGAATATCGTCGGCATCGCTTTGCTCTGGGTTGATGAGAAGGTTGCTGAAAAACTCAATTCGTTTTTGAGCTCGTTGTTTTTGATTTACCGGACTGTTTTCAGGGAAGCCATGGGAAATTATCCAGGTTCGGTTGAGCTGATGATCCCAGGCGATAACGACGTCGTAGGCAGCTAAAACGATGGCCGGAAGTTGGAACTCATCGTGCACTACAGTATCAATTCTCTCGATAGATTGGTTCAGGTCGTAACTGAAGTATCCGGCAAGGCCTCCCTGCATTGGCGGCAGGTCTGGTAGGGTCGGTGAAGAAAATTGGTCGAGTAGTTGTCTTATTTCAGCAAATGGTTGTTCACTACCCCGAGGAATTTCAATGGTTTGAAACGGGTCGGCCATTAAAAACGAATAACGCCCCAGCGGCTGTTCGCCGTCGTTAAGAATTTTCATCGAACTATCGAGCAGTAGGCAACCTGGCAGCGATGCAAGTTTCGCCGTGCATGTGTCGACCGAGGGCGCGGGGACGAGTTCTTTTACGAGGGGCTCAAAAGTCAATTTAATAGTTCCGGATTGGTGGTAGCGTCGCTTGGTTCTTATTAGCGTTTTCTTATTAGCGTTAAGTCACTCTTAAAAGGCAAGAGGGTGATTTACGCTTCGTGGGCAATTGACTCGTCTAAGAGCTGCCGAACGCGTCGGCCACTGACAGACTCATTTTCAACCAATTTCTCCGCAATTTTTCGAATCGCATTTAAATACGCTGGGGCGTCGAGAATGTGTTGTGTCTTTTCAAGAATTCTTTTTTCCAATTTTTGCAGGCTGCGTTCGCTACCTCCGCGGTTCAATAGCAGCCGGCGAATCATTCTGAGGTCCTGCCCTGCCCCTTGTCGGCAATATTCACCGGTCAGGTGCGACTCTGCGACCATGCCGGCAAATAAAATCATGACTTCATCTTCGAGGGCGTCTTTGGATGACTTTTTTCTTCCTTTTTGTAATTTGCAGACCCCCAGTCGCATCCCTCCAGATTGCAGATGAGCCGGTGAAATCGATACTTTTTCAATTGGACGACCAACGATTTGAGCCATCACCGCATGTCCGGCTTCGTGAAATGCAGTCGTTATACGAAGGCGGTTGATTTCTTGGGGGTGGTCGGAAGAGATGGGATCTCTCTCGGAGTTACTCATTTAAAGGCTCGACTTAAACTAGGTGAACGAATTGCCTCTCGTTGTTCGTTTGCATTTGTTTTTTGTCCGGGATTTCTAAGATTCGGATTTCGGAGGAGGCGGTTGCGTACGATCCGTTCGCCTCTTTTTTAATCGGTGGCGATCAGTTTCCGGCTGGGTGAGGAAGCCCCAGTCAAGCGCTTCGTCTTGCGTATATTGTTTGCCCAGTTGCATCGCCGTCATGGCTTTGCACATTTCATAGCCCAAATAAAACGCGTGCGAAGCGTCGACATTAGTCGGAGCGGAAGCCATGAGTTGGTCGAAAACTAAAAACGGATCAGCGTTATGAAAATGTTTTCGGCTGCCAAGTAAATGAATCTCATCCGATTCGGAAATGATTCGGTAATTATTATCTTTAATTTGCGATGCTAATGCTTTGATTTGTTCGGAGCCGAATTCAAATAATTTTTCATCTCGCAGAAGAACCAGTTGATTGGTTAGATGTTTGGGTGGAATCGACTGATTCACGGCATAATGGACGAGGCGGCGAGCAAGATCGCATTCCCGGACGCTGCTTCGCGCCCAATTAATAACCTGCGTCGTGAGGATACTGCGAATCTTTAACTCTTGGCAAATTGCCAATAAGAGCACGTTGATCCCAGCAGAGTCGACATCGGTCAATTCCGTGATGTTGCCAATTCCCATCATCATCTCGACATGGGGCCAGCGACGCCGGGCTTGCATGTATCGTGCGAGGCTATCAGTAAACCCTAGACCAATCGGTTCAAGAATCGGGTCGATTCGAAAGGGAACTTTTTGCTGCTCCAAAAATTCCATGGTGTTTTCCATCGAATGGATGTCTCGAATGTTATCAGGGATAACGACGACCTCGCAATTCCAATGGGGGGCATGTTGACGATTCGAAGAATTGACCGACAACACTAATTCAGCACCGGCCTCAACTGCCGGACCGATTTCCTTGGGATTCAAACTGTCGATTGAACAGCGGTGTCCTTCTGACTGCAATGCGGCGACGCACTGGCCAACTGAATTCCAGGTCGAATTGGGCTCGCAGCCGACATCGATCAGGGTCGCTCCATCCTTTTTTAAGTCATTGGCTGTCCGAACAATTTGTTCGATGGTTAGCCGCGGGGCGTGATTAATCTCAGCAATGATCTCTGTGTCCCAATTGCCGTAATCGGAACGATCGGCGGTTTGTCCAAAATGTTCGGCAAGGCGCCGGAGGTCTTTGGGACCTTGCTCAATGGGTAATTCAGTTTTTTCATGAAGGGGTGAAAGGTCTCCATGACAATGACCGGGGACGATGATCTTGGTTGCTTGAGAAGGGATTTCGATCCTCGCTGCAATCCAGGAAGGAGTCATCAAAGCGGCAACGGTTATTGGCATTACCTGGATCGAATAGTCAAAGCCAACTTTTTTGGAGAGTTCCGGAAGTAAGTGACGCAGCGCTGGTTCGGCAAGTCGGCCTGTTACAAAATGAATGTTATCGGAGGCCATAGCGTCGACGTGATTGCGTGGAATGAATAAATCAGTTTGGGCGTAAGGTAGTAGGGCGAGCTGTTTTAGCGAATTCGTTTGGTGCGGTTCGGAATCTTTTGGCTAACCTGAATTGTTTCAGGCGGAAGGAATACGAAAGCCAGTTTGTTTGAATTTTAAGATTCCCTTGCCTAATCATAGAGGATTTTGCCGCGAACGGCAGGCGTTTTGTATATAATTGCTTAGCTGAGATTGAACGGGAAATGTATTCAGTCATAGCGAATAGCCCACCTGCCTCCCTCATTTACCAATACGAGTCTAACGTGAAAGCACTTCGATACGCCAAGCGATTAGTAAGTTTCGATTCGACGAGTCATTTGTCAAATGCTTTGGTCAGTAAATATCTTGAGATGAAGCTTACGAAACACGGGTTTGTTGTTGAAAAGACTGAGTATCGAGACAAAAACAATGCGCTAAAAGTAAACCTGGTAGCTAAAAAAGGAGCAGGGGTTGGGGGCTTGGCCTACTTCAGCCATTCCGATGTTGTTCCCGCGGAGAAGTGGTTCAGTCCAAAGTTCGGGCCATTTGAGCCCGCGGTCGCTCGCGAACGTCTTTATGGTCGGGGAAGCTGCGATATGAAAGGGTCGATCGCTTGCATGTTGACGGCGGCTCAAACGGTTGCGTGGGATGATTTAAATGCTCCACTCTATTTTGTTGTTACTGCAGATGAGGAGGTCGGTTTCCACGGAGCAAGGTGCGTCGTTGAAGAGAGCCAACTCTATCGCGAGATTGTCGAAAACGGGACGAAGGGAATTGTTGGGGAGCCAACCAATCTCGAGGTAGTCCACGCTCACAAGGGGTCGGTGGAAATTAAAGCGACCGCAAAGGGCGTTGCAGGCCACTCGAGTAGCCGAAAAAATGTGAGCGCAAATTTGTGCATGATCCCATTTCTACAAGAGATGAAAGCAATCCATGACGAGGTGGAAACTGAACTAAAGTGGCAGAATGATATGTTCGATCCGCCGACCCTTAGCTGGAATATCAATATCAAAGATGATTCCCCGGCTTTAAATGTTACTGCCGGCAAAACGATTTGCCGGATGTATCTTCGCCCCATGCCCGGAATTGATGTCGAACCGCTGTTGACGAGAGTGCGTCAGGCGGGTGAAAGGCATGACGTCAAAGTCCGAATCAACCATTGGGGGAATACTTTTTTTGCGAGTCCGGGATCGGATTTTGTGCAAGATTCATTGAAACTGGCTCATCGCCCCAAATCAAAAACTGTTTCCTATGGAACCGATGGCGGAGTGTTTTCCGAGATAGAGGATAAGATTGTTTTCGGTCCCGGGAGTATTGAGCAGGCGCATACGATAAATGAATGGATTTCATTGGAGCAACTTTCTCTTGGCACCGATATGTATGCCAAGATGATTCGCCACTGGTGCTGCGGCAAATAGATCGGAAAAGAGCGTGAACTATGGAGAAGAGCGAAGTTGAGGTCGTGGCCGTTTGTTCGGATGAATTACGTGAAGTGCAGTCTTTTCTTGAGCCCTATTTGGACGACCGTCAATTGTTGAGACGGACGTCTCTTGAGTTGGAGCTCTTGTTGAAACATGCCTTTAAGGCGGTAGCTAACGGACAGATTGTGGCATTCTGTGCGCTCGAGATTTATTCTAAAAAACTGGCCGAAATCCAGTGCCTCGCTGTCGATATGGACTATCGACGCCAAGGTTTGGGGAGAATTTTAGTTCAACGCTGCGTCGAGCGGGCTCGCGAAGAGAAAGTTAAAGAATTGATGGCAATCTCGGCGTCTGACGAGATGTTTTTAACTTGTGGATTTGATTACTCGCTTCCCAATCAAAAGCGGGCACTCTTTATTCAGCCGTAAATAGAAATTTGTTATGCCAGTCTCTCAAGGAGCAGTGGTAGTTAAGCGGCCGACAGTTTCAGGTAACGTTTAGGTCAGAATCGATTGGACGATCAGATAGCCGAGAGAAAAGATTCCGGCATCCACGATCATGTGGCTAAGCCACGGGGCCATGAGACGATCTGTTTTTTCGTATTGCCAAGCCCAGAATACACCGCCAATTGCAATGCAAATTGAAAGTAAATACGTGGAGCTCGACCAAGCGAAAAATGCGCCTAGTAGTACAACATGATGAGCCATAAATCCAAGGCCTGAAATGATCATTGCAAATTCTGGGCGCACGAATTTTTTCAACAGGTCGAATACAAACCAACGCCAGTAGTATTCTTCAAGAAACGAATGGCAAAGGGCATAGAAAATTCCAAGTGCCAGATATTGCCAGTAGTTTTTGATTCCCATGTCGATGACTTTTTCCTGGACAAGGATAGAAAGCTGGTCACCCAGCGCTGTCCCTTTAATCAGGAATAAATAAAGACCGAACATGGCAATGACGACTAAGAGCCCGAAGCCGACGCCAATTCCGTTGGCGTGCTTGGATGCCCAGTGATGTTCGGCAGGCTCGCTAACTTTCTCGGGTGTGTCCTTTGCAAATGGCGAAAAAGTGCGAAGTCGCTTGCGATACCACAGCCAAACCCAGACGACAGGGAATCCAAATTGAATTATTTTTCCGATCGCAAAGGCGATTTGTTGGAATTGAGCGTTGGCCTCCTCGAGCCACTCGAAATAAACCAGAGTAACCAGGGTCGGAAAGGTGATGGCGAAAACAAGGGCAAGGGCGTCGCGAGTACGGCCAGATACGGCGGCAGTTGGGGAATCGGTCATATGCTCAATCTTATCGTGAATTGGTAACGACCTTGTGAATGGCGTCAGCGACGAGCTTAAGAGTTTCTTCGGGCTCAAGAAGGACTGGATGGTGAAGGACAATCGTTTGCTGGCTGGCAATTTGGCAATTTACCAATGTTCCGGTTTTCCGGCAGCGGCGTGGGGAACGTCTCAGGAAGCCCCGAAAGCCTTCACCGATGGGAAGTCCTTCAGCTTTAAGAGCGCCGACTAATTCGGATCTTGACCAACCCGGTGTTCTGTCTTTTAAGAGCCAGGGAACTTTGTAGTAGGCAGGGGTGGCTCCGTCGACGATTTGATGCAGTCCGACTAGTTCGTCCAGTGACGAAATGGAATCGATTAATTGTGTGGCATTTTGATGACGTACTTCGGTCATATCAGGCAGCGTGTCAAATTGAGGGCACAGTGTCGCAGCTTGTAGTTGGCACATTGGGAATGCATCATTGCCACGTTGAGCAAAGATTTTTGCTCTCTGAAGAATGTCAGAGTGGTCCGTCAGGATTGCTCCGCCTCGTCCCGCAGAAAGGAGTTTACTACCCCCAAAGCTAAGTGCGGAAACATCCCCCCAGCTTCCCAGAGGTTTTCCGTGAAGCGATCCGCCGGGGACTTGGCACGCGTCTTCAACAAGGATGACTTGTCGCTCACCGCTGAGATTATAATCGCGAATGACTGCCTGGATTTGTTCAAGGTCGGCGACCTGCCCGTGGAGATGCGAGACAATCACCGCGGATGTCTGCGGAGTTAATGCGTCTGACAATTGCTCTGCACTCAACACCCATCCGTTGGGAACCACGTCGACGAGCACAGGTCGGGCACCGATTGCTTCGATCGCACGAAAGTTTCCAGGGAAATCATAGCCTGCCAGAACGACTTCCGAGTCGGCTTGAACCCCAGCACCACGAAGCGCTAATTCCACGGCGATAGTTCCGCTGGAGCAAAGCATGGCTTCCTTTGATTGGAAGTTCTGCTTCAATAGCTCGATGAGGTTTTGCGTCCAACGTCCATCGTATTGGCCCCACGAGCCATCGCTCATCGCTTCAGATACAGCATTGCGAATCGCTTCATTAGCGAAAGGCCACTGAAATGGCGCGGAATCCACCGAAGGAGGGCCGCCATCGATCGCAAGCATTACTTTGGTCAACTTGTCACCACAAAGGAATTAGATTGTTGAGTTGTACACAATTGAACGGTTTGAGACATCTTGATGAAGTTCGCTCATCGAGTACTGTCATTTTTCTATTATAAAGTATAATCGCGTTTTTAACCGGCAGCACATCGGAAATTAAAATGAAACCTATTCGTTTTATCATGATCGGCGGATTTCTCGGGGCCGGCAAGACGACCACGATTGGTCGTTTGGCCGCTCATTACGTCCAACAGGGACTTAATGTTGCCCTCGTTACCAATGATCAGGCGTACGATTTGGTAGATACGCAAACCCTGAGAGCTAAGGGGTTTCAGGTAGGTGAGGTGCCCGGTGCGTGTTTTTGTTGCAAATTTGATGATTTAATTTCTACGGTAGGGACACTTTCCGAAGAAAAAACACCGGATATCGTAATTGCTGAACCGGTGGGAAGTTGTACTGACCTCGTTGCGACTGTCATTCAACCGATGCGTGAGTTGTTTGGAGATCGTTTCGAGATGGGACCGTTGGTGGTACTGCTAAAACCAAGTCACGGACGAAAAATACTTTCGGCCAGTCAAGGGAAAGGGTTTTCCCCCAAAGCCGAGTACATTTTTCTTAAGCAACTCGAAGAAGCAGATTCAATTGCGATCAATAAGATCGACAGTCTAACCGAGGAAGTCCAAGAGGAGTTGCTTGGACTTGTGCGGCGTCGATTTGAAAATGTCAAAGCGTTCGGTTTTAGCGCTCGCGAAGGCATAGGGATGGATCGCCTGATAGAAGCCGTGGAAGCCGACCCTGTTAAGCGTGATCGAATGATGGACATGGATTATGTCACTTACGCGGAAGGCGAGGCGGAAT